>JAJPJC010000335.1 GCA_021324445.1 Isosphaeraceae bacterium
CCAAACACAACTCGGCCTCGGACCACCGTGGGGACGCCCCGAGCTTACCGCGCGGCGGCTCTGTTTTCATCGGACGGGGTGCCGCGCAGCGGCATGACGGCTCCTCTTGAAGGTGGCCTATTGCGGGGTCGCGTTCTGGTACTGGTTCACGGCCGGCATTCCCGGCTTATGGAAGCCGTTTGCCGTGGCTGACCTCGTGATGGCGGTCCGCTTCGTGTTATCCTATCGGATGCTGGAGGCGCGGACCGGCGGGGCCGTGGTGAGGTCCTCGATGGGATCCTGAGCTCCGGCGACACGACCGCGGACCCTCTTCCCGCATGGCACTGGCAGGGCGAATCTCATGGACCCCGCGCGCAGTGAACCGCCGGTGGAAACCCGCGCTGCTCCCCAAACGGAGGCCGCTCCGGGGGCCGAACCAGCCGCCCCGGCGGCGCCGGAGCCGGCCCCGGCGGGGGTGGTCTTGGGCCGCGACTTGATCTTCACAGCCAAGGTGCGCGGCACGGCGGCCGAGCTGGGCTACCGGATGCTGGTGGCCAGCGAGATTGGCATGGCCCGGATGCGCATACAGAAATGCCGGCCGCGGGTGGTCTTCATCGACCTGACGGCGCACGACCTGGCCGCCCCGGCGGCCCTGGCCGCCTACCGGCAGGCCACGGGTCCCGACACATGGTTCGTCGCTGTCGGACCGCATGTCCAGGCCGATGTCCTGGAAGCGGCCAGGACGGCCGGCTGCCAGGTGGTCTTGCCCCGCAGCAAATTCGCCGCCGAATTGCCCGCCCTGATGCGGCACTATTTCAGCCAGCCACCAGGAGAGAGTCGTCAGTCGTCCGGGGTCGGAGGTCAGGAAGAATCGTGACCAAAGAACGGCCCTGTCATGGTCTAGGTCTGTTCTGACCACGGCCCACGGCCCACTGCGCAGATCAGGCGGGGCTTTGCGAACGGGAGCGACCGCGGCGGATCGGCTCGATCTCCCGCGCCGGGGCATAGTTGGACGGGTCCCCCGCAGCAGGCGGGGGGATAATCGGCAGGAGCCGGAACGACTCCTCGACGATCCGGGCGACGCCTTCGGCCAGCGGCGAGCCGAGGAGCACGCGGAACTTCTCCATCAGTTCTTCGGCGCGGTCAGCGCTGGGAACGCGTCCCAGGGCCACCGGGGGCAGGGCCGGGGCCGTCGCCTCGGAGGGTTCTCCCACCGATCCTCCGGTCGACAGCGGCGTGATGTCCAGAAGAGCCTCCAGCGGCACCCCCAAGGCCCGGGAAATCCGCCTCAAGGTCCCGGCCTGGGGCTTGCTCGTATTGCCCCGCTCGATCTGGTACAAAGCTGTCCGGGAAATCTTGGCACGACTCGCCAACTCATCCGGGCCCCAACCCTTCGCATAACGAAGGTCCCGGATCCGTTTCGATAACTCCATCGCTGACCTCGCTTCTTCTCGATGCGGATGGCCGATCGAAAGCGACTCTCAATTTCGCGGTACCATCCCACTCACGCTGTCTCTTCGTCGTCCTGACCCGTCCCGCCGGGGATGTGAGCCTCGAATCGAAGACCCGCAGACCCCCCTCGCCCCTCCGCCGATTCGCGGGAGAACCGAACCCAACCAAGATGGTTTTCGAATTACATCGAGAACTCCCGACGAAAAATGATCGGAAACCGCGACCTCTTGGACCCGGTCGCCGAGAACTCGGGAAAAACCTCACGGTCCGCATTTTGAAGAGAATCCGAGAAAAATCGACCAAAATCGGACCGATCCAGGAGCTTTGGTGGTTACCAACGGCGAAGGTTTACAATTCTATTGTTAGCAAAAGCCTTCAGACTGTCAAGTTACGACGGAACCCAAGGGTTGTGATACCGCATCGAGAATTCCGACCTCCCGGCCGATCATGCTGATCCCACCCGCGACTCCGCGCCTCACCCCTCCGATCCACCTCGACCGTTGAACTGCACCCGATCATGCACTCGATGTAAACCTGTTTGCAGCGCGACCACCTGGATGCGGGGAAGCCGGCTCTGGGAAAAACGCGGGCCGGACTTAAAAAAGAAGCTATCAGCCAGATTATGCGGCACAACCTCCCACACCTGCCGAACGTCACAGCACAGGTGCATGCAATCAACTATGCATAGAATTGACATCATCTCGGAAAAAAATGCGCATGGCCGAGCGACTCTCTTGCGGTGGGCTCTCCACCGACTATACTCATAGCCTGAGTTCATCCGCTGGTGATTGGATCGTCCCTTGGCCGATTGCACAGATCCCTGATACCGCTCAGGGCTCGACCCGCAGCGGCGACTCGGATTCGGTTCCCAGACCCCTCACGGGTGCCGTCGGCGCAATCCTGGGTCGACCCACGATTGCATGGATTAGCCGTAAGCAGGGATGGTCGATGAGGGGAGATCGTAGCTGATCCTCAGCACAGGACCTGATTGGTTATCGGAAATGAGGGTTGGACCTCCAGCCTCAGGGCGGACGAGTGAATTCGTCACCCGCAGGGACGGTGGCGGCGCGGATCGCTCGTGGACTTTCAGGGAGAAGCGATGAAGCAGTCCCAAGATTTCCCGCAGGCTGACTCGACGCAGACCTACCCTCGTGGGCGGATGCACCAGCGGGTCGTCCCTGCCTATCGGGTCGGTGAGCTGTTCCATCCGGACCACCGCCTGTGGCCGGAGGGGGCCCAATTCAACTGCGGTCCGGGGCATTACGAGCTGGTGTTGTTCCATGCCGAGATCGGCGCGGATCTGGTGGAGGCCGTCCGCCGCGGCCCGGCCGAGTTCGCGCTGATCGTGGAACCCCAGGTGATCGTGCTGGCGTATCGCTTCGGGGAGTTGATCCCCTGGCAGGACATCCCGTACTCGTGGCACTTGCAGCCGGCAGCGCGGCAAGTGATCCCCTCCGTGGTGCCCTCGTCCGAGGCCCGGTCCTTGCTCTGGATCACGATGGTCGGAGCCCGGGATGGGATCATCCACGCCCAGCGGGGAATGACCTTGTCTCCCTCGTTCACCCGCACGCTCCACACCGCCATCCGGGATCAGGCCGCGCGGAGTTTCGATCCGGAGGAATGTACCGGGGCGATCTCGAGCATCTACCTGGAATATCCCCACACGGTCGACCGCCTCTCGATTGCCGCGGCGCGGACCATGGGCAATGCCTGAGCGAGTACGCAGGACGCAGGACGCAATGAAGACTTGAGCTCATGCCGACCGGCTCTTGAGCATTCCTACCAAGGACCTTGTGGCTTCCCCCAACGGCGTATTGCCTACTGCGTACTGCGTCCTGCCGTGAGGCCATAGCCGAGCACCCCGGCCCAGAGTCGCTCGTAGGCCGCGACGGTGCTCTCGATCGAGAATTCGCGCTCGACGCGAAGGCGGGCCGCCGCGCCGTAGCGGCGGCAGCGCTCGGGGTCATCCACCGCTTCGAGGAGGGCCTGGCTGAGCGCGGCGGGGTCGCGGGGTGGGACGAGCCAGCCGGTCTGGCCGGGAACGACCAGGTCCTCGGTTCCCTCGACGGCCGTGGCGACGACGGGCCGTCGTGCGGCCATGGCCTCGAGCACGACGTTGGGCATGCCTTCCCAGTGCGAGGCGAGCACCAGCAGGTCGGACGCCTTGAGCAGGCCGGGCATGTCCGCCCGCGGGCCCAGCCAGTGGACCCGGTCGCGCAGGGTGGGCCGGTGCTGGAGCTGCTCCCGCAGCCAGCCGCGCTGGGGACCGTCGCCGGCCATCACCAGGTGCCATCCGGGGCGGCGGGCGATCACCCGCTCGGCGGCCTCCAGCAGGTCGGGCAGTCCTTTCTGCGGATCGAGCCGGCCGGCGTAGAGGACCAGGTGTGCGTCGACCGGAACACCGATGGCCGCGCGCGGGACCGGCTCCGCGAGATCATACGGCGCGGGGTCGATCCCATTCGGGATCACGGTCAGCCGCGCCGGGTCGAGCCCGGCGACATCCCGGCTGAAGTTCCGCACCCCCTGGGAGACGCAGACCGATCCGGTCGACAGCCGCGCCGTCAGGCGATCCAGGACCCGGTGCCAGCGCTTCTGACGCTCGGCGACCCGCAAGCCGCCCAGGACCCACGGCCGGCCCGCCCAGGGCGCCGCCAGCCGCGACGCCAGGTTGGCGTGGAACAGGAAGCTCTGGACCAGCTCCGGGTCGAACCGCCGCAACCGGACCGCCAGCCGCGCAATGGCCGCCATGGGGTTCCTCCGGCCGACGCCCAGGCATTCGCAGGGAATGCCGGCACTGCGGATGACCGCGGCCAGGGCGCCCGGACCCCCCAGGCAGAAGACACCCGGGCGCCATCGCGCCGGATCCAGCCGGGTTGCCAGCGCGGTCAAGGCCCGCTCGGCACCCCCGACATCCAGATCGGTGATCACCAGCGCCAGGCCGACCGGACGGCCCGGCCAGGGACGAGAGGGAGCCGCGGCCAGGCGTTCGCGGAGGCTCGGTTGCACGGAAGTATCGCGCAGGCGTCTGGCCTACCCTCCTTCATGGCATGTGGTGAACCTCCCAGAGAGCTTTCACCCGGCAATCCCATTATGCACCGGTCCGGTGCTTGGTACGCATTCCACGACCGGACCTCGGGTCGGAGTGGATTCGCCGACGGGAATCGTCTCTTGAGATTCGCGCCCCGTCCTTGGAAATCGCGGTGGCGGTGTGCGATGTAATCGGAGACTCGAGGCCCGTGATTGACCTGGCGACGGTCTGGGGCAGGGGCAACCACATTCAACTCCACTGTGAACGGCTACCCCGGGCCGAGGCCCGGCGGCCCAGACCGAAGGGGGCGGCACGATGCCGCCCGGTCTTTCCCCTTCGGGATTGGCACGGCGGCGGCAAATCGACCCGATCTGTTCTGGTGTCCACTCCACTTTATCTCCCGACCCCGATTTCTCCATTTCACACTGAACCAGCACACGTTCAGCGCGCTCGAGATGGGGATGAACACCAGCAGCCAGTTCAGCTTCATCGTTGCTCGCGTCCAAACCCCGCGCCGCCTCGCCTCACCTGGAGAAGCTCAGTCCCGGGTCGTCGGGGCCGTCGCCGGCCACCCGGAACGTCATGTGTTCGGCGTCCTTCCAGCTCAGGCGACCGACCAGCGGGGGGCCCTTGTCCTGGACCAGAGTCAAGATGCCCGCCCCGTAGGTCGAGGTCCCGGTGAAGTGCTGCGCCTTGCCTTTCTGGTTGACCTGCCAGGTGAACTGGCCCCCGGGCTGGATGGTCAAGCCGATCTCGGTGTCCGCGGTCGGATGAGCCTTCCAGGTCCCGGCCATCGACGCGCCCTGGGGCGGGGTCGTGTCGACCGGGGCAGGCTCGGGAGCGGTGGCCGTCGTGGTCTGGTCCTTGGGCACATCGAGCTGGCGGAGCAACTTCGCCGACAGCGTATCGCTGGGCATCAGCGCCACCACCTGCTTGAGCACGCTCACGGCCGCATCGATGTAGCCTTCGGTCAGGTAGTGGTAGCTGAGAACGAACCGGGCCGCGGCCGAGTTGGGGTTGGCCGCGCAAGAGTCTTCCAGCGCGCGGAGCTGCGCGGTGTAGACGTTGACGTCGGGGTAGAGGCTCACCAGCGTCGGCCAGTCCCAGCCGGGTCCGATCGAGAGCACGGCATAAAGGGTTGCGGCCGCGGCCTCATACTGCTTCAGGGCGAACTGGCAGAGCGCACGGAACTCGTGCAGGGCCGTGTCGTTGGGCAGCTTGGCCAGGGCGTCGTTGGCCTGCGCCAGGGCCTGCGTGTAGTTGCCTTGCTTGAACGAATCCCGCGCGGCGTCGAATGTGGCGATCGCGGGGTCGGCGACCGCATCGCCCGCGGGCGCAGTGGTGGTGTCGATCGGCTGCGCGTAGTCGTAGGGCACGGCAGCCGCGGATTGATCGACGAAGGCCACCGGGGCGGCGTAGTAGGGGTTGGAGTACGGCAGGTAGCCCATCCCATACAGCGCCGACCCGTAGCCCCAGGACGCCAGGCCGTAACCCAGGCCCATCCCCAGGCCCAGGCCCATCCCCCAGCCCCAGCCGCCCCAGTAGGGTCCACGCCAGGCCCAGGCGGCGTTGTTGTGTCCGTTCCAGTAGCCGTGGACCCAGCCGGCGTGATAGGCCCCGTAGGCGTTGTTCCCGTAGGCGCGATACCCGGCGGCGCCGCCGCGAGATCCGACGGCCGCTCCCCCGGCACCGACCGCCGCGCGGCCGCGCTCGCCGCCGGCGACGACGCCCCCGGGACCGGCTGCGAATCCACCGCGCGAGCCCGCGACGGCGGTCCCGCGCGGTCCGGCGGCGGCGGCCACGTTCGAGCGACCACCCACCGCGTTTCCAGCCGGCCCCACGGCACCCCCGGCCCGGCCCACGTCCGTGAAGGTCCGCCCACCCGCCGTCGTCACCTGGGCCCCGGCGACCCCGCGACCGGCCATCCCGCCGCCGGGTCCGACCACTCCACGCCCCGCGGCGCCGTAATCGATCGTCCCGCCCCGTGCGGTGGTGTCGGAGCCGGTCCGCGCTCCCGTGGCCATGCCGCCGCCGGCGTACGGGTTATATCCCCGAAACTCGCCACCCCCCCGATCGAACGTCCCGGCCGAGCTGAAGGAGGGCGTCCGGCCGAACGAGGAGGCGCCGCCGTAACCGCCGCGAAAGCCCTCGGCGCCGCCGGAGCGCATGCCGCCCATCTCGCCCCCGCGGAAGCCGCCCATCTCGCCCCCGCGGAAGCCCCCAGAACCGCCGGCTCGGACGCCGCCGCCGCCACGGAAGCCGCCTCCGCCAAACCCGCGCGCCAGGGCCGACCCACCGGAGAGAGCCACCGTCAGGCACGTCAAGACAAGGATCGTCCAGTTGCGAGTCATCGGGGGCTCCTGGTCGGGTTCGGGGACGTGGAAGGCCCCGCCTGGACTCTCGGCGGAGTTCGCGGCGGGGGCGGGACGCGGACCATGACGTACGCTTGGGCCCCGGGGATCGAGGCCTCCCCGAGCACGCGGTCGGTCGAGGACCAGCGCACCAGGTCGGATCGCTCCCGGATCAGGATGTTGGTCGACGAGGCAGCGACCCCCTCCGGTCGGGCGCCGGTGTGCTTGACGAGCCAGCGGTCGCCGTCACGGCTCCAGGTCCCCTCGCCGAAGCCGCCTTCGGAGTCGAATTCCCAGGACCGGATCCGCCGGGCCAGCGGGTCCCAGCCGATGCGCTGGGAGACCGTCATCACCGGCTTGCCCTGCTGCCTGACCGTGAACGAGCGGATGAGGAAATTCCCGTCCTCCGACCAGCGGCAATTGACCCGGACCTGCGAATCGGAGGCCTCGTCGACCCAGTCGCCGATCATCCATTCGAGATCCTTGAGCCGATCGTGGGGCCGGACCAGCGGGTCGGCCTCCTCGCGGACGCTGGAAATGAGCCAGCGCCCGCCGCGCTTGACATACAAAACTGTGTACGGCTGGGCCAGGCGCGTATCCTGGGTCGGCCTGACGATCGTGCGGCCCTCCTCCTGGGCGACATCCGGGCTGAGGAACCGGATCGATCCGATCTCCAGCGCGATCGTCACCCCCGGGCTGGCGGCGAAGGTGTCGGCGAGACGGCGTTCGATCTGGTCACGTCCCTGAAGATGGTCGCCTTCGGCCTCGACGGCCTCGGCATCCTCGGTGAAGAGGGCCGCCAGGGCCTTGCTGTCGCCCTGGTTATAGGCGCGGACAAAGGCCTCATCGACGGCGCGGACGGCCTGCTCGTCCGCGGATTGGCCTGGACGGCTCGCCGCGGTTCCGTCCCCTCTGGTGGACGGGTTCGCCCGCGGCGGCTCCGGCTGGGACGAGACCTCGGCCCCGACCTGGGAGCGGGCCAGGCCGGGCCCGAGGATGGTCCCGAGCAGGGCGATGACCGCCAGCGGACCGACCACGCGGAATGTCCTGTTTTGAGAGATCATGAGACGAGCATGCTCCCGGGCTAACGAGTTGATGACGGACGCCGGTTGCGGCCCGAGTTGTCAAGCGAACGCGAATCGGGGGCCTCTTCGTCCCCGTGTTGAGTTGGCTGGCTGCTCGCGGCCATCCTCCGCGCCCGATCCCCGGGGGTTGGGTGCCACGATCCGACCATGCGATCAGCCGCACAGCGGGAACGTCCTGCGCCGAATCCGGATCGGCCGACGTCTGCGATCACGGTCCTGAGACTACTCGCCGCGACTCACAACAGTCAAGGTCCAGGAGCGGCAGCGCCGGCTGAGGGAATGGCCGCGACGGGGCGGTCGCCCGCTGGAGCGGAGGACGGGTCCTTGGGGCGTGCTTCCAGGAGCATCCGCAGGTAAGACCGGGGCTCCACCTCGGTCAAGCCCAGCTCGGCGGCCAGGGCGAGCACGGCGGCTTGCGCCGCGGGGAGCTGGGACTCATCGGCCACCAGGATCTCGATCTCGGCGAAATCGCCCAGGTGCTCGGCGCGGTCGAGCGACACCTCGAGCCCGTGCGGTGGATCCACCAGGTGGAAGGTCGTCCGTGTCTTGCGGACCGTGGCGACCGGGCGGAATCCCAGGATCTCGAAGAGCCGCGCGAGCTGCGCAAAGGCGTCGGCGCCCGGGGCGAGTGGGAGCTCGATCTCGGTGCGGGTCTTGGTCGGACCCTGCCGCCGGGGACCCTTGTAGGTGATCCGGTTCTCATCACCAATCCGCCGCAGCCGCATCGCCTCATGGGTCGCGGCGAAATCGCGGGAGGGATGGTTCAGATAAACGTCTTCCTGGATGACCGGCGCCGCGGCGGCCGCACCCCGCTCGAGGAGCCGCCGCCGGAGCTGGTCGTGATCGACCGATCGGTACTTGACCTCCACTTCGAAACTCATGGACCCAGCGTAGGCCGCAGGTCCGGACCGGTCAACCGCCAGTGCCGCGCGCGCGGCCGGATTGTCCCGAATATTCCCTCCGGGCGACGAATAACCGTCCACTCCGGGGATTGAACCACTCCGGTGACCCGGCTGATCGGGTAATCTTTGCGGGACCGAGGCCCCGGGCGGGATGGGCCGTCCGGAGCGGTCATCGCGTTCGTTCGCAGAGGAGCGTCGCTGTGGGGAGCCTGTTCTGGGTGTTGGCCATCGTCGCCATCGTGGTGATCGGATGTGAGCTCACCGGCTTGCGCTACATCGCCAACAACCGAGTCGGAATCGTCGAGAAGCTCTGGTCCGTGAAAGGGTCGGTGCCCGAGGGGCGGATCATCGCGCTGGAAGGTGAGGCCGGCTTCCAGGCCGAGGTGCTCCGCGGTGGCATGCACCTCGGCTACTGGCGATGGCAATACCGCATCCATCGCGTCCCCCTGGTCACCATCTCCCAGGGCAAGATCGGTTACGTCTATGCCCGCGACGGCGAAGCCCTCCAACCCAGCCAAACCCTGGGGCAGGTGATTGCTTGCAATCACTTCCAGGATGCACGGCGGTTCCTGGGGGGCGTGGGGGTGAGTCCCGAACAGGAGCCGCTGGTCGGGCAGCGGGGCCGCCAGCGGGCGATCCTGCGTGAGGGCGTTTACGCCATCAACCTGGCGCTGTTCATGGTGATCACCGAGGAGGCGGTGTATCGGCTGGAGACCGGCGGCTCGAAGGAGCTCAAGGCGCTGGTCAACTGGCAAAACGAGCTGGGCCAGATCGAAGGGTTCAGCCCGGTGATCATCGGTGGGCCGGTCGAGGCGCCGGACCCACTCAATCCTGGCAAGACCACCCTGGTCGACAGCACGGGAATCGTGACGGTGCATGACGGTCCGTCGCTGCCGCCGGGCGAAATCATCGCGCCGGCGGTGGGGTGCGACCGCAACGACAAGGACTTCCACAACAACTATCAGGATCCCGAGGCGTTTCTCCGCGCCGGGGGGCGCCGGGGCTTGCAGTACGTCCCGCTGACCGACGGCACCTACTTCATCAACCGTTGGTTCGCCACCATCGAGTCGATCCCCAAAACGATCGTACCGATCGGTTACGTTGGCGTGGTGGTCAGCTACTATGGCCGGAGTGGGCAGGACATCTCGGGGCAGGCGTTCCGTCACGGCGAGCGAGTCGGGGAGGGGGAGCGCGGCGTCCAGGAGAAGCCGCTGGGCCCGGGCAAGTATGCGTTCAATACCTACGCCGGGAACATCATCCTGGTCCCCACCACCAACTTTGTCCTGCACTGGGTGACCGGGCGCACCGAGGCGCATCGCTACGACGAGAGCCTCCGCTCGATCGACCTGGTGACCAAGGATGCCTACGAGCCGACCCTGCCCCTGTCGGTCGTCGTCCATATCGACTATCAGAAGGCGCCCAACGTCATCCAGCGGTTCGGCGACGTCAAGAAGCTGATCACCCAGACGCTCGACCCGATGCTCAGCGCCTACTTCCGTGACGTGGCGCACAAGCGGACGATGCTGGCGTTGCTCCAGGACCGCGATTCGATCCAGCACGAGGCGACCGAGGAACTCGGCCGCAAGTTCCACATCTTTGACATCGAGTGCGTCGACGTCCTGATCGGCAAGCCCGACACCGAATCGGCCGGCGGCAAGATCGAGACCCTGCTCGAGCAGTTGCGGCTGCGGCAACTGTCGTTGGAGCAGGTCGAGACCTACTCGAAACAGGTCACGGCCGCCCAGACGCTGCGCACACTCAATGAGGCCCAGGCCCAGGCGCAGATGCAAACCCAACTGTCGAACTCGATGGTGCAGATCCGCATCGCCGAGAACGAGGCGGAGGCGCAGCTCGCCCGGGCGCGCAAGCAGGCCGAGCAGGTCGTTGTCACGGCCGAGGCCGAGAGCCAGCAGCGCATCCTGGCCGGTCGCGGCGAGGGCGCGCGGGTGCTCCAGGAGGGCCTGGCCGAAGCGTCGGTGTTGCTCCGGAAGATCAACTCGTTCTCCGATCCGCGGCTCTATGCGCTCTCGGTCGTGGCCGCCAACCTGGCCAAGTGCACACAGCCGCTGGTGCCCGAGCGCGTCTTCATCGGCGGTGTCGGGGGCGGCAACGGCGCCCCGGGTGAGAACCCGCTCACCGCCGGGGGCGGCGCGGCGGCCGGGAGCGGGCTCTTCGGCCTGCTGCTGAGCCTGCTGGTCGCCGAGAAATCGGGCTTCCAGCTCGCCGAGCACCCCGCGGAATCGGAGCTCCGCGCCTTCACCGAGAAGGTCACGCGCCAGGCGATGGAGTCAATCCAGCAGTCGCTGGGACCGGTCAAACGCCCCAAGAATCCTCGGCTTCAACCGCAGGCGATGGACTCGATCCAGCAGGTCGTGGGCGAGGAGGGTTTCGCGCCGGAGCCGCGCGGCGACGCCGCGCCGCCTCCGACCACCACGGCCGCGCGCCTCGACGGCCTCGATGGCGGTCGCGCCGCCACCTGAGAGCCCGCGGATGACGCCAGGACGCCATCCGGGGTTGGTGGTCCAGCCAGAGCGGGCGCATCCACCCTCCCTGACCCCCCCTGATCAAGGGGGGGAAAGGGAGGACCCCGACCGGATACCGATTAAATTCCTTGATATATTTTTCTTACTGATTCTCTCGGGCTTGATCCCGCGTCGATCCTCGGCTAGAATCTGGGTTTCGCGTCCGGGCCGCCGGGAGTGGCCAGGCCCAGTGACGCACCCTCCCTGAGTGATCATCCAGCGCAACTGACTGAGGTAAACGGGTTTATGCCGAGGAAGAAGTTCGGACGCAACCGCAAGAATCGTTGCCGTTTCTGCACACCCGAGGGTTGCCCTCGGCCGGCCTACGTCGACTACAAGGACGTCGGCCTGCTCAAGAAGCTCTGCACCAATCAGAACAAGGTCTTTTCCCGCAAGCGCAGCGGCAGTTGCGCGGCCTTTCAGCGCGCCGCCAGCGCAGCGGTCAAGCGCGCCCGCTTCATGGCGTTGCTGCCGTATGTCGGGGAATGAGCCGCCGGTAGCCGGATCTCCCCCTACGGGCCGGGCACGGTCCGGATTGAGCCGCCCCGACCCGGCGGGTTCACCCTGGGCTGCGGCTCGCGGTGCCGGGCGCCGCCACGACCGTCCTTGAGGAAGGAAAGGAGCTGGGCCTCGAGAGTGGCGTACGGCTGACCCAGGCGATCCTGGAGCGATCGGCCGGTCGTGCGCTTGATCCGCCCGCGGTAGGCGTCGCGGACATAGTCGAGGAAGCCGTCGCGATAGGTCCCCTGGCGGGCCTGCATCAAGAAGACGGTCAGGGCCATGCCTTCCTGGTAACGGAGGTAAATGCCGGAATCGTCGCGCTTGAAGGCGTCCTCGCCGAGGGCGACGAACTGGGCCAGCGGGATCGCCCGGCCCTGGTCCACCAGGGCTTTGATCGCTTCGGCGATCCGGGGCCCGACCAGGCCCCCGACCTCGATCGAGCCGTCGGGCTGCGGCTCGACCGTCTCGAAGTAGGTGCCCAGCCCCTCGAAGACCCAGTAGTTGCCGTAGTTCTTGGTGTACTGATTGGGCCCAGCCATCTCGAAGAGGAGCTGATGCGAGACTTCGTGGTAGAGATTGGCCGTGACCGGGAGCTGCCCTCCGGGGTCGTGGAAGAAGTAGGCCGGTGCCCGGCCGCCCCGTCCGGGCCTGGGGGGGTCGTAAAAGCCGAGGCTTTGCGCGATCTCGGCCCCGTACCTGGGACTGAGGTGTTCCGCGTATTCGTCCTTGGACCCGAAATAGTAAACCAGATGGGGCTTCGACGTGGGCTCGCCCACCAGGGCCGGATCGCGGAACCGGCGGGCTAAGGGGAGGTTGTCACCGAGCAGATCCGCCATCAGGGCCGAGAACAGGTCGTGGAAGGCTTCCAGTCGGCGGCCGAAGCTGATCGCTTCGGCCAGGGGAAGATTGGTCTGGACCTCGAAGTGCTCGGTGAAGATCTGCCAGGGGGGTTTCCAACCGGCTCGGAGGCGGTCGGCATCCACGGCCGCCAGCCATCGCACCTTCTGGCCCCGGACCTGCGGCGCGGGCAGCTCGCCGCGATCCAGGTGTGGCAGCCAGTCGGACTTCACCCAGCCGAAGACCGGATGATCGACCAACCCGTTCTGAAGTTGTCCCACGGCAAAGGGCCTGGCCCAGCCGCCGGCATGCGGCACGTACCCCAGCAGCCGGCGCGCCTCGGGGTGATCGGGCTGCCGCTCCAGGACCCCGCGCAGGCACCGGTCGGCCAGCGCGTACCGCGGCGGTTGCGCGTGGGCGGCCCGCTGGGCCAGCGCGAACAGCTCGGACGCAAACCGCCCCTGGATCGCCGCGAGCTGGGACCGCCACGCCGCCACTTCCCCCTTGGGACGGGGCCCGACCACATCCGGCAAGGGGACGAACTGCGTCGGTCCATCCGGGGCCACCTCCCGGGGAAGCCGCCCGCGCACCTCCCGGGCCGCCTGCACATTCCCCGTCCCGGCCAGCCGGTCGGCCAGCTCGCTCAAGTCCGCCGCCTCGCTCGCCAGGATCGCCCGTCGGGAGGTTTCGAGCTCACGCGCAACCGCTTCGCCCGTCAGCGGCCGCGGAACCTGACCCACAACCCCCAGCAACCCGACGAGACACCATGAGCAGGACATCGCAGCTCCCTTGCGCGTACGCAGTACGCAGTGAAGACCGACCGAGAGCGAGGCAACACGGAGAGACACCCGGGAATGCGAGTTCCTCTGTTCCACTCCTATCGCCGATCGACGAGATCCTCAAGATCTTATTCGCCCGGCCCCGCTTCCAGAAGCTCTTCACTGCGGATTGCGTACGGCCTGAATGATCTGGACGCCACCCGGAGATCGTCGCACAATGCAGGCCCTGGGTGGGGGTCGATCCCTGGGGCGGTCCGCGTTTGGCCCACGTATTGGAGGCGACGATCATGGATGTCCCGCGCTCGCGCATTCCCACGGCGGTGGTGCTGCTGGCGGGTGTGGCTCTGGGGTGGCTGCTGGCGAGTTTCCGACTGGCCCCGGCTCGGGCCGGGGCCGGGGACCGGTCCGGCGAGAGCATCGTGGCGACCGGACCGGTGCTGGTACGCTTCGACGAAGGGGCCAAGGCGGCAATCCCGCTCGACGCCTTGTATTTCCTCGACTACAAGGGGGGCCGGCTGATCGCCACGGTCCCCGCGTTTCGCCAGACCGGTGCGGTACCGCACCTGATCGACACGTTCGCCGAGCGCGACCTGGCGGTCGACTTTCAGCTCAGACTGGAAAGCGGCCCGCGTCCCCACTTCCTGATGACCACCGGCTCCCTCGGCGCCTACAGCGCGGGCTGGGCTCCGCTTTATGTCTTGGAGACGACCACCAACCAACTGGGGATCTATCGAATGCAGACTTCCCAGACAGCCGGGACGATCTCGCGGCCTCGGCTCGACCTGGTCGAGCTGCGGTCCTACACCCGGCCGCTGAGTCCCGCGCCGCCGGCTTCTCCTTGAGGCGCGGAGCGGCCGGGCCGCGGCCGGATTGGTCCGCTCGGCGGCTCAGCCCGGTCCACGACGGCCGCCGGGACCTCCGGGCCCAGGCGGTCCGCCCCCCATGGCCGGCGCGGTGCCTGGGGCGGCGCCGCCGGCGCCCTCGACGGCTCCCTCCTCGGGCAGCAAGTGTTCGTCGCCATACGGCCGGGCCTCGAAATGATTGAGGAGCCACTCCGCGCGCGGATCGAAGACCTGCACCGGCTCCCGATTGTTTCCCCAAACCCCGTAGGTCCCGAACGGATCGCGCGCTCCCCTGCCATACTGAGCGAACACATCCCCCGTCTGGTACTGGAAGAAGCCCAGCCACTGATGATCGAGCCCCAGTCCGAAGGGTGGCTTCGTCTCGTGATCGATCACCGTAAAGATCTTCTTGTGCACCGGCGCCGTGTGGAAGGCCAGGATGACGATCGCCATGGTCACCAGCGCCCCCCCCAGGCCGAAGATCAGCCGGCCAAGATGGAAGATCGGGGTGGGGAATCGCACCATGGCCGGGGCGATCGTCTCGGTCGTCATCCGCAGGAGCACCACTGAGACGCAGAACAGTCCCAGCAGGCAGAGCGTGTCCGAAAAACCCCAGGGGATGCCGGTCCGATCGAGGAGCTGAGCCAGCGGCTCGTAGAAGTTGAAGGCGATCATCCCGCCGAACAGGACGTTGAAAAACATCAAGGCCGCGCCCCAGAGCCCCTCGCTGATCAGGGCATACCACAAGCCGAGGATCAGCACCACAATGATCAGGTTGATGACCGCATACATGAGACTTCCCTCAAAAGACGAAATCGGGCGATCGACGGCGGAGGGTCGGGAGACGGGCCGGCCGCACCGGCATCCCGGAGTCGGCGCGGCCCTCGGCTCCGGCCTCATTTCACGACGCGCAGCAGCTCCTCGATCGAGGTTCGGCCCTGGATCACCTGACGCAGGCCGTCTTCCTGGAGGTAGATCATCCCATTCTTGCGAGCCTCGGCCTTGATCTTGTTGATCGACGGATTCTCGCGGATCATGTCCCGCAGCGCCTCGGTGATGATCAGGAGCTCGTAGATTCCCGTCCGGCCGAAATAGCCGGTGCCGCCGCATTGCTGGCAGACCTGTTCCGGGTTCTCGGGACGGCGGTAGAAGACGTCCACCTTCTCGGCGGGCAGGTTGGCCTTCTTGAGGAATTCGGGCTTGGGCTTGTACGGCTCCTTGCAGGATTCGCAGAGGATGCGGACCAGCCGCTGGCCCAGGACCGCCGAGAGGGCTGAGGCGATCATGAACGGCTCGACACCCAGATCGAGCAGGCGGAACAGCGCCGTCACGGCGTCATTGGAGTGTACCGTCGAAAAGACCATGTGGCCGGTGTTGGCCGCCTGGCAGGCGATCGAGGCGGTTTCCTGGTCGCGGATCTCGCCGATCATGATCACGTCGGGGTCTTGACGCAGGATCGACCGCAAGGCGGTCGCGAAGGTCTGCCCGGCCTTGGTGTTGACCTCCATCTGGGTGACGTTGTCCAGGTGGTACTCGATCGGGTCTTCCACGGTGATGATGTTCTTCTGGTAGCGATCGATCTCGCGGAGCGAGGCATACAGCGTGGTCGACTTGCCCGCCCCGGTCGGGCCGCAGCAGAGGAACATCCCGTGCGGCTGGGTCACCAGGTTGCGCACCTGCTCGACCAGCTTGGGCCGCATGCCCAGCTCCTCGAGCTTGGTGATCGAGGCGCTGTTGTCCAGGATGCGCATCACCAGCTTCTCGCCGGCCTTGGATCCCGAGGTGGCCACGCGGAAGTCCAGGTCCCGGGCCTGGAGCTTGGCGCCGAAGGAGCCGTCCTGGGGCTTCCGCTTCTCGGAGATGTCCATGGCCGCGAGGACCTTGAAGACGTTGACCACCGCATCGCCGGTCGGCCGGTCGAACGGCTCGGCGGCGTGGAGGATGCCGTCGATCCGATACCGCACCGAGAGCTGCTCGGTCGACGGCTCCAGGTGGATGTCGGTCGCCCGGCGGAGCACGGCGTCATAGACCAGCTCCTTGGCCGCCATGTAGGACCGCGATTCCTCGGCCCGGCGCACCCGATCGGGATCCTCCTTGGCCGAACCCTGACTCTTGCCGACGAAGGTGATCGGCGGACCGGCCCGGTCCACCGGCGTGACGTCGCGGTTGAACAGCGGCCGCATCCCCAGCTTGAACAACAGGTCGTTGGCGACCTCGCCCAGGTGGTAGGGCGTCATCACCTTCTGGTCGTCGGGCACCATCTGGTTGCGGTTGTAGATGTAAATGAACAGCGGGATGAAATAGGCCAGGAGCAACAGCGCCAGGCCGATCAGGAAGAACCGGCCCCAGGGCAGCGCCAGCATCACGACCAGCCCGAGGACGCCGGAGAAGAACACGACGCTATTCCACAGGCCGAAGCGCGGGTTGTTCAGCTCCTGGGTGTCGTGCTCGACCCAGTCGGTGGTCCACACCCAGAGCAGGTAGATCAGCACGACCGGGATGAACTTGAAGAGGTTCAGATAGAGTCCCGGCCCCCGCACGACGGTTTGCGACTGCGCGAGCAGGACCGGGAGAACCTCGGCGGCTTCGGCGGCGCCGGCACCGCCGAGGAGCAGGATCAGCGTGGTCGCGAGCAGCAGGGACGGGCGAATCATCGCTTGCAGACCTTTCTTCGGAGCGAAGCCATTCCTCGGGCGAGAGGGAGCGGGTTCTTGCGGGCCGGACCCGCGGCGTTGATCTCGTCGTCGACCCCTGATCGCACCCGGCGGACCGCCCGGGCATACCGCCGCGATCGCCTGCGCCGGGACGAGTTAGAGGATGCCCTGTTCGGGCAGGGTGATCCCCTTGAGCACCATCCGCAGAGTCTCCGGGTTGGGGGCGAATTCGAAGGCGACGGCGCGCTCGATCTTCTCCGCGACCACCAACTGGCGCAGGCTCTCGGTGAAGTCGACCATCCCCTCTTCCTTGCCCAGCCGGATGGCCTGGGCGAGCTTGAGGTCTTCCTCGTTGAGGATCAGCTTCTTGACAGTCGGGTTCATCCGCATGACCTCGACCAGCGGGACACGGGTCCGGCCGGTCGCCGCGGCATAGTCCTTGGTCGTCGGCAGCAGCTTCTGAGCGACGATCGCCTTGAGGTTGAATGCCAGGTTCTGCCGCATGGCCGAGTGCATGTCCTTGGGAAACAGGTCGAGGATCCGGCTGATGGTCGACGGGGCGCTCGAGGCGTGGATCGTGCAGAAGACCAGGTGGCCGGTCTCGGCGGCGTGCATGGCGGCAAGGAAGGTGTCGCGGTCGCGCATCTCGCCGACCAGGATGATGTCGGGATCCTGGCGCACGGCGTGCTTCAGCGCGACGTCCCAGTTGACGACGTCGATCCCCACCTCCCGTTGATTGATGATACACTTGTCATCCTTGAAAGTAAATTCGATCGGGTCTTCGATGGTGACGATGTGGCAGCGCTCGCGTTGATTGACGTACTGGAGCATGGAGGCGATGGTGGTCGACTTGCCGCTGCCGGTGACCCCGGCCAGGATGATGATCCCCTGGTCGTGGCTGGCGATTTCGCCCAGGACCGGGGGCAGGCCGAGGCCCTCGAAGTCGGGGATCGAGGTATTGACGCGGCGGGCGACCAGGCTGAGCCGGCCGCGCTGCCGGAACAGGTTGACGCGGAAGCGGGTCTCGTCGCCGTTGGGGTCGACGATGATGTGGGCGAAGTCGACCCCACCGGTCTCCTCCAGGATGTCCTTCTGGCGGGGCGACAGCAGCGGGAACATGAGCCGATCCATGTCGTGGGTGGTCAGGACCGGCAGTTGCATCATCCGGAGCACGCCGGCCAGCCGCATGGCGGGGGGCAGCCCGACCTTCAGGTGCAGGTCGGACCCCTTGTACTTCATGACCATCCGGAAGAGCTTGTTCGCCTCCGGCTCGTTGGG
>JAJPJC010000442.1 GCA_021324445.1 Isosphaeraceae bacterium
GAACGCCGCGAAGGCTCCCCGCGCCAGGACTCCGACCGGCTTTCCCCGGAGCGAGGGTTCGGCGCGCAGGGCACGGACCCCCGCGATCAGATCCTGGGCCTGGCGTCCCACGAAGTTCTCGCCCAGGAGCAGGCTGACGGCGAAGACCCAGCCTGACTTCGTGGTCGCCGATTCGCCGATGCCGCGCGGGTCGACGCCGCAGACCGCCCAGCCCCGCTCGAACGCCTCCGCGACGACTGGGTCGGAGCCCAGGGCTTCCTTGCCGCGGTCATCAACCGCCACGACGACGCCTTGAGCGTTGCCGGGCGGCCGGAGCAGGAACGCCGAGAGTGTGATTCCCGACTCGCTCGGAATCCTCAGCCGTTGCAGGCGGGTGGGCTTCACCTGGGGCCGGGCCGGTCGCGGCTCCGGCCAGGGTCCCAGGACCGATTCCAGGTCGGGCTTCCGATTGGGCGAGTCCGGCGGAAGGTCCCGGGCCAGGCGTTGCACCA
This sequence comes from Isosphaeraceae bacterium, assembly GCA_021324445.1. Classification (GTDB taxonomy): domain Bacteria; phylum Planctomycetota; class Planctomycetia; order Isosphaerales; family Isosphaeraceae; genus JAJPJC01. The sequence goes on from JAJPJC010000442.1 coordinate 492, forward strand.
TCGCGATGATGGCTGGACCTGCCTGCTGGTTCTGACCCACTGGGAAGCAGCGCAGCTCCGGTGCATCGAACTCGAGTGTCGCGGTCGGCGGCTCGGGAAACGGCGTGCCGTCGCCGCGGTCCATCAGCCAGCGGAGGAACCAGCCATAGGCCGCCTCGCGCTTCCTGCGCTGGTAGCCGTGCCCTTCGGATGAGTCCACCACCAGGCCAATCCGGTCGCGGGTGCCGTACGAGTCGTAGAGCGCGCGGCCGTAGTCGGCGACGGCCCGCACTCCGCCAACGGGGAAGCTCTGGTCGCGCTCGGCGGCGATGATCAGCAAGGGCTTGGGAGCGGCCATCGCCAGCAGCTCGTGGTTATTGGCGTATCGGATCAGGCCCGGGACGAAGTGGCAATGCTCCGACGCCTGGTACCAGTCGAGCGGCCGGCAGACGTGGATCTGCTCGGCAAACTCGCTCGTGCCCACGACCGGGACCGCCGCCGCGATCCGGTCGTCCAGCGCCGCGGTGATCCACGTGTTGTAGCCCCCGCCCGAGGCCCCGGTGATCCCGACGCGTCGGGAATCCACGTCCTTGCGCGAGAAGAGGTACTCCAGCGCGCAGCGCGTCTCGTACTCGGCGATTCCCTGCTGAGCCACCCCGACCAGGAGTGCCTCGGTGCGGCGATGGTCGCGCGACGAGACGCCGCGCTCCCCCTGGCCGAAGGGGTCGAAGCTCAGCACCACGAAGCCCAACCGGGCCATGTTGATGCAAAACGCCTGGAAATCCCGCCGCGACTTGCTGTCGGCCCACCAGTGGCCGGGGTAGAACAACACGGCCGGCGCGGGCTTGGTCAGACCATCCGGCACGTACAGATGAGCCGGTACCGGCATGTCGGGCAGCGTCTGGTAGACGATCTTCTCGATGCGGTACCCCGCCCTGGGGAGCGTCCCAACCAGCCGCGGCCGGAGATCGGGCGGCCAGGGCAGATGCGGGATCCCCAACGACTGCAATAACTGCCGCCGCAGCCTTGGCCGCGCCTGATCGGCCTCTTGGCGGTTGCGCGCCCTCGCAATGGCCGACAGCGCACGCCGGGCGCGCTCTTCCAGGTTATCGAGGACGGCCGCCTCCTGGGCCGAGACATCCTTCGGCCTCAAGGCAGCGATCTCAGCTTCGAGACCTCCTTCCGGGGTCACTCCATTGAGGAGCACGAGCGCGAGCGATGCAACCAGGTTTGCCATGACGGTCGCCTATCGTGCGAGCCGGACAGACCAGACCCATCACGGCCCACGCAACGTGTCTCAGTCAATTCTTCACCCCGAGCTCGATCCATCGCGGCCGGGAGACGACGGTGCGATAGTTCGACTCGTTGCAATCGGGATTGCGGATCGGCGCATAGAGCCGTTTTCCGGAAAAGGGCCGGTCCTGGGTGTAGATCCAGACGCGCTCCTGGTCCCAGAGGATGATCTCGTCGCGGGCGTCGCCGGTCAGGTTGGCCACGGCGGCGGTCAGGTCGGGATGGCCGTCGTCGGGAAACATCACGACTCGACGGAGCCGACCGTCGATCAGGCCGCCCTCGCGCGGATTCCCCGAGAGCAGGACGAATTCCTGGCCGTCGCCGCGCCAGTTGACCGGCAGCATCGGGCTGCCCGAGTGGATCGGCTCGTCCTGGGCCAGGAGGTTGCCGTCGGCATCGAACAGGGTGATGATCCCGGGGTTCTTCCAGAAGTTGACGCACATGAGCTGGAGGCCCGGCAGGTCGGGGCGGTATCGGCCCACGCTGGCGCTCTGGGCATGTCCGATCCGCACGTGCTGGAGGATCGTCCCACGCCGGTCGAACATCAGGAAGCCCTCGTCGCTCCCCCAGGCATAGACGCGCGGCTCGGCCCTGGCATCGGCACCAAAGCTCCCGACCGCCAGGCCGTCGGCATGGTCGCGCAGCTCGTTGTCCCGGCTCCAGAGCTGGTGGCCGTCGTGGTCCCAGACCGCGTAGCCGATGGCGACCTCCTCGCGGCCGTCGCCGTCGATGTCGACCGGATACGGGTAGTGGCCGGTCTGCCCTTGACCCTTCCACAACGGCTCGAGGCGATTGTTAAAGACCCAGAAGTTCGAATAACGGTCCTTGACCAGGAGCTCCTGGCGCTTCCCTTGCCCCGAGAGATCGAGGAAGGCCAGCGCGTCGCCGTTGGTGAGCGTGTACGGCTTCAGACGATTGTCGGGCAGGGCCTGCGGCATCCACGTCGATTGCCGCAGCCGCCCGGAGGCGCCCTCGCGGACCTGGAGCTGAAAGTCCTTGACCAGCACGACCTCGTTGCGGCCGTCGCCGTCGATATCGTGGATCTGGAACGGGCAATCCGCGGTCAAGAGCCCGTTCTTCGGGTCGGCGCGGCCGAGTTGCCAGAGCACCTTGCCGTCGAGGCTCACCGCGGTCAGGCAACTGATCTGGATGAAGTTATCACCGATTCGCGGGATGTTTTGGGCGATCAGCATCTCGGGCACACCGTCGCCGTCGAGGTCGCCGAACCGCGCGTTGCGCCCGGCGCCGAAGTTGGGCATTCCGAAGGATTTCCAGACCTTGGGCTGCGGGTTCTCGGCGCGGAGCGCCGCCAGCTCGGCCTCGCGGCGGCCGATGCGGTCCTCGATCGCTCGACCTGTCTCGCCCGGGACCTCGACGCGAAAGTCCTGGAACCGCGCCGGGATATTGGCCGTGACGCCCACCTTCCCGCGGAGGAGCTCACCATCGTCGGCCGTCAGCAAGAGCTTCCCGTCGATCGACGCCTTGATGGCCGATCCCTGGTTCTCGACGGTCAGCCGGTAGTAGTGTCTTGTGTCGTAGGAGAAGGGAATGCGACCCAGCTCGCGCCATTCGGCCACGCGGAACTTCTTCTCGAGCGGGAGCCGCACCGCCAGGCGGGCCATCTTCCCGCCGGTCGTCGCGAAGAGGTAATAGTGGCGATTGGTGTGGTAGCGGAAGACGATGCCGGCCATCTCGTCGAGCGCCAGCGGCTTGACCCGCGCCTCGACCGTGTAATCACCCCACTCGGGATCGCCCGTGATAAAGAGCGGATTCATCAGCGCTGCCTCGCCGTTGACCGTGTGCTGTTCCAGGTACGGCGTTCCCTCCTCGTCACCGACGGCCCAGGCATCCAGGTGGCAGATTGCGTTGGACCAGGGGCCCAGCGGCACGCCCCGGTGCGGCAGGTAGTGGTACTCCTGGATCGCGGCGTTGAGCTGGCCGATGGGCCGAGTCAGCCAGCCGGGCGGGAACCGGGAGAAATCGTCCCGGAACAGATCGGACGGCATCGCTAAATAACGCTTCCAGAGCATGCCGATCCGACGCAGATGATTCAGGTGGTCCACCCCTTCGGTCCCGGCGAAGCCGAGGACAAGGAAGCGGCCCTTTGAGAACGCACGAGTCTGGGTCCAGCCATCGGCCCATTTCACCTGGCTCGACCCGGGCGTGCCGCCCAGGGCGTGGATCAGGAAGTCGGCAGTGTCGGCCGTGCTGGCGTAGCCATCGGGCACCAGGGCCGAGTGGGTCACCAGGAACGTCTTGCGGCCAGCGGCCGCCTCGAGGGCGAAGCGGCGGAAGCCCTCCATCAGGGCCGGATCGACGCGGCGGTCCTTGGGCGCGCCGGTGAAGCCGCAGTAGATCGAGTCGGCCATGATCAGGCCATCGATCCGGGCAAAGTGCTCGGGCACACGCAGCAGGGCGCGCACGCCGCCGAACCCCGCGCTGAAGGAGCTGACGACCACGCGCCCGATGCGGGGCTCACCGCAGACGTGCAGGTCCTTGAGTGCCGTTCGGGCCGCCTCCAGCAGTCGAGGGAACAAGCCGGGATCCGAGAATGGCTCGGCATAGACCCGGGAGAGTCCCTTGCGGTTGAAGACGATCAGGACGGCCGGCCATCGGGCATCGACCAGGGCCGGCTCGACCACCGAGGCCGCGCCGTGGAGGTGCAGGAGCACGTCCACCGCGCCTCCGGCCCCGGGCCGGTAGCCATCGGGGACGAAAAGCGACGCGCCGTCAACGCCCAGGCCGACGCGATGGCCGGGCGGGGTCGACTCCACTCCCGGGCCGGGCAAGGCAAGGATCAGGCCAACGAGTAGCCAGGGGGTTGCCATCGAAGGTCGCCTCTCGTGGATGGTTTCGCGGGGCTCAGGGACGACATTATAGAGGCTCCCCACCGGACCGTCACGAATACCGAGCAGCCCTAATTGTCGACGATCAGGGCCCAGGTGGTGATCGCGCTCGAGATCGTGCTCCAGTAACCGAACCGCTCGTAGATCTGTCCGGCCCTGGTGCGGATCTCCCTGGGAGTCAACCCGGTGGAGTCGATCTGCGGGTCCGAGGCATTGCGGACGGCGGCCCATTTAGGTGCCCTGCTCCCGAGCTCCTGGATGACCAGGCCAAGGACCGCATCGCCCATCTCGACCGCCGACCCTTTCCCCTGGAGCTGGAACGTGTCGGCCGAATCGTCGTACGCGAAGAAATCGGTGGTGAGGATGTCGGTGTTGGACGCCCCGGCCGTGGGTTTGGCGAAGATCTTCGGTGGCCGGGAGGCCTCGGGCAGGTGGGACGCGTTGGCCTGGAACAGTTTCGTCGCCTGGGTGAAGGAGGTGGTCTTGAGCGTCGAGCAGGCGTACTTGCTGTCGTGGAACGGCTGGTTCTTGAACTCCTTGGTGCAGTCAAACTGCACGGCCGGCGCGACCACCACGTCCCCGACGATGATCTCCGAGCCGATCCCGCCGGCCGTCCCGGTGGTGATCACCAGCTTCGGCTGCGCCTCGTCGATCAACTGGCCCCAGAGCTTGGCGATGGGCATCTTGGGCCCATCCTGGGAAAAATGGAGCTCCGACTTGAAGCAGAGCACGCGCTTCTTGCCGATCTGAGTGACGAAGTAGCTGCCCAGGCGGCGGCTCTCCAGCGCCGGCGCTCCCTTGCGGATCAGCGGAACGTACTGCGACTGGAAATTGTGGGTGTAGGGATACCAGGCCGTCTTGGAGGCGAAACCCGGCGTCAGGGTGTCGGCCAGGGATTTCGCCTCCTCGACGGTCCAGGTGACGACAAGGTAGTCGCACCGCGGCAGGACCGAGTCGGGCGCGGGTGTGGGTTGCAGCGGTGTCGGCGCAGGCGCCTTGCCCGACGGCCAGGGGATCGGAGACCTGGCCGAGGCCCTCATGATCGCCGCGACAGGGAGGGTGTGCGGCGTGTAGGTGTTGGGATCCTCGTGGTCGAATGTCAAAATGTGGCGGAAGAAATCCCGGTCGGACTTGACCTGCTGCATGGGTAGGCTCCAGGAAGCGGTCCACTCGAGAATACGTCCCGACGAGCGCGTATCTTCGGGCTGGACCGGCAGAATTGGAAGAGCCTGTCTCCCGCTTCGGCCGATTCCACTTCCAATCGAATGAGTAGTAGGACCTGGATGCGATTAGATAAACTTTGCGGATCAGTATCCAACATCGTGGTCGTCGTTTCGTTTCCTCGCACACCGGAGTCTGCGACGATGATGGAGACCCTGTCCTATCCCTCGAGGCGAATGGCAATGGTTGCGCTGTTGGTGGGGTTGCTCAGGCTGCCCGACGCCGCGGTGGCCCAGGAGCGCCCGAGCGGGACTCCTGTCGGGTCGGACCAGGCCGGCGGGATGGCCGCGTCAAAGGCCGAGATCCTGGCGATGACCGCTCGGTGGAAGGGGGAGCGCTCCCCCGACGGGCGGCCCAAGGTCCCCGATGACCTCCTGCGGCGCATGCGGGCCGTCTCGATCGAGGAAGCCTGGGACGTCTTGCGTCAGCGCGGCTATGAGAGCCAGTTCGCGACGGGCTGGCAGATGGTCCACCTGGACCGACCCTTCGTCGGCCGCGCCCTGACGGCGGCCTATCTCCCCGGCCGGCCCGACCTGGCCGAGCACATCCAGCGGACCGGCAGGGCGGAAGGCCGGATCGGCCCGTCCAATTCCTGGCCGATCGACATGCTCCAGAAGGGGGATGTCTATGTCGCCGACGGCTGCGGGAAGGTGGCCGACGGCACCCTCATCGGCGACAACCTGGGCAATGCCATCTCCGCCAAGACCGGCACCGGCGTGGTGTTCGACGCCGGCGCCCGCGACCTCGACGGCCTCAAGCAGATCGACGGGTTCAATGCCTACGTCCGGGGCTGGGATCCCTCCTTCCTCAAGAACATGGTCCTCTCCTCAATCAACCGGCCGATCCGGATCGGGATGGTGACCGTCCTGCCCGGCGACGTCATCCTGGCCAGGCGCGAGGGCGTCATCGTCATCCCCGCTCACCTGGCCGAGGAAGTCGTCGTGACCGCTGAGATCGTCGCGCTCAAGGACGAATTCGGCCACGCCCGGCTGCGGGCCGGCGTCTATACCCCGGGACAGATCGACGTTCGCTGGACCGAAGCGATCAAGGCCGACTTCTTCCAGTGGCTCCAGTCGCGCCCCGACCGGCCGCCGATCTCCGACAAGGAGATCGAGAAGCACCTGTGAAACCGGTGGCTGGTAGCTCGTGTCCCGTCCACCTTCGATTGAGAGTCGGTTCCCAAAGCCCCGGAGGGGCGGCGGTCAAGAGCCAGGGGCGACAGCCCCTGGTCGACCTGTCGCCCCCGCGGGGCTCTCCCCAGGGGAGAGGGGCGCTGGAACGGTCCCAGGGGCTGACGCCCCTGGCTATTCACCACCGCCCCCATTCGGGGGCTCAGATACCTTGAGGAACAGACTCTGAGGGGTGGTTTGGTAGGACGGCTCACCCGAGCCGTCCGAGCCGACGGCTCGGGAGAATCGTCCTTCCGGGCGCGCACCGGAGTCATGCGCCGGCGAGGATCGCGCGGAGCCGCTCGGCGACGATGGCGTCCTCGCCCGGTTCCATCATCCAGACGCCGATCACCAGCGGATTGCGCGAGCCGGGGCCCACCTCGATGCTGGGCGTGCCCTCGCGGAGCTTCTTGAGCATGTCGGACGGGCTCAACTTCCGGGCCCGGGCATCCCAGCGCACCCGCAGGTGGGGGACGGCGTTGGCGACCTGGGGCACGAAGACCTCGGTCTTGACGTCCTCGAAGCCCTCCAGGGCCTTGGCGATGCAGCGGCACCGGTTCTCCCATTCCTTCCAGACGGCGGCATGGTCCTCCTTCAGGTACGATTCCAGGGCCACCAGCATGCCGATGATCTCTTCCTTGTTGACCTTGTTGGTCCGGCAGAGCGTGTCGCCATTGGGGCTGTTGTTGAGCCGGGCCGCCTCGATGAGGTCCTTGCGGCCCAGCAGCAGGCCCGACGATTGCGGCCCGCGCAGGCCCTTGCCTCCGGAGAAGGCCACCAGGTCGAACCCCAGCCTCGTGAACCGCCAGAGGTTCTCCGCCGGCGGGATGTCCGCCGCGGCGTCGATGAGCGTCGGGATCGCATGCGCCTTGCCGATCGCGACGAACTCCTCGTGATGGATCTTCCCCCGCGGATCCGCCGAGTTGAGGAAGAACATCATGGCGGTCCGCCCGTTGATCGCCGCTTCCAACTGCTCCCGGGTGGTGACCTCGATCAGCTTGACGCCCGCATTGCGGATCGCGTGGTCATAGCCGACGCGGTGCGTCCGCTGGACCAGAACCTCGTTCTTCATGCCGGCGGTGTCCGGCAGGCGGCGGATCCGCGCCGGGTCCTTCCCCGCGACGCAGGCGGCCGTGGCCAGCGCCATCGCCGAGGCACAACCCGCGGTCACCAGGGCCGCCGGACAGTGGAGCAGCTCCGCGATCCGCTTGCCGACCGCGTCGTGCAGGTCTTCCAGCTTCACGAACTTCCGCGATGCGACCTGCATCGCCGCCACGGCCTCGGGCCGCATCAAGGAGCCCGTCAAGGCGGTGAACGTGCCGGCCGCGTTGATGAACGACCGGATGCCCAGCTCCTGGATCACGTCCCGCCCCGAGGAGCTGGCGCTCTCCTGCCCGGCCTGGGAATCGGCCGGGAAGAGAAGGTGCGCGCCGGGCGCGCCGGCCAGGGCGCAGAGGAAGGTTCGACGCTTGGTCTGGATCCGACTCATCTCAACCTCCGAGGGTAAGAGGGCTTCGCTGGGTCTGGTCCGTCGAGAGATCATCGCTTGACTTCGGGAGGATTGGCTGGCCTGGCCTAGTCGCCGGCTGGTCCGGAGCCCGACTCCTGCCGGATGAAGCCGCCCGAGCCCCGGATCCCATCCCATCGCGGGCTGCCGGTGGACCGATAATTCTTGGGCAGGCTGACCCAGTCCGGGCGGGACAGGCCATTCAGCTCGTAGACGATCTTCCCGTCGCGCAGGGTCATCTCGCAGCTCAGCCTGCGGGACCCGCGGAGCCGGGCGCCGTAGACATCGATGAAGCCAAACTCGCCCTGCTCCAGCCGCAGGACGGCGAGATCGGCCGGGGCCCCGACCGAGAGGTGCCCGAGCTGCTCTTGATGGATCTCGCGGGCCGGGTTCCAGGTCGAACGCAGCACCACCTGGTCGAGCGGCAGGCCCAGCGCCAGGAACTTGCTCATGACGTTCAACAAGTCCTTCAGTCCCGTGTTCATGCTGCCGGCATGCAGGTCGGTCGAGAGAGAGTCGGGGAGGAACCCCTCCTGGATGATCGGCACGGCGACGCGCCAGACGAAGCTCCCTGAACCGTGGCCGACGTCGAAGATCACGCCCCGCTTGCGGCCTTCGAACAGGCCCGGGTTGGGGTGGCCCGAGGAGTCGATCTCGCCGCGGAGCCCCGAGTAGACGTGGGTGTAGATGTCGCCGGGGCGGAGCCGTTTCGACAGCAGCTCCTCCAGGGACTTCCTGGGCGTCCGCGCGTTGGAGCGGCCGAAGTCCACCATCACGGGGATGTTCGCGATCGTGCCGGCCTCCACCGCTCGGTCCACCGCGGTGAAGTCCGGGCCCATGTAGTGAGCCGTCTTGATCCCCACGATGACGCCCTTGTATCGCAGGGCCATCTCGGCGGCCGGCTTGGGCTGCATGTCGTTGACGTCCTGCTCGTATCGTGAGCCGCGCATCCCGTGGCCGACGATATTCAAGAACGCGAAGACGCGCGTCCGCGAGCGATCGATGATCAGCCGCTTGAACTCCTCGAAGTTGCGCCAGCCGGCGCAGCCGGCGTCGGCCACGGCGGTCACGCCCGAGCGGAACGTGAAGCCGTCGGGATAGACGCTGCTATCACCCGCGTAGGACCGCCGCTCGCCGGTACCGGCGAAGACGTGGACGTGGATGTCGACCAGCCCGGGCGTGACGTACAGGCCCTCGACATCCACCACCTTGAATGCCGCGGCCGGCTCGATCTTCGCAGCCACGGCCGCGATCTTGCCCCGGCGGATCGCCACGTCCCGGATCGCATCGATCTGGTTCCTGGGATCAATCACGTGGCCGCCCCGCAGCAGCAGGTCGTACTGCTCGGCCTGCTGGGCGCAGGCACAACCCGCCAGGAGGAGGAAAACCAAGGCTTGGAGCGGTTTCATGGTCGTGCTCGCTTCGATTCTCGTGTCGGGATGTGGGGCAGCCGCCCCCGCCTGCCCTCTGACAGCGGATCGGCCGGTGCCCGCCATCCCACCCACTTGAGATCAGCGGCAATCTCCGGAACGATGGCACCCCCTCGTGGAGAGATGGATCGAGGCGGCCAGCGGTGCTTCCCGAGATATCTTGCAGCCAGCGGCCGTCGTTGTCGAGCGCCCGCCTCCGTCAGGACGAAAATTCGGGGGCCGGCCGGCGATAGAACGCCGTGGCCCGTTCTGATAGACTGGTCGCCTCAGTCAGGGTGTCAGCGATTCCAGGCGGATCGGTCCCTGGGGAGATACCAGTCATGACAAGAGCCGGTCTGATCGTCGTCGCATCTGCCGTCTTCGCTCTCGGCCTGGTTTCCGCGGCCCCGGGCCAGGACCAGGTCCCGACCAAGAAGTCCGCGGCCAAGGAGGGACGGCGGTCCGGCGCCCTGTTCGCCGCGGGGGCCAAGGTGGGGAAAACCCTTTACATCTCGGGAAAGGGCGACTACCGCCCGAACGCTGAGTTCCCCGAGAAGGTTGAGAACTGTCTCAACGAGATCCGCAAGACGTTGCAGTCGGCCGGCCTGGACATGAAGCACGTGGTCAAGTCGTTCGTCTACCTGGAAGACCACGACAAGTACGCCGAGATGAACAAGACCTACGCCAAGTTCTTCCCCGAGAACCCGCCGGCGCGGACGACCCTGGGAGTCGCCCAGGTGCCCGGTCCCTCGCGGCTGGAGATCACCTGCATCGCCTACACCGACCTCGCGGAGAGGAAGCGGATCGGCGATCCGCCGGCAGGCCGGCCCTACAGTCCGGGGATCCTGGCGGGCGACACGCTCTATGCTTCGGGCCAGGGGGATCAGCTCGCCGATGGCACACACCCCGCGACGTTTGAGGAGCAGGTCCGGCAGGCGATGCGGAACGTCGAGACGACCCTCAAGAAGGCCGGGCTCGACTTCCGCCACGTCGTGATGAGCCACGTCTTCCTGGACAAGTACGAGAACCTCGAGGTGGCCAACAAGGTCTACAACGAGTTCTTCGAGGACGGCAACGAGCCGGCCTGTGCCACGGTGTTCGTCGACTGGATCCCGGGCGGCTCTCACGTCGAGGTCACCTGCATCGCCACGACCGACCTGTCGACACGCAAGGTCGTCCGCCCTGCGGGCCTGCTCAAAGACGGGTCGATCGAAGGGGCCGTCACGGCCAGCCCGGCCGTCTGGGCGGGGAACACTCTGTATATCTCCACGCTCCCCGGTACCAAGCCCGAGGGCGGTCTCGCGGCGGGAAGACTCGATGATCAGGTCCACCAGATGGCGCGGAATCACGTTGCGGTGCTCGATGCGGCCGGGCTGGCGCTCGAGGATATCGCCTCGGGATGTGTGTATCTCCGCGACATGAAGGACTACGACCCCATGAACCGGATCTACCGCCAGTATTTCTCGCGCGGCAACGCCGTTCGGACCTGCTTGATGCCCAATTCCGCCTCCGAGAAGAATGAGATCCTGGTCCGGGCGTCATTCATCGCGGCCCGGAAGCGATGAGCCCGGGATCGAGCGAGCGATCGGCCCACGATGGGGATTGTGGTCCAGCCGCCGTGGGCGGCTGGCCATCGCGCCGCCAGACCTCGATCCGGCCGAAGCGGGCTTCCGGGCGATAGTGCGTCCGGATCGTCGCGGTCAAGCAAGGGAGCTGCAACCGGGAGGGGAACTCGTGCTCGGCTGGCGACCAGACGACGACCGAGTCGGCCGCCTGGTCGAGCGATGCGGCGAATTCGGCATCCAGGTCAAGGTCGACCAGGAGCATCCAGCAGATCCCCGACTCGGCGCGGAAGGGGGAGAGCCGGGCGGCCGGCCCGTTGATCGCGGGGAACGGGGGCTCGGTGAGCACGTTGGCCACCAGCGTCGTGGGACGGGTCGTCTTCCGGAGATGGATCAAGACCCGCCGGTAGTCCTCCCAGGCGTACCAACGGCCGCGGCTGAGCTCGAACCAGGCTCGGCTGCCTGGCGGGCTCGAGGGCGGAATCGTCTGGCCGCGCACCAGCGAGCCCAGGGCCTCGAGACTCGCCGAGGGATTGCAGTAGCGCGGGAGCCCGGGGCTAAGCTCATCCATCAGCAAGAGCAACATCGTCAACTGAAGGACGGGAGCCACCCGCGGGCGATCCAACAACCAGGCAATGGGCAGCGCCGAGGCGATCGAGCCGACCAGCACCACGGGATACATCAAGTAATCGTGCTGGACCGGGTGGAACAGACGATACGACAAAGCTGCGGCCAGGGTCAGTGCCCAGGTCGCGGCGCGCCGCCGCTCCACTCCTCGTGAGTAGACCAGGGTCAGGCCCAGGAGCACGATCAGGATCACAGTGGCGGGCTCCCGGAATTCCCCGGCGAACGCCTGGGCCACGATCGCGGGACTGGTTCGACTGTAAGGGCCTCCGGCGGCGGCGATCTTCAGCCCGCGCACCAGGTCGTCGGCGACGCCCGCGATCAGCAGGGGCGCAAAGGCGATCACGAGGAACAACCCAAAGGCGAGCAGCCACTCCGCGAGCGCGCGGAGCCGAGCAGCAGGGGCGGGCGGTCCCGGCAGCCCGGCACCGGGACGATCCCGCGACACGCCCTCGGCAACAGCCGCGGCCAGGGCCGGCAGGAACACCACGACGTGCGGCCGGATCGCCAGCGCGGCCGCGGCCAGCAGGGCCGAGGTCAGCCGGCTGGCCCGCCCCGGCCAGGCCTGCAACGCCAGCAGGCCCAGGGCCACGCAGAGGCTCGCGTGCCAGTCGCGCTGGGCGACCGTGAAGTAGTCGCGGCTCAGGTAGAACGTCAGGAAGACTAGATAGGCCGAAACGCCGGGCAAGACCCGGCCCAGACATCGCCGGCTCCAGGCGGCCAGGACCATCCCGAGGACGACCAGCGCCACGGCATCCACGGCGTAGAATGCCCAGGTCCGGCCAAAGCCGGCCACCTTACCCAGGACCCAGCACAGGTAAATGGCACCCGGGAAGTTGTAGGCGCGGATATCGCGGTACGGCAGGATGCCGGCATCCCACGACTGGGCCATCGTCGCGAAGGTGTCGGTATCGCGGTACCAGGGCCACAGCAGGTAGTGTGGGACCCATGTCGCCAGGAACCAGAGGCCGATGACGACCACCACGACCGACAACCCGCCGCCCATCGCGAAACCGGCCAGGGCGTCCAGACGCTCCAGCAGTCGTCGCAGGGGATCGCGCGCCGCACGGGTGGCGGATCGCCGACCAACCCAAAAGCGGGCGACGCCGTAGGAGACCGCCAATCCCGCGAGCGCCAATCCCAGGCGATGGCGTCGTACCGCCCGCGGCATGAACCCGTAAAGATCGGGTGCCAGCAGCACGAGGATGACGGCGCCCGTCCCCGCGAGCACCAGGCCGACGATTCTGCGACCAAAGGCCATGACCATTTCCTGCGCGGCGCCTCACCGGGTAGCATGACGGCCACGGAAAGGAGGTTCTCCGACCATGATGTACTCCATCATCTCCCGCCGTAAGTTTGGCAGCCAGTCCGCCGCCGCGCTCGCCCTCCCCGCGCTGACGCTCGCGCCGGCAGCGAGTGCGCAGCCATCGGAGTCGAAACGGTCGTTGCACGTGGTCTGCGTGGGTGCCCATCCGGATGATCCGGAGTCGGGCTGCGGCGGGACGTTGGCCCGTTACGCCGAGAAGGGACATCGTGTGACGATCATCTACCTCACGCGCGGCGAGGCTGGCATCCGGGGCAAGTCACACGAGGAAGCCGCCGCCATCCGGACGGGGGAGGCCGAGGCCGCCTGCAAGATCCTGGGCGCCCGGCCGGTCTTCGCCGGTCAGATCGATGGCGACACCGAGGTCAACCCGCGGCGAACCCAGGCGTTCGTCGCGCTGGTCCTGGCGCAACGACCCGATCTCCTCTTGACCCACTGGCCGATCGACACCCACCCCGATCACCAGGCGGCCAGCTTCCTGGCCATCCGCGCCGGCCTGGCGTCCCGCGGGCGGGTCCCGCTTTACTTCTTCGAGGTCGACTACGGCTATCAGACCATGGGATTCCAGCCGACCGACTACGTCGACATCACGGCCGTGCGGGCGAAGAAGAAGGCGGCTTTGTTCGCCCACCGCAGCCAGGATGGCGAGGCGATCTATCGGGAACACCACGAGATCATGGAGAGTTTCCGTGGTCGGGAGTCGGGCGTCGCAGCGGCCGAAGCCTTCGTTTCTCTGCCGCGGAACGACGTGAAACGGGGGCTGCCCGGACTCGATTGAGTGACGCAATTCCCACGAACCGCCGGCCAGGCCACGGCGTAACCATCTTGGCGGCTCCGGGTCGAGACTCGTCTTTTCCCGAAGGGGGGCAAGGATGTACCCCGATTCACGGCGATGGCTTGCGGCGACCGTCCTGGCGTTCGGCCTCCTCAGCGCATCCGGCCTTCCCCAGGCACAGGCCCATAGCGGAGGCGGCGGCGGTGGACATGGCGGCGGTGGTGGACACGGCGGCGGTGGTCACCATGGTTCCCCGAGCAGCGCCGCGCTCCTGAGGGGTTCGGGTGGTGGTCTCCTGCCCGGCTCAGGAGGAGGCTACCCGGCCGGCGACGGCTGGCCGAGCTTCCCGGAGGATCTCCCGCTGGCGCGGCTGCATCGGTTCCTCGCCCTGCACCGGCCTCACTGGCTATCGGGACGGTTGGGGCAGCGATGAGCGGGCGCGGTCCCCAGTGGCAACGTCTGGTGGATCGCCACCCCGTCGAGGCTGTCTCGACGGACGAGATGAGACGACGCACGGAAGCTCAGGAGAAGCCAGCGAGTTGAGGCGGGTTTCAACTCGTGCCCTCGGCGGAGGTCGGAGGTACGAGCAATTCACCTTTGAGCGGAGCCGGATACACGGCCCAAGCCGTCTGGTAAGTCGGTTCCAGCGGGGCTGGGACATATTGCTCTGCCGCCAGAAACAGTGGCATCTCCGGCAGTGTGTCACCCACCGCGACCGGCTCGACGCAAGCCACCTTGACCGGTCCGGCCGAATACGATGCCAGCGTGAGCCGCTTATCCGAAGGCAGCTCGAACGGTTGCTCCTGGATCTCGTCCCAGATCGCCTTGTGAATGCCTTGGGGATCTCGTGCCGTGGGTGGAAATAGATCGATTACCAGGAGGTGGATGCCCTGTCTCAGACGTTCCGTGGCCTTCTCCAGAAACGAGTGAAAGGTGGCCCGGCTCGCCTTGTTTCCCGGCGAAACGATCTCCAGGACGGAAACCACCTGGCCGGCCGGGTGGCGGATTGCGATCCGGTTCGCCTTGGCGACATACGGGTCGGATTCCGCCCGCAGAACGAACCGCGTCCGTGGTGGGGCGACAGCCAGAGCGGTTCCGTTCGGCGAGTCGGCTTGCGGCAGAGGCTGAACTCCCAGTTGCAAGGTGAGGACATCGGGAATCGGGCCACTGGCAACCTGCTCGGAGAGCGCGTAATATCCCGGGGGCAAGCCGCCCGTGTTGAGCCGGTCACAGAGGGCTTGGATCCATCTCTGGTGGAAGTGATGAAACAATCCGGCGTTGACCCTCGTCCAATCGTGAACCGGCATAGTTCGTCTCCTGATCACTGGTCAGATCACGACCCTCATTCTACCAGATCCTGATCGTGGTGGGATGGATCTCTCGCTCCAGGCTGATCGGCGGGGAGGAACCAAAGACCGACCCGGTCGCCTCGAACCGACTCGCCATTTTCGGACATGCCAGCGGATTTCGTCTCGGTGTCCGAAAATGGCCAGACAGTCGCGGCGACGACGGATAAACTTCCGGCATGCGGAGTGAGAACACGATCTGACCTGTGCCCCGAGTGATCACGGCCATGCTCTTCGACGACGAGACGTGTTACCGTGCCCTGGCTGCCCGCGACGCCCGGTTCGATGGGTTGTTCTTCGTCGGGGTGACGACGACGCGGATCTATTGCCGGCCGATCTGTTCGGCGCGGACGCCGGGCCGCGACCGCTGCCGGTTCTTCTCCAACGCCGCGCTGGCCGAGCGCGAGGGATTCCGCCCGTGCCTGCGCTGCCGGCCCGAGCTGGCGCCCGGGCATGCCCCGGTCGACGCGGTGCGCCGCACCGCGCGGGTCGCGGCCACCCGGATCGAGGCGGGCGCCTTGAATGACGGCGGCAGCCTGGAGACGCTCGCGCGGGACCTGGGCCTCAGCGCGCGGCAGCTCCGCCGCGCGGTCCGGCAGGAGTATGGCGTCTCGCCCATTGAGCTGGCCCAGACCCGGCGGCTGCTCCTGGCCAAGCAACTGCTCACCGAATCGAACTTGCCGATAGCCCGGGTGGCCTTCGCCAGCGGGTTCGAGAGTGTCCGGCGGTTCAATGCCCTGTTCCGCGCGCACTATCGCCTGACTCCCACCACCATGCGGCGCGCCGCGCCGCCAGTCCACGCCCGGGACTCGATCCGGCTGACCCTGGCCTACCGTCCGCCCCTGGCCTGGGACGTGCTGCTCGACTTCCTCGCGGGGCGTGCGACGGCCGGGGTCGAGCGGATCGAGGGCCGGGCCTACCTCCGCACGGCCGCCGTCGGGCCTCACCATGGCTGGCTGAAGGTCGAGCCGATCGCCGGACGGAATGCCCTGGCGGTTGAGCTGGCCACGTCGCTGACGCCGGCGTTGCCGGAGGTCCTGGGCCGCCTGAAGGACCTCTTCGACCTGGGCGCGCGGCCGGACGTGATCGCCTCGCACCTCCGATCGGATCCGCGTCTGGCCGAGGTCGTGAGCCGATGTCCGGGCTTGCGCGTGCCCGGCGCCTTCGACGGCTTCGAGCTGACCGTGCGCGCCGTGCTGGGCCAGCGGGTCTCGGTGCGGGCGGCGACGACGCTCGCCGGACGGCTCGCCGCCCGGTTCGGCGCGCCGGTCGAGGCCCCATTCCCGGGCCTGGATCGACTTGGCCCGGCGCCGGAACGGCTCGCCGAGGCCCAGGACTCGGAGCTGACGGCGCTGGGGATCGCCGCGCCCCGTGCCGCGGCGATCCGAGCCATCGCAGGCGCCGTGGCCCGGCGCGAGCTGGACCTCAAGCCCGGTCCCGATCCGGAAGCCCTCGCGACCGCGCTGACGGCATATCCCGGTCTCGGCGATTGGACCGCGCAGTACATCGCCATGCGCGCCCTGCGATGGCCCGACGCCTTTCCGGCCGGCGACCTGGGTCTGCTCAAGGCATTCGGAGAACCGTCGCCGCGCCGGCTCCGGGACGCGTCCCAGGCCTGGCGCCCCTGGCGCGCCTACGCGGCCATGTACCTCTGGTCTCAAGCCGTAGGTCAGGCTTGAGCCTGACGTTCCGATCCCGTCAGGCGAAAGCCCGACCTACATTCTTGTAATCATTGGAGATCCTCCATGAACGAGTCAGCCTTCTTCAGCTACTACTCCAGTCCGGTGGGCGAATTATTGTTGACGTCCAACGGCGAGGCGCTGACGGGCCTTCACCTGCCCCGGAGCGATGGCAGCCCCGCGCCGCTGTCGGATCCGAGGAGTCCGCGGCAGGATTCGGCCTTTCGCGAGGTCCGCCGCCAGTTGGACGCCTACTTCGCCGGCGAACGGCGCGCGTTCGATCTCCCGCTCCTCACCGGGGGCACACCGTTCCAGCGCCTGGCCTGGGAGGAACTGGCCCGAATTCCCTATGGGACCACTATCAGCTATGCGGAGCAGGCCCGCCGGATCGGCCGGCCCGGGGCGTCCCGCGCCGTCGGAGCAGCCAACGGCCGCAACCCGATCGCCATCATCCTGCCGTGTCACCGGGTCATCGGCTCCGACGGGACCTTGACCGGCTACGGCGGCGGCCTCGACCTCAAGGCCTGGCTGCTCTGGCACGAGGCGACCATGCTCGGCGACAAGAAACGGTCGTCTTCCACTACCGTCCGGGGAAAGCTCCAGCCCGTCACTTGACATGCTCAAGGTGAAAATGCGGCGATCCTCACGGTCAGCACGAGCCAGCGCCTCCCGCGATCGGCACCGGTGGGCACAATCGCTGTTTACCGGTTTGGTCCCGGGGCCGGTTGACTGCTTTCCAGGTCGGTCCGTCCCCACGCGGGATCGCCGTTGACGGGGTTGGCTCGCGCCACGACCCCCTCGGGAAGCCGGACGCAATACTCCGAGAAGCGGCGGTCGGGCTCGGGATAGTCGGTGCTGACGAATTGCGCCCCGCTGGCCAGTGCCTTGTCGCGCTGGGTGCCGTCATGGGCTCGTGCCTGGCGAGTGTCGGCGTCGGCGCGGGTGCGGACGAGGAAACCCGCGCGAACGAGCTGCTGGATCCGGTCGAAGTCGCGGATCGGGTCGTTGATCTTGAACCAGGCTGCCGCCGATTCCGAAGGTGCAACGGTGGCGAACATCACGCGGCCACGCAGCGCGGGGTGGCCGTCGAGGTAGAGGTCGCGGATGGGGCCCTCGTTGTCGAGCGCGAACATCACGTGGCCCCGCACCGACTCGAGTGCGGGCCAGCCCTGGGCACGGATCGCCTCGGGCAACGTCGCGAACCGGCCGCGCACCTGGTCGGGCGTCACCAGCTCCGCGCGATCGAACACCGAAAGGATCTCGGCGTCGACCGCGTCGAGCTCCGCCCGGCCAAATTCCACGGGCCGGGTCGGCAAGCCGAAGATCGCCTCATCCTTCAGCTCGACCAGGATCAAGATCGGGACGTGCCGCGGGTGCGCCCGGGACCAGGCGCGGACTTGCGTCAGGGCGTCGACGAAGGTCGAGGCGTGGGTGCGGAAGTCGACGTCCTGGACGTGGAGGACCTTCAGGCCGGGTTTGCGGAGCCGGCCGTCAGCGTTGGGATCGGGCCCCGGGTCCTTGCCCCGGTTCCGGAGGGTTTTCCGCAGGCTCGGCTCGGCGAACAGGCCCCCCTTGGGATCGGCGAACACATCCAACTCGATCTGGCGGATGCCCAGCCGGGAGAATTGCTCGGCCAGCGGGCGGTGCGTGTAGTCGAGCCCCTCGGCCCGACGCCGCCCGGTGGACCCGATCAGCTCCAGCATGGCCGGGGCCGGGGCGATGTGGTAGGAGTTATGAGTGCCGATGACCTGGAGCTGGTTCAGCCGTGGCTCACCCGCACTGGCCGTGCCCCAGGCGGCCAGGATCAGCCCCAATCGGCTTGCCCGCCGGACGATCTCGTGCCGAGGCATGCTGGCGACCCTCACTCCTGCCGAGTTCAGACGATTCTCCTCGCACGGTTTTATCCCAATCGGCACGCCGTGAACAGACCCCGGGCCGGTCCCCGCGATCTTGACACTGGCGCAGCGGCCCGCCCATATTGCGCTTGGGCGAGCGAATCGGGGATCCCTCGAGTCAGCGGTGATCGACCCATGCAGCGCCACGAGCATGACGATGCGCCGTCGGCCGGCACCACCGGCACTGCGCCCGGTCCCAGGCCGGTCGATGATCCGCGGATCTACCTCGCAGCCGAGCGGACCTTCCTCGCCTGGGTGCGCACCTCCGTGGCCTTGATGGGGTTCGGCTTCCTGATCGCACGGTTCGCGTTCTGGATCCGCGAGTACGCGGCGGAGACGGGGCCCGTGATCGCGAGGCCGTCAGTCTCGCCCTGGCTCGGGTTCGGCATGGTTGTTGTAGGTGTCTTCGTGTGCGTGATGGCGGCGGCCCGCCACCGCGACTATATCCATTCCTTGCAGGCGGGCGTCGGCAACCCGCCCCTGGACCTGCGGGCCGCCCTGATCGTGGCGGCAATCCTCGCGCTGGTCGGCCTGGCCATGGCTGTTCAGATCGTTATCTCTTGAATAACAGCACGACAGAGGGGTGGTTTCCCATGCAACTGGGGATGATCGGTCTGGGACGGATGGGTTCGAACATGGTGCGACGGCTCCTGGCCCACCAGCAGGAATGCGTCGTCTACGACGTTCATGCCGAGGCGGTTGCTCCCCTGGTCACGGAAGGGGCCACCGGCGCCGGCAGCCTTGACGAATTCCTGGGCAAGCTCGCGCCGCCCCGGGCGGTCTGGCTGATGGTCCCGGCGGCGGTGGTCGACTCGACGATCGATCAGCTCGCCGGCCGGCTCGAGCGGGGAGACATCCTGATCGATGGCGGCAATTCGTACTACCACGACGATCTCCGTCGCGCCGCGGCCCTGAAACCGCGCGGGATCCATTACGTGGACGTGGGCACCAGCGGCGGCGTCTGGGGGCGGCAGCGCGGTTACTGCCTGATGATCGGCGGGGAGCCGGACGTGGTGCGGCACCTCGATCCGATCTTCGCCGCGCTGGCCCCCGGCGTGGAGGCCGCGTCGCGCACGCCCGGGCGCGAGAAGGCCGGGGGCACGTCCGAGCAGGGCTATCTCCATTGCGGACCCAGCGGCGCCGGCCACTTCGTCAAGATGGTCCACAACGGGATCGAGTACGGCCTGATGGCGGCCTACGCCGAGGGGTTGAATATCCTGAAGCATGCCGGCGTGGGCAAGCAGCAGCAGGAAGCCGACGCCGAGACCACGCCGTTGCGCCACCCCGAGCTCTATCAGTACGACCTGAACCTCGCCGACATCGCCGAGGTCTGGCGGCGCGGCAGCGTCATCGCGTCCTGGCTGCTCGACCTGACGGCGCAGGCCCTGTTGCACAGTCCCGACCTGGCCGAGTTCTCGGGCCGGGTGTCCGACTCCGGCGAAGGGCGCTGGACCGTCCAGGCGGCCATCGACGAGGGCGTCTCCGCGGGCGTGCTCAGCACGGCGTTGTTCGAGCGGTTCAGCTCGCGCGGCAGCGACGAGTACGCCGACCGGCTCCTCTCGGCCATGCGCTTCGCCTTCGGCGGCCATCTGGAAAAGAAAGCGTGAGAACCTCGACCTTGGATCCGTGCGGATGGCGACTCGTTGAATTCTCGACGTATGAATGCGGACTGACGACCTGGGCGTCTATCGAGCCGGTGGCCGTCGGTGATGCGCTTCCGGAGATGCCCTTGTTCCTGGAGCCGGAGGCGTTCGTGCTGGTCCCGCTGGAGATGACCGACCAGACTGCATTCGACCTCCTGCCGGCGAAGGGGCGAAAGGCGCTGGAATCAGCAAGGGCACACCCATGACTCAGACCCATTCGGACGCCCTGGTCTTCCTCGGGGCGACGGGCGACCTCGCGTACAAGAAGGTCTTCCCGGCCCTCCAGTACCTGATCCGGCACGGGCATCTCGAGGTCCCGATCGTCGGGGTGGCCAGATCCGGCTGGACGGTCGAGCAACTGCGGGCCCGGGCGCGCGACAGCCTGGAGCACCACGGCGGCGTGGACGAATCCGCCTTCGCCGAGCTGGCCAACCGGCTCCGCTACGTCGACGGCGATTACCATGATCCGGAGACCTTCGTCCAACTGCGCCAGGCCCTGGGCGATGCCCAGCGGCCCTTGTACTACCTGGCGATCCCACCGAGCCTCTTCGGCACGGTGGTCCACCACCTGGCCGAGTCCGGTGGCGCCCACGATGCCCGGGTCGTCGTCGAAAAGCCGTTCGGTCGCGACCTGGCCTCGGCCCAGGAGCTGAACCGGATCCTGCACCAGGTCTTCGAGGAGTCGCGGATCTTCCGGATTGACCACTACGTGGGCAAGGAGCCCGTGTTGAACATCCTCAGCTTCCGGTTCGCCAACCGGTTTCTCGAGCCGATCTGGAACCGCGATTGCGTTGCGGAGATTCAGATCACGATGGCCGAGCAATTCGACGTCCAGGGGCGCGGCGCCTTCTATGAGGAAGCCGGCGCGATCCGGGATGTGATTCAGAACCACATGCTCCAGGTCATGTCGCTCTTGACCATGGAGCCGCCCGGGGCCAACGCGCCGGACGGCATCCGGGACGAGAAGGTCAAAGTCCTGCGGGCGGTCCGACCCTTGGAGCCGGCCGACGTCGTGCGCGGCCAGTATCACGGCTACCGCCGGGAGAAAGGGGTCGCGGCCGATTCCCGGGTCGAGACCTTCGCGGCCGTGCGGCTGCAGATCGACTCCTGGCGGTGGGCCGGCGTGCCGATCCTGATCCGCGCCGGCAAGGCCCTGGCCAAGACCGCGACCGAAGTCCTGGTGCGGTTCGAGACGCCCCCGCAGCAATCGTTCGCCCATCACTCGCTCGACTGTTCCCAGAATTACATCCGAATTCGGTTCAATCCTGAGGAGATCATCGCGATCGGCGCCGTGGTGCGGAAGGAGGGAGACGAGGAGGACCTTCAGCCGGTCGAGCTGATGGCCCATCGCCAGGCGGCCGATGAGGTGCCGCCCTATGCCCGGCTCCTGCACGCGGCGATGGCCGGCGATCCGAGCCTTTTCTCGCGCGAGGATACCATCGAGGCTCAGTGGCGAATCGTCGAGCCGGTGCTCGGTGATGTGACGCCGCTGTACTTCTACGAGCCGGGGACCTGGGGACCGCCCGAGACCGACCAGCTCCTCCCCGACTGCCTCGCCTGGCACAACCCCTGACGGGGCGGTGGGGCAGCCGCCCCCGGCTGCCATTGGCAGGAACCCGATCATGTGGTCTTTCGCCTGGCAGAACCTGATCAGCCGGCCGACGCGCACCAGCTTGGCGGTGCTGGGTCTGACGATCCCGTTGCTGGCCTTCCTGGGCCTGTTCAGCCTCTCGGCAGGCATCCGGCACCTGATGGGCGATACCCTGGCCAGCATGCACAACTTGATGGTCCTGCGCGAGAACGCTCCGGCCCCGGTCTTCAGTGATCTTCCTCCGGAGACCGGCGGCATTCTGCGGAAGGTGCCCGGCGTGCGCGTCGCTGCCGCGGAGGTCTGGAGGGTCGCGCCCTCGATCAATGGGCAGGCTGGCACGAGCCTGGGTGCGACGGCCGTCGGCTTGCTGACCAAGTCGCGGGAGCAGGGGATCCAGAGCTTCCTCAACATGATCGGCATCGAGGGGCAGGACATCCGCGAGCACGCCCGGCTCAGGCACCCGACCATCGCCGAGGCGATCCTGCCGGCCGCCAGAGGCGGGGGCCGGATGCTCAACGAGTCCGACATCGGTAAGCCTCACGTGGTGATCAGCACCAAGATCGCTCGCGACTACCCCAACGCCGATGGCTCGCCCAAGGCAGTCGGCCAGACGATCCGGATTGGCACCAAGGACTTCACGATCGTCGGCCTCTACCATACGGGGTCTCTGGTGCTCGACGCGACGATCGTGATGGACATCAACACGGCCCGCGAGCTGCTGGCGCTGGCCCCCAGGGCGGTTTCGACCTTCAACGTGGAGCCGGTCAACGCCGCCGAAGCCGACGCCCTGATCGAGCGGATCGAGCGCGCCTTGCCGGGAGTCCGGGCGCAGCGGATCTCGCAGTTCAGCCTGACGGTCGGCTCGGTGATGGAGCGGCTCAACCTGTTCCTGCTCATGGCCGTCGCTCTGGCAGGGCTGGTGGGGGGAGTGGGCATTGCCAACACCATGCTGATGAGCACTTCGGAGCGCTACATCGAGTTCGGTGTGATGCGCACCAACGGCTGGACCCGGCGGAACGTGCTCGTCCTGGTGACGGTGGAAAGCGCCCTGCTGGGTCTCCTCTCCGGAGTGCTCGGCACCGGCCTGGCGACCGCCGGTGTGTTCACCGTCAACCGGTTTCTCCACGGGTTCGCGCTGGACCTGAACCCCTGGCTGATCGCCGCCAGCCTCGCCGCCTCGCTGGGGATCGCCATGCTGTCGGGCCTGTACCCCGCGTGGAAGGCATCGCGGATGACGCCGATGGACGCGATCCGGCACAGCGTGACCTGACTGGGGAGCCGCCTGCCGTGATGATCGAGGCCATCGACGTCCACAAGATATTCCAGAGTGGAGAGGACATCGTCGAGGCACTCCGGGGTGTGACCTTCCACGTACCGGCCGGCTCGTGCGCGTTCATCGTCGGTCCGTCCGGATCGGGCAAGAGCACCCTGTTGTACCTGCTGGCCGCGCTCGACTCGCCCACGTCGGGGACCATCCGCGTGGCCGGCCAGGACATCACGGCGATGTCGGAGAGCCAGCGCGACGACTACCGGCGCAACCAGGTCGGGTTCGTTTACCAGTCGTTCAACCTGATCAACAACCTCTCGGCCGTGAACAACGTGCTGCTGCCGTACATCCCGACCGGTATCACCCCGGAGCTCCGCTCGAAGGCGGCCGACCTGCTCGCGGAGATCGGCCTGGGGCACCGGCTGAAACGCCGCCCGGCACAGCTTTCCGGCGGTGAGCAGCAGCGCGTGGCGATTGCCCGTGCCTTGATCAAGGACCCGATCGTGATCTACGCCGACGAGCCCACCGGCAATCTCGACCGTGCCGGCGGCGACCGCATCATCCAGCTCTTGCGCAATCGCCAGCGCGCGGGGAACCGCACCCTGGTCATCGTCACCCACGACCGCCGGTTCATCACTCCCGAGGACCTCGTGCTGGAGATCGAGGATGGCCGCCTCAAGGCCCCGTTTTCCCAATCAACAGATTCTTCGGGGGCGACATGACGCGCAGGAATTCGGGCTTGACGAAGCAAGACCGGGTTCTCGTCCTCGCCAGACAGCACAGTTCGCGGCGGTCAAGGTTGAAGAACCGACCCAAGTCGGCCATGATACCTGACCACGGTGATCGGGACGCCGAACATCTCGCGGTGCTTCGTCGACCCGTCACGGGCGAAGCCGGCACGCTCGTAGAACGCGATGGCTCGTGTGTTCTGGTCGAGGACCCAGAGTTTCGCCGCGCAGAAACCGGCGCTCGCGAGTCGTGCCAAGGCGGACTGCATCAGGCTTCGACCGACTCCGCCGCCCCAGGCGTCGGGTGCCACGTAAATGGATAGGATCTCCCCAACCCGCTCGACCGCCACGTCCTCGTCACGACATGGACCATAGTTGACGAAGCCGAGGATCCGCTCATTCGACTCGGCCACGAGCGTGGTGCTCCGGGCGTCCGTCAAGATTTGCCGCCACCGCACGGCACGGTCGTCGATGTCGATCCCGTCGAGCGCCGAGCCCGGGAAAAGGCCACCATAGGCTTGTCGGATCGAGGCAACGTGAACCACGGCGATCGAACGCGCGTCATGATCGGTCGCTGTTCGCAGATTCATTCGAGAATCTCCTCGATTTACCCCGAGGGACTCGCCAGCCGGACCGGGCCAGGAAGGATTCCCCGGAAGGAGTCGACAGCAATGCGGCGAACTGGGTTCGCTCCAGTTAGAGTCTGTTCCTAAGGGTATCTGAGCCCCCGAATGGGGGCGGTGGTCAAGAGCCAGGGGCGGTAGCCCCTGGGAGAGCGTTCCGGCGCCTCCCCTTGGAAGAGCCC
>JAJPJC010000547.1 GCA_021324445.1 Isosphaeraceae bacterium
CCGTTGTAGGGTGGGTGAAACCCACCACCGGAAGACCTTGGCGGGCTTGAAGATCGGTGGGTTTCACCCACCCTACAACATCGACTTCCCCACCCTTCCGAGACAGAGTCTTAGCCCACGCTTCTGCTTTCTTCCTCGATCGTTTTGCCCGTTTGGCCGTGTCGGGAGCAACTCCAGTAACGACATGATGAGGAATCATAATAAAAGCGCCACATTCGGGACAATCCACCCCCGCTTGACCGCTATTCACCAGTGCACGATCATCGTCCGTCATCCACTCGGTGTGCCAATCCTGAATTAGCTTTCCACAATCGGGATTGGGACAGGGTTTGAGTGGTGGCATCAGAACCTACTGCCTGAACACGGGCCATCTCAGTTGCAGCGGCGGTTAGACATAGAGCAAGCGACCTCGCGGCTCGGGGATCTGCCGACCCAGTTCCTTGGCCGTCTCGATCCATTCGTTGATAACGATCTCCAGCGCGGCGAGCGCCTCCCGGTAAGAAGGACCGTCGGCGGCGCAGCCCGGTAGCTCGGGGACTTCGGCAATGAACGCCTGATCCCGCTCGCTCCAGTAGATGATGATCTCGTAACGCGGGCTATCGGGCATCGTGTCCTCCCGCTAATTCGGAACGAATGATCACGTCGTGGACTCGTTTGAGCTGATCCGCCTTGGCCAGGGACCTTCCCGATTTCCTACTACTATACAAGACCGATGACCTTCCGGCCTACCCAGAAGACTCCCAGGAGCGTGATCAGGGCGGCGCCGACGACGGGGTGGGACCAGAGCGGGATGCGGCGCACCGAGGGCGGGGGCTCGGGGAGCTCGGCCAGCGCGCGTTCGACCTGGTCGAGCTTGGCGGCATCGATGACCCTGCCGCCGGTGACCCGTGCCAGCTCCTCAAGCACTTCCGGGCGGGCGGGCCGGCCCGGCCGCTCGGCCGCGACGCCCTGGACAAAAAACGAGGTCTCCAGCGTCGCGCCGGTCTGCTTGCAGAACAAGGTCACCTTGTGGCTGCCGGCTTCCGTGGTGGGAAACCGCCCGGTGAACTCGCCCCATTCCTCGCCGGTCGTGGTGAACCGGACCAGCTCGGATTTCCCCGACGGGGCCGTGATCCGTGCCGTCACGTCGCCCTGGTGGAGCGGCTCGCCCGCGCGGTCCATGACGTTGGCGTGCATCGCCATCATCTGGTTGAGCTTGGGCTGGTCGGGGATGTAGTACAGCCGCATGGTCTCCCCCTTGGCCATGTTCCGCTGGTAGGCCATCCAGCGCACGACCTGGCCCCAGAACCGGTAATGGTACTTGTCCTCGACCCCTTTCCGCCACCGCCAGGCGCCGTCGGTGCCCATGAACAGGACCTTGCCGGCCCCGAAAGTCCGCGTGACCAGCAGCGGCAAGCGGCCGGAGTCGTTGGCGGCGTCCTTGTGGACGCAGAGCACTTCGCTGCCGGCCTTGGCGCGGAGCACCGGCGCGTACCAGTAGAAGCCAGGCAGGCCCTCCCAGACCTCGGCGTTCTCTTCCTCCGTGTCGGCCAGCTTGGTGAGCAGGCTGCGGCGCCCGGTCTCCGTCAATTCGAAGTGATTGGGCGTCCGCGAGCCCCAGCCGCCCGGCTGGGCCGGATCCAGGACAACCGGGCAGAGGTCCCCCAGCTCCGTGTCCAGGATCGAGAACTCGCGCCCCTGCATGCCCGGCATGAAGACCAGCCCGCTGGCCTGGTGCTCGACGATCCCCTTCAGAAGCCGGCATTGCTCGGTTGTCAACTGGCCGTCCTCGACTCCGACGTCGCCCAGGAAGACCACGTCGAACTTCGAGAGCTCGTCCAGCCCGGCGGGGAACTGCTTGATGTAATCCTTGTTGCCGCCGCCCGCCTTGCTCAAGCCCGGGTGGAAGAGCAGGCAGGAGAGCTCGACGCCGGGGTCGCGCGACAGGGCGTTGCGCAGGTATCGGTATTCCCAGCGCGGGGACGACTCGACGACCAGGACGCGGAGCTTCTCCTCGCGGATCGCGATCGGCGCGCTGAGGCGATTGTTCTCGGCCGAGAGCTCATCGGAGTGCTTGGGGACCGTGAGCGTCAGAATGAAGTCGCCGGTCGCCCTGGGCTTCCAGACCACGGCCTCGCTGGTCCGGCTCATGGGGGCGATCCGCACTTCCTTGGCGACCTCGTCGCCCTCGGAGGTCTTGAGCGTGACGGTGGTGAGGTACTCGCGCGGCAGCGAGCTCTCGACAGTGAACGGTACGCGGACCGATTTGCCGGCGATCCCGAAGGTGGGCAGGTCGAGACTGAGCAGCTCGACGTCGGGCAGCCGGGTGCGACTGCCGACCGGCACGGCGAGCACGGGCACGCCCTTGATCCGCAGCCGGGCGGCGGCCTGCACCGGCGGCTGGCCCCGATTCCAGTCGCCGTCGGAGGCCAGCACGATCCCGCGCAGGTTGGGGATCCGCTCCGGCGCGGCGGCCAGCGGCTCGTACAGGTCGGTACCGCCGCCTCCGGAGGTTGAGGAAGGTCCGGAGAACGGCTGGATCACCACGTTCAAGCGCTCGCGCAGCCGGTGCCAGGACGAGGCGTCGGTCAACGGCGCGACCGCTTCACTCCGGGTCAAGGCCTCGGACGACGAGGCATCGCCCCGGACGACGTCGCGGGTCTGCATGCTCGGCGATGCGTCCCAGAGCACGGCGATCGACGGCGTTTCCTCGGGGCGATACTCCTCGACCCATTCCGGCTGGTTGAGCATCAGAGCGACCATCGCGATGATCGCCAGCCGGAGCAATTCCAGCAGCCCCATCGACAACCGGTAGCCGGCGCGCTGCCAGGCGACGAGGCAGCAACCGGCCGTCGCCAGGACGGCGAGGACCGAGAGGGCCGCCGTCCAGGGGGTCCAGAGGACGGTGAGGGATCGGGTCACGCTCATGTTGGGGCTCCTGTCGGAGGCGCTCGCCTGGGCAGACAGAGGCCCGCCTCGGCGACCATGGCCACCAGCATGGCGGTGAGGAACAGCCTCCAGATCTCCTGGATCAACGAGCCGATGCGACCGGCGCGATCGTCCACCCGGGCGAAGTCGAGGCCGCGGAAGAGGTCATCGACGCGGCGGTCGGCCAGGATTGCCGGGGAATCCTCCCCGGCCGAGCGGTTCACGGCCAGGAGTCGCTCGCCGGACGCGTAGACGCCGCGATGGGCGGCGTATTCGGTCGAGATGGCCTCGGAGCCGCCTGCGATCCGCTGCCAGGTCGCGGGTTCCTCCCGAGGCGGCGGCCCGCCGGCGACAAGCGCCCGCGTGCTCCCCAGCGCCGCGGCGCCGCCGGCCATCGCGCGCTGGACCATCACATAGAGCACCACGCCGTTGGCCGCCAGCGAGGAGTCGCCCCCGGCCGGCGTGGTGGCACAGAAATACGCGGCGCCCCCGTCGGTCGTCGCCCGCGCCAGCAGCGGGGCGCCGCCGCGGAGCGTCGCCAGGGTCGTCAGCTCGCCGCCGGAGAGCCCGCAGGCGCGCCGCACCTGGAGCTGCCCGACCGGCAGCGGAGCGCCGCTCTGGGTGTGGGCCAGGAGATCCTCATCCCCGCGCCAGCCCTCGACCGGTGCGTCCGCCTTCTGCGGCTGCCACGACGACCAGCGCACGCCGAAAAGCTCCCCTGCCCCCGGCGCCCGCGGCGGGAAGAAGATGGTCGAGCCGCCTCGCGCCACGAACGCCTGGATCCGCTCACGCGCGTCGTTCTCCGGCAGTGGGGCTTGCCAGAGGACCAGGGCGGTCTGGTCCCAGTCCACGCCGGCCAACTGGTCAGGCGCGAGCACCTCGGCCGCACACGGGATCGCCGGATCGGGCGCGATGGTGGCGGCCAGGTGGAGCGACCGGGCCGCGGCCGGATCCTCGGCCACGATGATCGCGCGCCGCACCGCCGGCTGCTCGAAGACGAACCAGAAGTCGTTGTCCGCCGGATTCGCATCGGCCGGGATCGACACCCGTCCCCAGCCGCGCTCCTTGCCCCGCTCCAGCGCGATCCGGTGGTCCTTCAGCTCGCTCTCCGCACCGGTCAGCTCGACGGTCACCTCGGAGCGCGCCCCGTCGATCTCGAAGTGGACCGGGACCCGTTCGGGCGCGGCCTCGCCCCCCTGCCGCGCCAGCCGGATCGAGACCAGGAGCTCGGCACCGTCCCCGGCTTTCTGCCGGCGGACGTCGGTCACGCGCACGGACAGGTTCCGCGCCGCGGCCTGAGGATAGGCCAGCAGGTGGAAGCGGACGCCCTGAGGGAACTCCTGGAAGGCGTCCCGCAGCGCCTGCCATCGGCCGCTGTCGGGGGCCCAGTCATTCGTGCGAATGTCCGAGCAGATCCAGACCTCGGTGCGCCCGGCCTTGTTGGCCTTGATGTAATCGCGGGCCGCCTGCAACATCCCCGGGATGTCGGCCGAAGCGCTGGCCGGCCCGGTACTCGGCAGCCGCGGCAGCGCGTCGATCGACTCCAGCTCGCGCGGGTGATTCGTCACGCTGTCGATGAGCACCCAGCGCGCCGAGCCGAGGGTGCTCAGCGTCCGGGCCAGTTGACCCAGGCCGGTCTCGAGCTTGGAGCCACCGCCGTCAGAGCCCGACTGCTGCATGCTGGGTGAGCGGTCGACCAGCACGATCGTCGTCTCGGCACGGCCGCCGCCGGCCAGGCCCAGCCAGCCGCCGGCCAGCGGCCGGCTGATCGCGAAGATCAGCCCGGCGATCGCCAGCATCCGCACCGCCATGATCAACCAATGGCGGATCCGGGCATAGCCGCGCGACATCCGATTGGCCGCCAGCAGGAACATCATCGCCGCCCAGCGGACGGTTTGATACCGGCGCTGGTTGATCAGGTGGATGATGATCGGCAGGGCCACCAGCGGCAACGCGGCCAGGAGCATCGGCTGCAGAAAACTCATCTTCTTTGTTATTGGTTATTGGTTATTGGTTACTGGTTATCGGACCCGGCGCGGCCAATGGAGTTCAGGTACGCGTTCAGGGTGGGCGCAAGCTCATCAAGTAGCGGTTTGAGTAAGGCTACCTGCCCTTCGGTCAGTAACTTTCGCTTGAACGCACGCCTCAGCCAGTGCTTGGTTTCGTTCAAAGATCCGCGGGCGATCCGCACAAATCGCTGGTTGTCTTGATGATTCCAGCGCCCGCAACCCTCGGCGATATTAGCCCCGATGCTGTCAGCAGCTCGTACGAGCTGCTTCCCCACCGTGTCCCTCGCATAGGTGTTCCATTCGAGCACGATAGTCCAGGTCTCGTCCACAAGCGTCTCCGCCAGCCGATACACACGCAGTTCCTCGAACGACTGATACGCCATGTTCTTCACCGGTGACTAATAACAAATAACCATAAACAAACAACTAATGACCAGAGCGGGTCCGCCCCACAAGGAACCGGATCAGGAGCTGCTCGTATGATTCATCGATGGCGACCCGATGATAGTCGACGGCCGATTCGTGCACCACTTGCTGCAACTGCTCGAGGTATTCTCCCACGGCCTTGTGATAGCGCTCGAAGATCTCGGTCGGCTCGGCGAAGAGGGACGGACCTCCCTCCATGTCGAGGAACCGCATGGGACGCCGGAAGTCAAAGCGGAGCTCCTGTGGATCGAGCAGGTGGAAGATCGCCGTGTCGTGCTTGCGGAACCTCAAGTGCTGGAAACAGGAGCGGAGCAGCTCGGGCTCGACGAACAGGTCGGAGAGGATCACGATCAGCGCGCGCTGCGAGACGGTCTCGGCCAGCTCGTGCAAGACCGGCACGAGCTGGGTCTCACCCCGAGGAGCCGCCTGCTCCAGAACGTCGAAGAGGGCCATCAAGTGGGACGGGTTGCGCCGAGGGGGGATGTTCCGGACGATCCCGTCGGCGACGCAGGTCAGGCCGACCGCGTCCCCCTGCTGGAGCGCCAGGTGTCCCAGCGTCCCGGCGATCCGCCGGGCGTATTCCATCTTGGTGAGGCCGACCGTGCCGAAATCCATCGAGCCGCTGGTGTCCAGCACCAGGCAGCACCGCAGATTGGTATCGGCCTCGAACTCCTTGATGAAGAACCGGTCCGATCGGCCATAGGCCCGCCAGTCCAGCCGGCGCAGGTCGTCCCCCGGGACATACTTGCGATACTCGGCGAACTCCACGCTCGAACCGCGGTGCGGGCTGGGGTGCCGGCCCGAGACCGAGCCCAGCATCGGCCGCCGCGCACACAGCGGGAAACCCGCCAGGCGCGACAGGACACCCGTATCGAGGAAGCTTCTGGTCGGGCGGTCGGGAAACATTTTGAGAATCACATGTAGGTCAGGCTTCAGCCTGACAGGATGTCGCCCCGGACTTCCTGGTCCGGTTCGGAGTCAGGCTGAAGCCTGACCTACAATCCGGAATCTCGCCAGTTGCCGCTAATGCTCTGTATCTGTCTCCTCGACCAGGCGGCGGACGATCTTCTTGGCATCGATACCTTCGGCCTGGGCGGCGAAGGTGGTGATGATGCGATGGGTCAGGACGGGCAGGGCGGCCTCCTGGACGTCTTCGAGCCGGGCCATGTAGCTGCCGAGCAGGGCCGCGCGAGCCTTGGCGCCGAGGATGAGGTACTGCACGGCGCGCGGCCCGGCGCCCCAGGAGACCAGCGGCTTGAGCCAGGCCGGGGCAGTTGAGCCCTGGGGCCGCGTCTTGCGGACCAGCCGCGCCGCATACGAGTAAATATGGTCCGGCACCGGGACGCGCCGCACCAGGCTCTGATGCCGGAGGATTTCCTCCGGGGTCATCAGGTGGCTCAGGCTGGGCAGCTCGTCCCCGGTCGTGGTGCGCGCGATCTGCACCTCCTCGGCCTCGGTGGGATAGTCCAGCTCAATCAGGAACATGAACCGATCAAGCTGGGCCTCGGGCAGGGGATAGGTCCCTTCCTGCTCGATCGGGTTCTGCGTGGCCAGCACCAGGAACGGGGCGTCCAGGTGGAAGACCTGTCCCATCACGGTCACGTTGTGTTCCTGCATCGCTTCCAGGAGAGCGGCCTGGGTCTTGGGCGGCGCCCGGTTGATCTCGTCGGCCAGGACGATATTGGCGAAGACGGGCCCGTGGACGAACTGGAACTCCCGCCGGCCGCCGACGACATCCTGGAGGATATCGGTGCCGGTGATGTCCATCGGCATCAGGTCGGGCGTGAACTGGATGCGGCTGAACTTCAGCGACATGGTCTCGGCCAGCTTGTTGACCATCAGGGTCTTGGCCAGCCCCGGCACGCCCATCAACAGGGCGTGCCCCCGCGCGAACAGGCAGATCGCCAGCCGCTGGATCACGTCCTGCTGGCCGACGATCACCCGGCCCAGCTCCTGGCGCAGCCGGGCATACGCATCCCGCAGGTGGTCGATCGCCGCGACATCGTCCTCACTGAGCCGCCCCGGGTCGGGCGCGTCCACAGGCTGCGGCATAAGAGCATTCCCATCCGATGAATCGATCGCTGAGCGTCCGATCGGACGAGCACTCCCCCGTGGGCAGGGACCACGCCGATCCGGTCCGGCCTCCGATCCGGGCGCACGCAACCGCGGCGACGCTGCAATGCGACGCCTGGACTCGGACGTTCGTCATTGTAGCGGTGGTCGCCGGTCGGAGGGAAGAGCCCGAACGAAATCCTTGGGAGGTGACATGAGCCGTCCCTGCGCCGGCGCCGGCCAGCTTCCGCGGATGGGTGGGGTTCGGCCCGCCGGGTTGATCGGTGTCCGGGGCCGTGATGTCGTGCGGCGAAATCCTGGGATCGGGGATCAGGACCCACGCCCCGGTGCCCAAACCGCCGGGTAATGGCGCCGAGCGGCGAATGGGACGGGGCGGGCACTCAAGGACCCGGCGGCGCGGCACGGCGGAGGGTCTCGATCTCGCGCCGCAGCCGCTCGGTTTCGGCCTCGGCGGCGGCGCGGGCGGCGGCCTCGCGCTGGGCCTGCTCCTCGGCGGCGGCGCGGGCGGCGGCCTCGCGCTGGGCCTGCTCCTCGGCGGCGGCGCGGGCGGCG
>JAJPJC010000339.1 GCA_021324445.1 Isosphaeraceae bacterium
GCAACCTCCGGCTTTGCCGGAGGTTGCGGCGGCGAGGTCCACACGAAGGGGTGGGGTGGGTCGCTCGGCGGTTCCCCAGGGGCTGACGCCCCTGGCTACGTTCTTCCGCCCCCTTCGGGGGCTTCCGGAACAGACTCTTAGGGCGGGCGGAGTGTCACGTCAATGCAACCCGATAAGGGCGCCTCGGTCGGATCGACCGACAACCTGAGAAGCCTTTGCGCGACTCGATGCCTTCCTGCACGCTTGTTGCCCTCCACCTGGGAACGGTTCCCCAAAACCTCACCGTCACCGCGTTCTGGTGACCCGAGACGATCGCCGGAATCAGCCCTCGCGGCGGGATCGGAAGCCGTGGCGTGACGTAAGTCCAAGCGGCATAAGGCTGTGACGAGCGTGGCGTGTTTTCTTGCCGAGTTTCGTGACGTAAGTCCAAGCGGCATAAGGCTGTGACGCCATGTGACGTAATTTCGGGGGGGGCTCCTCAATATTAGTACAAGCCGGCAGTGAGCGGCCGGATCGTGCCCCCCGGAGCGGGAGTCTGCGGACGTCAACATCCCCCTTTTGAGATCGTCGGCGTTCCGCGGGTTCACGTCTCGGGGATGGAGCGCAGGGGTCTCCTTCATGCTCTGGGCCTCCGGCCAGCGAACAGCCGTTGGGGGCCAAACAACGGGAACCGCTTGCGACGACGGCGCTTCCCAGTGGGACGATCCCTCGCACGCGGGAAAGAATCCGCGCCATCGCATCAGTTGGACTTCTCGGCCACGCTCTCAGCTCGATGGGCTGGTGGTGCGCTGAAGGGTGCCGGTGATCGTGCCGTGTGGCTCGTCGGTGGCGACGAAGACCTCGTCGACGTTGTCCAGGCCGAACGATCGCAGATCGACCAGGATGCGATGCTTGTTGGGCATGTTCAGCGTGATCCGCTCGACGCGCGGGCACGCGTCGAGCACGGCGGCGCCCATGGTGTGGAGCGTCTGCTGGGCCGAGAGGCTGCGATGGCCGGCGAAGGTCTCCACCAGCGCCCGGCGCGCCTGGGCGTGCGCACCGTTCCAGTCGTACCCGGCGGCTTCGCCGCCATCGATCGGGGTGAGCCAGTCGGCCGTGAGCATCGTGGCGAGGATCCGGTCGGCGGCGTCGGGCAGCGTCGTGAACCGATCGCGGAGGAACCCGGCGAAGGCCGAGTTCGTCGTCTTGAGCAGGAACAGGTCGGCGATCCCCGACTCGACGCGCAGGCCGTCGCGGCCGCGATGGACGGCGCACGTCCGCGATTCGGGGCCCCGGCCGGCGAAGGCGTGGGGGTGCTCGACCCCCGCGACCCGGATCCGCTCCATCGGGTGCTCCACCAACCGGGCCGTCGCTCGCTCGACGTGGGGATGATGCTCGAGGAAGTGATTCGCCAGCGCCAGGCCGAATCCCTCGATCGAGTCCAGCGCGTGCTCCTTGGCCAGCGCGTAGGCCACATTCTTCATCGTGTCCGTGGGGATGATCAGCCGGTTGTCGCCGGTGGTGTACGAGCCGGCAAAATCCCCCTCGAGCCGGATCTCGATGGTCAGCTCGCGGACCTCGTGGCGGTCGGCCCGGCGCGTGACCTTCGTCAGCCGGATCCGCGTCTTGCCGTAGGAATGCTCGGTGAGCACAATGGACACGATCGAGTTCCTCCTCATCAGGGCCGGCGCCTCGACAGCGAACAGGTCGGTCCGATCATATTACTCGGAAAGGAAGATCCCCAAGTAGTTCAGGCTCTAGCCTGACAGGACCGGAGCGTCAGGCCAAAAGCCCGACCTACGTTCGGGCCGAGGCTCCCGGGGAGTGGCATGCCGGACCCATCGACCCACACGGCGAAGGGCGATCCCGCCGGGGACCACTGGGCGCTGTTGAGCCGGCGCGTGGTCACGCCGGCGGGCGTCCGCGCGGCGGCCGTCGTGGTCTGCGGCGCGACGATCGTCGACGTCGTCGCGCCGGGGGAGTTGCCCAACTCGTGCCGGGTCGAGGACGTGGGCGACCGGGCCGTTCTGCCGGGGCTGGTCGATATTCATGTCCACATCAACGAGCCCGGGCGGACCGAGTGGGAAGGGTTCGCCACGGCGACCCGCGCGGCCGCCGCGGGCGGGATCACCACCCTGGTGGACATGCCGCTGAACTGCTCGCCTGTCACGACGACGCCCGAAGCCCTGGCGTTGAAGGCCGGGGCCGCCGCGGGGCAGCTCCGGGTCGATTGCGGCTTCCACGGCGGCGTCGTGCCCGGCAATCGTGGGCAAATCGGGGCCCTGATCGCCGCGGGGGTCGTCGGCTTCAAGGCGTTCCTCTGCCCCTCGGGGATCGACGAGTTCCCCAACGCGAGTGAGTCCGACCTCCGCGCGGTCATGCCCGAGCTGGCCCGCGCCGGCCTGCCGTTGCTCGTCCACGCCGAGTTGATCGCCGGCGATGCGCCCGGGGCGGGGTCGACGCCGGCCGACCGCCGAAGCTATGCGCACTACCTGGCCTCGCGGCCCCGCGTCTGGGAGCACGACGCGATCCGGCTGATGATCACCCTGTGCCGCGAAACGGGCTGCCGTGTCCACGTGGTGCACCTCTCGTCGGCCGACGCCTTGCCGATGATCGCGCAGGCGCGCGCCGAGGGGCTGCCGCTGACCGTCGAGACCTGCCCGCACTACCTGGCCTTCGCCGCCGAGGAGATCCCCGACGGCGATCCCCGGTTCAAGTGCGCGCCGCCGATCCGCGAGCGGGAGAATCGCGAACGGCTCTGGCAGGGCCTGCGCGACGGCCTGATCGACACGATCGGCTCGGACCACTCCCCCGCGCCGCCCGAGCTGAAGTTGCTGGCCGAGGGGGACCTGTCGCGCGCCTGGGGCGGCATCGCCTCGCTCCAGCTCGCGCTGCCGGCGGTCTGGACCGAAGCGCGCGCCCGCGGGTTCAACCTGGCTGACCTGGCGCGATGGATGGCCTCTGGGCCGTCGGAGGTGGTCGGCCTGTCGGACCGCAAGGGAGCAATCGCCCCGGGCCGCGCCGCCGACCTCGTCGTTTTCGACCCCGACACCCGCGCCGCGGTCGATCCGGCAGCTTTGCACCACCGCCACCGGGCCACCCCGTATGAAGGGCGCGTCCTGGCCGGCCGCGTCGAGACGACCTACCTCGGCGGTCAGACAGTCTACCGCTCGGGCATCTTCCCCGGTCCCAATCGGGGGCAGGTCCTGCTCGCCGGGGGCGACGGCTGTCGAGGAGTGACCCCATGAACCTGGCGGCAATCAACGCCTGGCCGGAGGATCACGCGATCGCCGCATTCCGGCGCTGCTGCGGGTCGACCCGATGGTCCGAGCAGATGGCGCGATCCCGGCCGTTCCCCTCGGAGGAAGCGCTGTTCGACGCCGCCGAGTGCACCTGGTGGGGGCTCGACCCGGCCGACTGGCTCGAGGCGTTCGCGGCCCACCCCCGGATCGGCGACCGCGAAGCTCTGCGAGCGAAGTTCGCCGCGACCGCCGCCTGGTCGGCCCGCGAGCAGTCGGGGGTCGTCGGCGCCTCGGAGGACGTGCTCCAGGCGCTCGCCGAGGACAACACGCGGTATCACGACCGGTTCGGCTACATCTTCATTGTTTGCGCGACCGGCAAGACCGCCGAGGAGATGCTGGCCCTGCTCCGGGAGCGGCTCTCCAACGATCCCGGCCTCGAAATCACAATCGCCGCCGCCGAGCAGGCGAAGATCACGCGGATCCGCCTGGAGAAGCTGGAGTCCTGATGAGCCCGATCACGACCCACGTCCTCGACATCGCCCGCGGCCGGCCGGCCCGGGGGATCGCCGTGACCCTGCAGATCGCGCGCGCCCCGGACCGCTGGACCGAGCTGGCGCGCGGCACGACCGGCGACGATGGCCGCGTCGAACAATTCGACCCGCCCCTCGCTCCCCTGGAGACAGCGGTCTACCGGCTTCGCTTCGCCACCGGCGCCTACTTCGCGGCGCTGGGGGTCGGCGCGTTCTACCCGGAGGTTTCCGTCGTCCTCCAGATCGACGATCCGGACCAGCATTACCATGTGCCTCTGCTCCTGAGCCCGTTCGGCTACAGCACGTATCGCGGCAGCTAGCATGATAAAAGAGATGGATGCCTTTGCTTTGGCTGAGCCGGGTCGAGGCGGCTTGGGCAAGATGCCGCCGGAGCGGCACGCCGTTCGCGGCATCTGCAACCATCGGGCCGATCGGCCCGATGGGAGGGAAAACCATGTCGAACCCGTCATCAAGCCGGGGTCCCCAGGCGTCCCAGCCGACTGATCGACGCAGCCGGTCTGTCCAGACCGGGATCGGTCCCGACCCCGATGCGCCGAACCCGTTCGGCCCGGATGCGCCGAATGTCCGCGACGATGACCCGGCCGGTGGACAGGTCGTCCCCGAGGCACCGCCGCCGAAGCCTCCGGTCGCGCCGCTGGATCACGGCGATTTCGCGCCCGATGAGCCGTGATCGTCAGGCCGGTCGAATCCCCGTGCTGGTGAGAATTCCTGCTGCACGGTCGTCGGGGAAACTCCATGAGCAAAGTCTTTATCGAACCGAACCCGACCGATCTCGATCCGCGCCGGCGCGAGGCGACGATGCGCAACCTGGAGCGCCTCGCCTGGCTGATGGACCAGGCTTTCCTCATTCCCGGCACGAAGATCCGCGTCGGGCTCGACGCCCTGCTCGGCCTGCTGCCGATCGGGGGCGATGTGCTGACCGGCCTGGTCCAGGCCGCACTGGTCCTGGTTGCCTTGAACCATTACAAGGTGCCCAAGACGGTGGCCGCTCGCATGGCGGCCAACGTGTTGATCGACATCGCCATCGGCGCCATCCCGCTGCTGGGCGACCTCTTCGACGTCGCCTTCAAGGCGAACACCCGCAACATCCAGCTCCTGGAGTCGTACCGGCACCAGGCTCCGATCGCGGTGGAACGCCCGAGCCCCAGCCGGCTCATCCCGCGGGCGCTGGAGTTCCAACCGATCGGGATGCCCTGGCGCATCATCGTGCCGATTGCTGCGGTCCTGTTCCTCGTTCTGGCTCTGGTGCTGATCGGCTTCATCACGGTCGTCCGCTGGCTGTTCCAGTTTTAGAGCCTCACTTCTGCTTCTTCACCCAGTCGACATGCTTCCGCACGCCTTCGTGGGCCAGGAGCGACTCCCGGGTGTTGTAGCTCCAGCCGAGGGTTTTCTCATCGGGGATGATGTCGTGGATGCCGTCGTGGCACGGCCGACAAAGCCAGAGGCCCCGGCCGCGCATCTCCTCGACCGAGAACCGGTTGCGGAACCGCTGCTTGCGGTGGCAGTGGCGCGGGATGAGGTGATGAAACGTCAGCGCCTTCCCCGGCCGCCCGCACAGCTCACAGGCACCCGTCTTCCGCTCCTGGCGGCTGCCGGCTGGCTCGTCCTCGTCGCATTCTCGGTCCGAGATCATCGCGCGGGTCGTCCCGGGAGGGTATTACCCCGGCAAGGAAGAGACTCATGTAGGTCAGGCTGTCCAGCCTGACATGCCTGGAGAGTCAGGCTGGACAGCCTGACCTACTTTCTTGCCGGCGTAATATGAGCCGGCCTCCTGGGCTCGGCCGGCGTTGGTCGGTCACTCTCACTCTCCGGCCATTATATGAGCCTGTCGCGTGGAAACGGGGCTGATCCCTGTGCGGTCCCTGCTGCTCCGGCACTCCTGGGGGCTGTCCGGCTGACGCCGGCCTCGACCCCAGCCACCCATCGTTTGCCCGGCCAAAGCACTCGGGCGGCTGGGGTCGAGCCCGCAGGGCGAAGCCCCCAGGAGTGCCCATTTTCGACTCACTGGCCTGTGGCGTCTGGACAGTCCGAGCGGTACCGTGATCAGAGCTTTCCCATGACTTCGGGTGGTCCTCCAGACCAATTCCTTCACCTGAGCTCTCGCTGCTCCAGGGGCGACCATGACTCGAATCCTGCCGCAGGGACTCCTGGCGATCATCGCCACGGCCATCCCCTTGGCGGCCGACATCCAGGCCGCCGACGAACCAACGTCCTTGACCATCGAGGGCTACACCGACCAGCTCAGCTATCGGCCCGGCGAGTCCGTCCGATTCCACATCGCGACCACGGCCGAACGGTACTCGCTGGAGATCACGCGCCTCGGTTGGGAGACGAAGAGTGTCTACAGGAGGTCCGGCCTCCCCGGCAGGGTCTATCCGATCCCGGAGCACGCCTCGTCGCACGGCTGCGACTGGCCGGTGGCCCATTCGCTGACCGTGCCGGCCGACTGGCGATCGGGGTATTACAACGTCCGGCTGCGGGTCGCCGACGGCGGGGGCAAGTTCGTCGGCCGCAACCGGCGGACCGCCGAGGTCGACGCCTTCTTCATCGTCCGTCCGGCTCAGCCCGGCACGGCGACGCCGATCCTGCTCCAGCTCTGCACCAATACGTATAACGCCTACAACAACTGGGGCGGCGGCAGCTTGTACGCCTACCACGGCCGGGCCAACCTCCAGGGCCACCGCGTCTCGTTCAACCGGCCGCTGGAGGGGCAATTCCGCCAGTGGGAGCTGCCGTTCGTCGCCTGGGCCGAGCGCAACGGGTACACGATGGATTACTGCGCCAACAGTGACCTCGAATTCCATCCTGAGCTCCTGGACCATTACAAGCTGGTGCTGAGCGTCGGGCACGATGAATACTGGTCGGCCCCGATGCGCGACCGCCTGGAGGCGTTCATCGCCCGGGGCGGGAACGTCGCCTTCTTCAGCGGCAATACCTGCTGCTGGCAGGTGCGCAGCGAGGAGGGCGGCCGCGCCCTGACCTGCTGGAAGCAGTGGTACAACCAGGACCCGGTCTATCCCACGGGAGATCATCGCACCCTGACCACGGCCTGGAGCCACCACCTGGTCAACCGGCCCGAGAATCAGCTCACGGGAGTCGGCTTCCTCCACGGCGGCTATCATTTGAGTCACGGCCAGTACATGAACGGCAAGGGGGCCTTCACGGTCCACCGCCCCGATCACTGGGTCTTCGAGGGGACTGGCTTGAAGCGGGGCGAGGAGTTCGGCGGCAAGCACACCGTCGTCGGCTACGAATGCGACGGCTGCGAGTTCGAGCTGAAGGAGGGATTGCCCGTCCCCACCGGGCGCGACGGCACGCCCCGGGGCTTCGTCATCCTCGCCACTTGCCCAGCCCGCTGGCACCCTGATGACGCCCTCTGGTACGACCGCTTCCCGCGCGACTCGACCGGCGCGCCGGCGAAGGGCGCGGCCGTGCTGGGGATCTACACCAAGGGCGGGACGGTCCTCACGACGGGTTCGACCGATTGGGCCCACGGCCTCCGCGGCGGTGATGCCGTTGTCGAGCGGATCACCCGGAACGTCCTGGATCGGCTCTCGAAATGATTTGGGCGTTCGGCTGAGCATTCCTCGAGAGCCAGACTTGATGCCGGCGACCGACTCGTCGAGTCGATCCGGCATTCATTCCAGAGTCATGAGGAACGCGAACAGGTCGTGCAGCTCCTTGACGGTGAGCAGCTCGCCGAAGTTCTCGGGCATGAGCGACTTGGTCATGACCTTGAACTCATCCAGGTCGCGTTTGAGGAAAGAGTGGAACCGGCCGTTCTCTTCGTGGAGCTGGACGCTGAAATTCGTCTCGTTGATGCGGATGCCCGTGATGACGCGGCCCTCCTTGGTGGCGACGGCGACGGCCTCATACTCCGGCGCGATGTCCTTGGAGGGCTCGAGGATCGACTCCATGATGAACTCGGGGGCACGGCGGCTGGCGAGCCGATCGAGGCTCGGCCCGATCCGACCCCCCTCGCCGCCAATGCTGTGACACTTGGCGCACTGGGCCTTCCCCTGGAGGTCGAAGAACAACTTGCGGCCCGCCTGGGGATCGCCCGCGATATACGGCTTCCAGGTCGTCTCGGACGGTGAGCGGGCCAGGCTGCGGACATAGAGAATCACCTTGCGAACCTGCTCGGGCTTGAGGGCGTCGCCCAGCTTCTTCATCGTCGTCTTGGGCACGCCGTTCTGGATGACACGGGCGATGTCGTCGTCGGTGCCGCCGTGGATCCATCGCGTGTCGGTCAGGTCCGGCCCCTTACCCCCGCGGCCGGCCCCACCGTGACAGCCGCTGCACAGACCGCGAAAGAGGGCCTGACCCTCCGCCAGCGCCGCCGGGTCCGGAGACTTGGCCGGCGAGTCGGCTGCCGATGGCTGCACGGCACTTGCATACAGAATCCCGGCCCAGGCCAGCACGAGAAGCGTTTCACACAGATTTCGCAGCATCGGCATGAAATCTTTCTACTTAAGATTTAACCACGAAATACACAAAAGGCACGAACGGGAATCAGGAAATCTCTTGCATTTTGTTTCGTGATTTTCGTGTATTTCGTGGTTAAATCTTCATGGATTGCGCATCCCATCATGGATTCTTGGCGGCCTCGTAAGGGATGTGCCAGCGGGCAAAGACCTGCTCC
This sequence comes from Isosphaeraceae bacterium, assembly GCA_021324445.1. Classification (GTDB taxonomy): domain Bacteria; phylum Planctomycetota; class Planctomycetia; order Isosphaerales; family Isosphaeraceae; genus JAJPJC01. Next base: position 8,415 of record JAJPJC010000339.1, read on the forward strand.
AGCCGGCCGGATCGCTCCAGCTCGTCCCAGGCCTGGTCGATCGCCTGCTTCAGCTCACGGTCGGCTTTCCGGACGGCCGCGCTGATGGGGAAAGTGTCCGCCGTCTCGGGCGGCGCGAGGAACTCCAGCTTGCCCGGCCAGCGCTGGTGGGCCAGCCAGGGGCCGCGCGTGCTGATCACGTAACCCGCCGGCTCGCGACCGGTCGCGACGGCCTCCAGGACGGCATCGGTGCTGGGGTAGGGTCGCGCCGGCTGCCCGGAAAGCCCGCGCACGGCAACCCCCTCCTCGACTGCCAAGGGTGTCCGAGCCGGGGGAGGTCCCGCGCCCGCCTTCACGACCACCTGGTACCGCGCGGCGTAATACGGTCGCGTAAACAGGACCCGCTGCGCGAACCGATCATCCGGCATGACGCCGAGGATCACATCGCAGAGCTGCTTGGCCGCCAGCTTCGAGGGATAGGAGTCGTGCGCCGAGTAGGCCCAGTAGACCCGGAGCGAGACTCCGAGCTGCTCGGCGAGCAGGCCGGCGATCTCGTAGTCGAGACCGGCCGGCGCGGGATGGGCCGTCGAGAACGGCAGGTTGTTCTGATCCAGGCCCACCACCAGCTCGCCGGCCGACCGGATCCGGGCCAGGGCATCATACGGATGCTTCGACGTCTGGACCTTCCTCATCTCGGGCTCGCGGCCGCGGCGAGACGCGGTAGCCGGGGGCGGCTGCCCCGCGTCGAGGTGATAGCGGGCCAGAGTACGGGCAACAGTCCCTTCGGTGATCAGGACCCCGACAGCGGTGTCGACCTGCCGCTTGAGCGGGTCGTCTCCCTGCCGCATCGCGATCGCGATCGGCCAGCGATCGTCTGAGGCGACGCCCGGATCGATCTCGAGCTTCGCGGCGAAGTCGGGCGTGACGTGCAAGGTCCAGCCGGCGTTGGCCCAGAGGTAGGCGAAGTCGAGGTCGCCATCGCTGAGGGCCTTGAGGACGGCCAACTGGTTGGCGAAGAGCCGGCGGTGATAGCCCCGGCGGCGGAGGTTGTAATCGGCGACCGAGCCGGCCTCCGTACCCAGGCGCTGGGACCGGGCTCCTTTCAACTCGGCGAGCGACCGCACCCGCGGGCCGTCCTTGCGGCGGACCAGCACATAGCCCGTGGTGTAATACGGCCGCGAGTAGAGCACCTTGCCCGCCAGCGGCTCATCGTCGGCGACCGCGTTGGCGTCGATGGCCTCGCCGAAGACCAGGTCGCAACGGCCCTCGAGCAGCTCGCCCACCGGGGTCTCGCGGTGGACGTCCAGCCAATCGATGCGGAGCCGCACGCCCAATCGATCGGCCAGGGCGCGCGCCAGCTCGACGTCGAGCCCGGGACGATCCGCCCGCGCGGCGGAGTAGGGCAGGTTGGCCGGGTCCATGCTGACGACCAGCTCGCCCCGGTCGCGGACCCGCCGCCAGGTCTCCGGCGCCTGGTCGCGCCGGGCGGACCCCGTGAACGGGGGCCGGTACGGTACGCCGTGCTCGGCGTAGACCTGGCGCAGCTCGCCCGTCTCGGCGAGCTGGGCCAGTGCCCGGTTGATCGCGATCAGGAGCGGCGCGTCCTGGGCCCGGACCGCCAGGGCCATGTTCCAGCGCTCGCGCGGCACGAAATCAGGGACCAGCCGCAGGCCCAGCTTGGGATGCTCGTGGAGATACCAGGCGGCGAAGTCGGCGTCGAGGAAGGCGGCGTCCAGTCCCGCGGGCCGGAAGCCGTCGAGGAGCTGCTCGCGCGTCTGGAACTGGGCGACGGCGTGGTCCTTCTCCGAGACGGCCACGGTCCCGGCCACGATCCCGACCCGCTTGCCCTGGAGGTCGGCCAGGGAGCGGACACTCGAAACTTCGCTGGGGACGACCAGCCCGAACTGGGCACCGGCGTAGGGAACGCTCCAGGCCACCGCGCGCGAGGGGGCGGAGTCGACCGGCTGGCCGGCCACCACGTCGCAACGACCCTCCGGCAGGCAGTGCCAGGAGCAGGCGGCGCTGGCGCACCAGTGGAACTCGACCGGCCGGCCCAGCACGCGGCCCACGCGCCGGGCCACGGCCAGGTCCAGGCCCTGCGGCGTCCCGTCCGGAGTCTTGCCGGTCCGCGGCATCGCGGCCGGCACGGCGCAGATGGTCAGAGGCTTCGCGGCTGGATCGGCGGACCGATGTCCGTCCCGATCGTCGCCGCGCACCGACGGCGCGAGCAGGACGAGGGAAAAACCCATGATCCACGCTGCCGTTGCAGGGCCGGTTCGACCGGCCGGACACCTGCGAGGATGTCTGGGCAGAGGGGTTATGGGGTCTGGGCCGCCTCCATCCCGGCCGGCCCAGCCGGCCCGACACGATGTCATTTTCCACTCTCCGGCAGGGTGAAAACGAACAAGGTGTTCCCGCGTCGGGCGTTGCGCAGCCAGGGGGCGCCGTCGCCGGCAAACCCGGCGGTCCAGCCGCCCCAGCCGACGCAGACGGCCACGTACTGGCGGCCGTCGAGCATGTAGGTGATGGGGCAGGAGTGGTGCCCCGAGCCGCACTGGAAGGTCCAGAGGTCCTTACCGGTCTTGGCGTCGTAGGCCGTGAAGAACCCCTCGGCGTCGCCGGTGAAGACCAGGCCGCCGCCGGTCGCCAGCACACCGGCCACCATCGGCGAACGCGTGGCCACTTCCCACTTGATCGCGCCGGTGGCCACGTCGATGGCCTTGAGCGCGCCGGAGGCCTGGTTCTCGATCAGGGTCAGCGAGCTGCCCCAGTAGGGTTGGCCCTTGATGAAGAACGCCTTGCCCGAGGTGAACTTGGCGCAGTTGTTGATCACCGACACGAAGGCCAGGCCATTGGCCTCATCATAGGCGATCGGGTTCCATTCTTTGCCGCCGGCCGCCCCGGGGCAGACCCGGACGCCCGCCGCCGTCGGCAGCGCGGCCGGGTTGACAAACGGGCGCCCCGTCTTGCCATCCAGGCCGTCGACACCCTTGGAACGATCCGTCCAGGTGACTTCGCAGAACGGTTTGCCGTAGAGGAATTCGCCGTTCTCCCGATTCAGGCAGTAGAAGTATCCGTTGCGATGGGCCTGGACGAGGGCCTTGATCCGCTTGCCGTCCCGGGTGATGTCGACCAGCACGGGCTCGTTGACGCCGTCATAATCCCAGACGTCGTGGGGGCTGTTCTGGAAGTGCCACTTGTACGAGCCGTCGTCCGGGTTGAGCGCGACGATCGAGCAGGTATAGAGATTGTCTCCCTTGCGGACCTCGCCATTGAAGTCGGGCGAGGGGTTGCCGATGCCCCAGTAAAGGGTATTCAGCTCCGGGTCATAGGTGCCGGTGACCCAGGCCGAGCCGCCGCCGGTGAGCCAGGAGTTGCCCTCCCAGGTCGCCAGGGCCTTGCGCGCGTGCTCGGACTTGTCGTCGGCGCCGGGGACCGTGTAGAACCGCCACAGCCGCTGGCCACTCCTGGCGTCATAGGCGTCGATGAACCCGCGGATGCCGTACTCCGCGCCGCTGATGCCGATGATCACCTTCCCTTTGATCACCAGGGGCGCCACGGTCGCGCTGTAGGCCATCTTGTAGATGTCGCCGGTCTCCTTGCCGTCGGCGCCGGGGACGGTGATCGCGGTGTCCCAGACCTCCTCGCCGGTGTTGCGGTCCAGGCAAACCAGGTGGGCGTCGAGGGTCGACATGTAGAGCCGGTCGCCCGAGGCGGCGAAGCCCCGATTGACCGCGTCGCAGCACAAGGCCAGGTTCTCCGGGAGCGACTTCTGGTAGTGCCAGAGCTGGCTGCCGGTCTTGGCGTCGATCGCGTAGGCATGATTCCACGGGGTCGTCACGTACATGATGCCGTCGATCACCAGCGGCGTGCATTCGAAGCCGTCGAGCACGCCGGTCTGGAAGGTCCAGACCGGGATCAGCCGCGCGACGTTGCCGGTGTCGATCTGCTTGAGGGGGCTGTAACGGTGTCCGTCATACGTGCGGCCGTACATCAGCCAGTTGGCATGGTTCGATCCGGATTTCAAGAGATCGGCGTCATCGACGGCCCCGACGGGCTCGGCGGACGGCTGCTGATTGGTCGCACCCGGCTCGACAGCCGCGGCACGGTGCCGCAAGCCCACGGGCCCCAGCCAGGCGGCCAGGCCTAGCATCGTGACCAGAACCAGGATGCGCACGCGCGGCTGCCGGCGTGCCCAGGCGCGGACGGAGAGGATCGTTGCGCTCACGACGTTGACCTCGCTTCTGTCCCGGAAGCGCCGGCGGGCCGTCGAGGGCATTGGAACGAACGCCCCTCGAAGTCGTGCCCGAGACGCCTGCCAGGGCCTTGAGGGAATCGGAATCCGCGAGAAGCACGAGAACCCTTGGGCCGACCCAGCCAAGGGCTCATCATACTCCCGGCACGAGGCGAGTCAAGGAACTCACGCCGGGACCCGACTCGCTCAATACTGATCCGCGCTGATCAGCTCGCCGCTATTGCGGGTGGAGCGCTTCTGATAAACGCCAATGTACGTGTTGGGAGCCCGGAGGTAGGGAGATCCGATCGACGTGCCAGGCGGAAGGAAGTAGGGAAACGCGGTGCCTCCCGGCCGGGAGATCCCTGCGGGCATGCCGGTCGCCGGATCGATCTTCCAGCAGTCGATCGTGTCCTTGAGGAACTTCACCGAGCCGTCGCAGAAGGCGAAATTGGCCCCGCCGGGGTGGAAGCTCGATGCCGAGGCCACAGAGGCATCAGCGCCGCCATCGAGCAGACCCGAGTCGTCCTGGGTCCGGTTGAAGGGGTTCATGGGATAGAAGGTGCAGAACAGGGTGTCCCCGTAGTTGCCCGAGGTCCACCAGTTCCAGCATTGGACTTCGTCGCCGGGCAACTTGCTGTGGGCTCGTTCGGAGAACAGCAGGGTGTTGCTCGTGCCGTCGGAGATCCCCGCGATGCCGACGTGGCTCAGCAGGAAGATCACTCTGTTCATCTGGTTCGAGGCCGGCAGTCCGTCGGCCGTGAACCTGCAAGCGGTGGGACGTCCCACCGGCTGCAAATTGAACTGGAAGAACTCGCCGGTGTTCGCCCCGTAGGACGAGTAGTGGACCCGCAACGGAGCGGCCGTGCTGTCCAGGAAGATGCCCGGCGGGAACGAGAACAGGTCGCCGACCGCGGCATCACTGGGACACCAGCGGAGGGCGACGCCGGCCGCCGACACCGTGGAGTTGGGCCTGCTGTAGATGTTCCATCAGTCCTGGTCCTCCTCGGCTGGATCGGACGGAACTCTCTGGTCGGCGAGAGGGGGTCGGCGTGGAGCGCGTGCATGGACAAGGCACGCGCGCATGCTATGAGAGGGCAACTGGGCGGATTACACGAATCCCGGATCTGAGAGGGCAACTGGGCGGATTACACGAATCCCGGATCGAGGAAGTCAAGTTGCCTGTCGGACGGGATCGATCGCGTTTGCAGAATATTTTCTTTTTCCCGAAGCCAAGCTTTCTTCATGATTTGCGCCGAAAAACGGCTGGTCTCCCCCATGGGTGCATTAACAAAGCTCCCGGGTTGTGATAAGGAGGGATTTGTGCGCGCTGGGGGCCTTTCTCAACGCGAGACCTGGCCGCGGCGGGGTCCTGAAGTCGGTCAGACCGTTTCGTTCGAAGCCTTCTCAAGTTTCCCAACAGGAGTTTCTAACGTGTCCTCTGGCGTATCCGAAGCCGCACATGACCCGAACACCCCGACTCGACGGCCGCTGCCGGATCCGCCGGCCCTCAGCCCTTACCAGAGTCCTACGTATCCGCCACGGACTCATTGGCACGAGCGTGCGGATCTGGAGAAAACCCTGCGTTCGTGCACGGAACGGATCCTGATGGCTGAAAAGAGCTTGAGCGATCTGGGGATCAACCCCCGGCGGGCCGGCATCGAGCGGATCTATCACCAGTTGCTCGGCGCGCGCGATCAGGTTGCCGAGGCCGTGCGCCGGTTGCCGCTGGAGACCGGGTCGCTCTACGAGGAGGACAAGGAGCGGTTCGAGGAGGGGGTCCAGGCGTTCGAGCGCGCCTGGCGGCGGTGGGAAGCCGGCGGTGCCTGAGCCCTCCCGATCCAGGACTCGGATTGACGCCCGTGGGATTTCTGGTAAAGACGCTCCTCGCTGATCCTTGCGCCTGGGAGTCGTCTGCCCGGATCGCGTTCGCAGGGAAGCGGCCGCTTTTCCTTTCAGCGGGAACTGTCCTTTCCGGACGGGTGGGCTCGTCAAACGGAGTGGCTCAGGATGACCACGCACGCAGAGCGCGCGCAGTTCGAGCGCGACGGCTATCTCATCTTCGATCCCGGGGTCCCTCTGACGACCTTGGACGCGATCACAGCCGAACTCAAGGACCGGTTCGAGTGGAGGGTGACCAACGGCGTCTTGAAGCGGGTCGGCCGGATTCAGGATGCCTGGAAGTTCAGCGGCCACGTCCGGGACCTGGCCACGGCACCCAGGGTCCTGGCGATGCTGGAAGCGTTTTACGGCCGCAAGCCGCTCCCGTTCCAGACGCTCAACTTCCCCACCGGGACCGAGCAACACGTCCACTCCGACACCGTCCATTTCAACTCGCAGCCGGCCGGCTTCATGTGCGGCGTCTGGGTTGCCCTGGAAGACATCGACAGGGACAACGGACCCTTGGAATACTATCCGGGCAGCCACAAACTGCCCGAGATCACCATCGAGGACGTGGACCGCGCAGGGTACGTGAAGCACTCCTCCTTCGACCGCTTCAAGGCTGCGGTCCAGGACGTCCTGCACGCGAATCGGCCCGGCCGGAGATACGGGGAGTTCGTGTACCGCTCGTACGAGACGTTCATGGGTGATTTGCTCAAACAATTAGGAATCGAGCCCCACTACGCCACCATCAAGAAGGGCCAGGCGCTGCTCTGGGCGGCCAACCTCCTTCACGGCGGATCGCCGCAGCGCGATCAGCGGCGAACTCGGTTCAGCCAGGTGACGCATTATTATTTCGAGGGCTGCCGGTACTATACGCCCCGCCTCAGCCGCGGCCGGAAGCTGGCCTGGCGCAAGATTGAAGTGATCCGGTAGGGACCTTGCGCCGGATCGTCTTCGTCCTGGGGCAGACCGTACGCCAGATCCCGACCGAGCCGGCCTGGTCAGGACGAGTGTCTGATCGCTTTTCCCGGTCGGACATTCGTTCCGCGTTTTCCCGATCGGGTCTTTGGTTCAGACTGGACCTGATCCCGGTGCGGTGGCCACTGCTGAGGGCTCCCGGACGCCGGATCCGCTTCCGTCACGGGAGTCATCTGATCAAAGAATCCCTCGCGACTGAGCGGGTCAACTGCAGAATTCATTGCGTCCAGGGTGACCTCTTCAACGACGATCATACCCGGGTCCGCAACGAACGGACGACCGTGCTTGGCGCGTTCTTCCAGAATTCGCCATGGCCATCGGCCAGCGGGCGCTGCGCCACAGGGATAACGACGCTGAATCGGAGATCCTTCAGGGATTGCCGCGCCGGCTCCGCGTGGCGGGTGGTGCCGGATCACCGGCGTCCAGGAGGCCCTCACTGCGAACCCTTGGGCTTCCAATGATCGATAGGTCGGGCGGCCTCGCTGGGGAACGGAAGCTCGATGCGCCGGCCCTGCGCGGCCGAGGCATACAGTGCATGGATGGCCTGGACCACGGCGCGGCCATCGTGGCCGTCCTCGCGCGGCGCAGTCCCCCGGCGGACGCAGTCGACGAAGTGCTCCATCTCCTGGGGGAAGCCGTAGTTCCAGATTTCCTCGTAGATCGGGAACGACCAGCCGGCGGTGGAACCGGCCTTCTCGACGGCGTAGCCGTAACCGCGCCGCGAGAATGCTCGCAAGGCATTCCCGTGGAGCACGTCGGCATAGGCCTGGCCTTCGCTGCCGAAGACCTCGGCGCGATCATCCATGCCCCCCGGCTTGGTCCAGCTCTCCTCGGCCAGGCCCACGGCTCCCCCGGCGAAAGTCAGGAGCAGGATCGCTTCGTCGTCGCCGTCGGTCTTGGCGCCGTGCACATAGGTCCCCATTTGGGCGTAGACGCTCGTGATCCCGGCCTTGGCACCCGAGGACGGATCCCCGAGCAACCATCGGAAGAACTCGATGGCATGGCAGCCCATGTCGAAGGTCACACCCCCGCCGCTGCGGCGCGTGTCATAGAACCAGGCCGAATGCGGGCCGTCGTGCTTCTCCGACTGCTTGACCAGGTGGATTTTCCCCAAGGCCCCTTCGTCGATCAGTTGCTTGAGCCGGACGTACTTGGGCGTGAAGCAGAGCTCCTCGGCATAGCCGAGCAGGGTGCCGGCCTGGGCGCAGGCGGCGATCATCCGGTCGCATTCGGCAAGGCTCGGGGCCATCGGCTTCTCGACGATCACATGCTTCCGCGCCTCGGCCGCCAGGCAGGTCGCCTCGCAATGCAGGTCGTTGGGCAGGCCCAGCACGACCAGGTCGACGTCCTTGAGATCAAGAATTGCCCGGTAATCCGTGAAGTGATGGGGGATTCTTCGCTCGGTCGCGAAGCGCTCGGCATGTCCTGGGGTGGGCGAGGCCACGGCGATCACCTGGGCGCCGGCGACCTGCCGCAGCGCTTCGAAGTGGATCGAGGTGACGAATCCGGAGCCGATCAATCCCACGCGCACGGTGTCCATCGAGCTGCCCTCACCTGATCGCCGGTATCCACCCCACGCGCCAATCCGGCCGCCGCTGGGACTTGGGTGTCATGGGGTGGGAACGGGTACGAGATTCCGGAATTCCTCGGCCCTGGCGCGAAGCGCATCGAGCGAGGCCCAGGGGAAGGGTGCCTCCGGAGGCCCTTCCTCCTGGTTGTCGGATTCCTGAGCGGCCCGGATCACCTCGTGTTGGATACCGGACACCGTCGCGAGATCGGCGAGGTCCCAATAATGGCCGGGACATCGTTCTCGTATCGTGTCCGGTCCTTCGAGGCGGTGCCAAACTTCGTGGCAGAAGCGGTGAATGTAGGCGGCTTCCGCATCGTTGAGACTCATCGCAGGTATTGCTCCACAAGGGAAACCCGTTGCTTGACCTCCTCTTGGCGCTGGGGGCTGTAACCGTCCCAAATCGATTGGAACCAATGACAAAGGGGAAGGCCGGTCCCGTCGACGGCGTCCTCGTGCCAGCCCTTGGGGAACGTGATCGGTTTCCCGCACTCCGCAAGAGCGTCCGGGATTACAGGATCTCCATGAGGACATTTTACCCCCCACGGCATGGCACCCTCGAGTGATCAAATCGATCGTGGGAGCGGGAGAGCGCCGAATCGCCGTTCCGCGGGACCGGCAGCCTCTCATCTTATACCGGATCGGCCACTGCCGAGGAACCACTCCACTCCCACCAGAAAGCGTTCGAGGGAACGCATTGTGCTCGCCCCACCCCAGGGCGGGTCATGCCAGGTGGTGGGTTTTCTCGCCCCAGTTCTGTAGGATAGATCTATGCGGACTCCCTCCACCTCCCCAGTCCCCCGGCACCCGGCGCGGCATTTTGGGGAACTTTGGACCGACCTCGGACGTCGAACCATGGTGATGTCCCGGTGCTCTGACGATCACAGCCTCGTGGAAGCCTGTCGGGCCGGCCGGACCGAGGCGTTCGGGATCCTGGTCGAGCGCTACCAGCGCCGGTTGTACCCGACCGTCCTGAGACTGGTCGGCTCCGCCGAGGATGCCGAGGACATCTTGCAAGACGCGTTCGTCCGCGCGTTCGAGAAGCTCGATCAGTTCCAGGGAGACAGCTCGTTCTACACGTGGGTGTATCGCATCGCCGTCAACCTGGCTCTCAGCGGTCATCGCCGCCGGCGCGTTCGCGTCTTGCGCCTGGGACGCCGAGGCACGGCCGCGCGGGGAACTCATGCCCTGGACGAATCGGCCGACGCCGATCCCAGCACGCCGCTGGAGCGCGCCGAGCGCGAGCGGATCGTCGCCGCCGCGTTGAATCGCCTGGGCGCCGAGCACCGCGCCGTCGTCATCTTGAAAGACTTCGACGGCCGGCGCTACGAGGAGATCAGCGAGATCCTCCAGATCCCCGTGGGCACGGTCCGCAGCCGGCTGCACCGCGCCCGTTGCGAGCTGCGCGAGCGCCTGCGGGTCCTTGTCGACGAGCAGCAGCCCGTGCGTCAGGAACTGTCGTTCCTCCCCGAGGCGGGACCGCCGACTCCCTCGAGCGCCGCAGACGTTCCCGGGAGGCATGAGGCCAAGCCCGCCCTGGCCCTCTTTCCCCGAAGACGACTGACATGACCCTCGATGACGATTCACTCCTGAGCGGCTACCTCGATGGCCAGCTCAGCCCCGATGAGCAGCAGGCCGTCGAGTCGGCCCTGGCCTTCGATCCCCGGCTTGCGGAGCAGCTTCGGCATCTGAGCACCGTTCGCGAGCTGCTGGCCGGGTTGTCCCGCGATGCGCCGGTCGACGTGACCGGACCGGTGATGAACCGAATCGGGATGCGACAGCGCCTGTGGACACTCCTGGCCGTCGCCTTGCCGCCGGCCCGTGCGACCCCGCGATGGGCCCGAGCCGCCGGCCGGATCGCCGCCATCGCCGCGACGATCCTGATCGTGCTGGCCAGCCCCTGGCTCTTCCGGTTGCGCCCCCTGGCACCCGGCCGGCCGGCGGAGAACTCCAACCCGGTGACTCCCAACTTGAGAACATCCCTGCCGTCAACCACACCAGTCCGCCAGTTAGACGCATCGGCACCTCAAGCGCCCTCATCCGTCTCCCCGAATTCCCATGACGGTGCGTCCGGCAGGATCGACTTGGGAGGTCTGCGGCCGGCGAAATCCCACGACGTGGCCAGGGCCCGGGAGGTCTCAGCGCCCACCGAACTCGAACATGCTCGCCAGTACCTGGACAATCCCAATCTCCGTCATGTCCTGATGATCGCCGACATGGATGGGACTGCCCAGCAGCAGGTGGCCAGCGTGGTGGAACAAACGACGCGATACCACTACGTGAAGATCACCATTGCCCAAGGGATCGTGATCGATCCGCGGCATCCCGACCAGGCCACCGTCTTCGCGCTGGTGGTCAGCCCGCAGGAGTTGGAGATGCTCCGGCACCGGCTCCGCCAGGCGTTGAAGGACCGGGTCGAGGAGCCCACCGTTGATCCCAGGATCGTCACCCAGTTGGCGGACATCGGTGATGTCCAGACCTTCCGGCCGAGACCGGCGGGCGATCTGGATATTCCGCGCGATGCCTTGGCGATCAAGCACGTCGATGACGGCAGGCCCACCCCCGAACAGTACCGCAGCGCACCCGTGGCGCAGCCGGCGCCCTCGCAGACCGGGTCGGCTCCCCGGTCCGAGCGGTATCGGGCCCTGGCCGTGGGCGCGGCTACCACCAATTCCCCAGACGCCGTGAGAATCGCCCCGGCCCCTTCGCCCGATCGCGTTGCCGCACGATCGGATGCCCGTGGCCCGGGCGGACCGCCCGGGCCGGTCGACACGCCCGCTCAGACCCTGGTGGTGCTGGTCTGGGTTTCCCGGCCCCGATCCGATCCTGGTCATTAATCATTAGTTATTAGCTCTTGATGGCCGCCCTGTGGCGCATGGCCCTGAGAGGACGCAACGGTTCGGCGGAGCAAATCCCACGACGACTCACAAACAACCAATAACAAGTAAGAAATGACAAATCACGAACCGATGATCCAGTTGGACCGGCTGACGCGGCGGTTCGGATCGTTCCTGGCGGTGGATCGGGTCAGCTTCGGCGTGGGCAAGGGGGAGATCGTCGGCCTGCTGGGGCCCAATGGGGCGGGCAAGACGACGACCATGCGGATGCTGACCACCTACCTGACGCCCACCAGCGGCCGCGCGCGCCTGGCGGGTTTCGACGTGCTCGACGATCCGCTGGAGGTCCGGCGGTCTGTGGGTTACCTGCCGGAGAATGTCCCGCTCTACGGCGAGATGCGGGTCCGGGAGTTCCTGCGGTTCCGGGCCCGGCTCAAGGATGTGCCGCGGTTGAAGCTGCGCCGGTCCATCGGGGAGGTCGTGGCGCGGTGCCGGCTGGAGGAGGTGGAGAATCGGATCATCGGCCAGCTCTCGCGCGGGTTCCGGCAGCGGGTGGGCCTGGCCGAGGCGATGGTGCACGACCCGCCGATCCTGATTCTCGACGAGCCGACGGCCGGGTTGGATCCGTTGCAGATCCTGGAGGTTCGGGATCTGATCCGCGAACTGGGGGACCGGCACACGATCCTGCTGTCGACCCACATCCTGCCCGAGGTCGAGGCCGTCTGCGGACGGGTCATCATCATTGCGCGCGGGCGGATCGCGCTGGACGAGCGGCAGGAGGACCTGCGGCGGGACACCGCGATCGTGGTGGAGGCTCGGGGACCGGCCGAGGCGATCCGGGCGGCGCTCCAGACCGTCCCGGGGGTCGAGCGCGTGACCTTGGCCGGCCAGGACGGCGACCACGCCGGCTTCCAGGTCCATACCCGCGGCGAGCGCGACCTTCGCGAGGCCGTGGGCCTGAAGCTCTCGGCCAACGGCTGGCCGCTCCGCCGGCTCGACCTGCGGCGCAGCTCGCTGGAGGAGCGGTTTGTCCAGGCCGTGACTCAGGACACGCTCGCCGACGCCCATCGGGAGGCCGGCTGAACCATGCGACACGTCTCGACACTCGTGATCCGCGAGTTGGCCGCCTACTTCCTGGGGCCGATGGCCTACCTCGTCCTGTTGGCGTTCCAGGTCATCGCCTTCCTCAACTTCTGGGAGCTGGTCGATACCTTGAGGCAGCCGCAGCGCGAATACTCGAGCCTCCGCGACCCGATGCTCAACTACATCTCGGGGAGCCCGGGGTTCTGGATCGCCGTCCTCGTGGCCGTCCCCGTCCTGACGATGCGGTTGCTGGCCGAGGAGCGCCGCAGCGGCACCATCGAGACCCTGCTGACCCTGCCCGTCACCGAGGCCGAGGTCGTGCTGGCCAAGTGGCTCGCCGGCGTCGTCATGTTCTGGGCCCTGCTCGTCCCCTTCGCCCTGTACCTGCCGTTCCTGTACTACCAGGCGAAGTTCTACTTCGACGTCGGCCCGGTCCTGGCGCTGACAGTCGGTCTCACCACGATGGGGATGATGTTCATGGCCATCGGCCTGTTCTTCAGCTCGATGACGCGCAACCAGATCATCGCGGCGGTCTGGACATTCGTCACATTGTTCTTCATGATCGTGATGGTGCCGCTGGTCCACCTCTTCGGGGCGCGCCAGCGCGCCGGCTGGGCCGAGGGCGTCCGCTTCTCCTCGGTCCTCTACCAGATCCAGAGCCTCGGCCTGGGCCAGTTCGACCTGCGCTTTCTGGCGCTTCATTTGTCGGTCTGCGTGCTCGTGCTCACGCTGACCGTGAAAGTCCTGGAGGCTCGGACGAACCCGTGAGGAGAAGTCGGTCGAGTTTTCCAGCCGGACCGGGCCGGCGCGTCGGGCTCGAAAGCCAGGGCGACGAGGGGGAGATCGGTGGTCGATGGTCGAGAAGGTCCTGTCGTTCCTGGGTCGGGGTGAAGTCTGGGTCGCCGGCTCGGCGCTGGTGGTGTTCCTGGTCCTGACCTGGGTGCTCCGGGGTGCTCCGCCGGGCCAGGCGGTCGAGAGCGAGGACGACCTCGAGGCTCCGCGCGCCGGCTACCGCGACCGGATCGTGGCGGCCGTGGTGGTCGGACTGCTCTTGATCCTGGGCGGGGCCTACGTGGCGATCGACCGGGGGATCCCCTGGTCGCTGCCGCTGTTCGCCCTGGGGTTCGGCCTGCTCCTGTTGCTGATCCGGCTCAACCGGCGCTATCGGCACGCCAGCCCGAGCCTCCGCCGGACGATCGAGTTCGCCGGCTCGTTCCTGAATACCTCGCTGCTGGCGGGTCTGCTGATCGTGATCAACGTGCTGGCCTTCCGCTACGGAGGCCGGCCCCTGGACCTGACCCGCGAGGGGACGTACTCCCTGTCGTCGTCGACGCTCAACCAGTTGACCAGCCTGGACCGGCCGCTGACGTTCACGATGATCTTCGGGCGGGGCCAGGTCGCGCTGCAGCAGCGCGACCGGGTCGTCCAGTTGCTAGAAGCCTATCATACGATCAACCCGCGGCTGATCCAGGTCACCAGCCTCGACCCCTACACCGACCTGACGCGCGTGGAAGACCTGGTCAAGCGCGTCCCCGACCTGTCGCTGCTGCACGGCGGCGGGGTGCTGCTCGAGTACGGCGCGGGCCAGGACGCGGAGTTCCGCGTGGTGCGCAACCAGGAGATGTTCGAGCCGATTCGGCCCGATCAGATCCGCAGCAACCTCGATCGCTTCGAGTCGGTCTTCACGGGCGAGGATGCGATCACCTCCGCGCTGATCCGCCTCCGGGAGGGCAAGAAGGCCAAGGTCGCCTTCACCACCGGGCACAAGGAGCCGGACACCTCCGACCTGGATCCGCGGGGGAAGGGCATCGGCAACTGGAAGTCCCGGCTGTCGGCCATCGGCTGCGAGGTCGTGGACCTCAAGCTCCTGGAGGCGGAGATCCCGGAGGACCTGACCTTGCTGATGGTGGTCAACCCCTCCGATCCGTTCAAGCCCAGCGAGGTGGCCAAGCTGCGGGCCTATGCCGATCGCGGCGGGCCGATCCTGCTGATCGTGGGCAACGCCAGCCCCTCGGGGCTGGAAGATTTCCTCAAGTCGTTCAACCTGGAGATCGGCCGCGGCATCGTGATCGATCCCAGGTCGAAGTACGAGGGGAAACTCGAGCTCGTCCTGGCGCCGGCGCGCAGCGGAGCAGCCCATCCGATCGTCGCGGCGATGGATCCCAACCGGTTGGTGCTCCTGCCCCAGGCGGCGCCGATCCATGTCTACGGGATGTCCGGGCACGGGGGTACAGCGACTCAGCCCCTGGACCGCAGCCTGGTTCCGACCGTGATCCTGCGGACGAGTCCCTATTCCTGGGCCGAAACCGACCCGAGCAACCCGCGGCCGACCCTGGACCGCTCGGCCGACGAGCCCGGCCCGGTGACCGTCGGCGTGGCGGTCGCCCGCCGCGCGGGCGAGGCGCGTCCGGGAGTCGTGCCCGAGGAGCAGCCCAGGCTGGTGCTGTTCTCCTGCGCCACGATGGCCGACAATATTCTCCAGCAGATCGCCCCGACCAACCTCGACCTGCTCATGAATTGCGTGAGCTGGCTCCGCGGACGGCCCGACACCCTGGGCATCCCGGCCAAGAGCCACGTCGCGCTGACGCTCGCGGTCGACGAACAGCTCCGGTCGCGGCTGATCATGGTCCCCTCCGTCACGGCCATGATGTTGATCATCGCTCTGGGACTCATCGTCTATGTCGCCCGGCGGGAATGAGGCGCCCGCGGCGCGGGCGAGTGTTCCGTGTTCCCTGTTCCGTGTTCCGTCAAGACAGACAAAGCGGAACCCTCACACCTTGTCTTGGCCTGCACTGGACACGGAACACGGAACTCTGAAGACTGAACACTTGATACAGACATGAAATCCAATCGCACGACGATCATCTTGCTGATCCTGTTCTTCGGCGGCCTGCTGACGATGTGGGGGCTGCAAGTCGCAGGCGTGCGCACCAATGAGGACGAGCGGCGCAGAGCCGATTGGGTCTTGCCCGACCTGATCAACACGCCCGCAGAGGAGATCCGCCGGGTGGAGGTGGACCGGGGTGACGAGCACCTGGTCTTCGAGCGTCGGGGCCGGGGTCCGGGTCGCTGGCAGATGGTCGAGCCGCTGGACGTGGCGGCCGAGCCGACGCGGCTGGAGACCCTGGTGCGCAACCTTCACGACCTGCGAAAGTCGCCGCAGGCCGGCACGATCGAGGGCGAGGCGGCGACCTTCGGACTCGATCCGCCGGCCGCGACCGTCCGGCTGTTCGCCGGCACGGACGACCGGCCGGTGGCCACCCTCGACATTGGCAAGACGAACGGCGGCATCCGCTACGTCCGGCCCGTCGGCAGCACCGGGATCGAGGTCGCCGACGCCAAGCTGCTCACGCCGCTCGACCAGCCTGTGACCACCTGGCGCCAGCCGGTGGTCATGGGCGTGCCGACGTTCCAGGTCGCGTCCGTTACGATCACGCGGCGCCGGCCCGGGGAGGCCGGCAAGGGCGCGAAACCGGTCGGTCCCGAGCCCCAGGTCATCCGGGCCGAGCGGCAACCCAGCGGGCGATGGAGGCTCACGGCCCCGCTCGCCGTCCCCGCCAACGGAGCCAAGATCGAGAGCCTGCTGGCCGCGCTGGCGTCGCTGCGGGTCCTCGACATCCCCAAGGGCTTCGTCGCCGACAATGTCAAGGACTTCACCCCATTCGGCCTGACTGAGCCGAGGTTTACCGTCGAGCTCAAGACCGATCGCCCCGAGGACGAGCCCGTGGTGCTGGACGTCGGCAAGCTCGTCCCGGACCAGCCGGACCGCGCCTATGTCCGGCAGGGTGGACAGGATGATGTGGTCGTGGTCAACGCCAAGGCCCTGGGCGAGATCCCCGAGAGTCCCACGTCCCTGCGGAGCCAGCAGGTCACCGAGCTCGTGCCGGGCGCGGTCACCGCGATCGAGGTCCGGACCCGCAGCGACATCTTCCGCTTGACCAGGGACGCATCCGGCTGGGAGCTCACCTCTCCGACCCCCGCGCGGGCCGATACCCCGGCCGTCCAGGCCTTCCTCAATCAGCTTGCGAACCTCCAGAGCAGTGAGTTCCTCGAGCCCGAGAAAGTCCCCGATCAACAGCTCGATCCCCCGGTGATGGCGATCACGATCCGGCAGGCCGGACCGGGCCCCGTGCGGCGGGGCGCTCCGGCCGCGGAACGCTCCGGTCCGACTTCGGTTCCGGTCCTGTCCTTGCAACTGGGCCGCCATGACATCCTGAGGAAGACGATCTTCGCCCGGTTGGAAGGGGACCGGGTCCTCCTGGCCCTGCCCGACACCCTCATGGAGGTCCTGCCGAAGAACCCCTACGCGTTCCGGGATCGGAATCTGCTCACGGAGAAACTGGAAAGCATCCGCAAGGTGAGGATCCGGCGGGGCGGCCGGACCGACGAGCTGGAGCCCAATCCCAAGGGCGAGCCCAACCAGTGGCGGATGCGCGCGCCGGTGGACGCGCCGGCCGACGTCCCGACGATCACGCAGGCATTGGCCGCTCTGGCCAATCTGCGTGTCGA
This sequence comes from Isosphaeraceae bacterium, assembly GCA_021324445.1. GTDB lineage: Bacteria > Planctomycetota > Planctomycetia > Isosphaerales > Isosphaeraceae > JAJPJC01. The sequence goes on from JAJPJC010000339.1 coordinate 25,486, forward strand.
CGACATCGCGGCCGGCTCGATCGGCGACGGCAAGGCATTCGGCCTCGACCGGCCGCTGATCGAGGTCGACTGGGAGTCGGATCGCGCGCACCGCTTGAAGATCGGCGGCCTCGTCCCCCGCAGCCAGAGCTATTACGCCAGCCTCGACGAGCAACCCCTTGTCTTCACCCTGGGCGCGGCGACGGCGCGGCTCTTCGACGCCGAGTTCCGCGACCACCGCGTCCTGTCCTTCGGGTCGAAGCGCGCGGAGCGCGTGCTCCTCCGCTGGCCATACCGCACCGTCGCGCTGCGCCGCCGCCAGCCGCCTCCGTCCCAGGGACAGGTCGAATGGGTCCCCGATCCCGGCACCGAGGCCGAGGGCCTCGACCTGTCGCGGATCAGCGCCCTGGTCAAAACGCTGGGGCAGCTCCAGACCACGCGCTACTTCCAGTACGAGGGCCCGTATCCCGCCACCTCGGGGCTCCCCTGGCCCCGGCTGGTCGTCGAGGTCACGCTGGCCCCCGGAGGCCCGAACCTGGTCCTCCGGATTGGCAGCCCCACCGTGGACGGCCAGGTCTGCGCGGCAACCGGCACGGGCGACTCCGGCCCCGGCTTCTTCCTCCCCGGTGCCTCCTGGAATGACTTGATCCATTCCGGCGAGCGGTTCGCCCCGATCCCCGATAATCCCTTCGCGCCGGCACCATGATCCCGCGTTGGTCCCGCAGGTCGACGCAGGCCATGGAATCCGGACAAACGTGAAAATCGTTCGGACCCAACTCTCTTGCGCTCATCTCCCCGATCCGGATTGCCGAAAAACAAGTAGGCGGAATCGGTACAGGGAGGGCAGGCGATGGCCGTCGGTAGCGAGACCATGCACCGACCGGGCGAGGCTGCGCGCCTCGGGTCGGGTCGGGGGAAGCTCACCGGGGGGAAGCGGGTCCTCTTCCTCCTGCTGACCAACCTGTTCGCCTTCACGATCGCCCTGCTCCTGGCCGAGGTGGCGTTCCGGCTGTTCTGGAGCCCTCGCTACTGGATTCATTGCGACCGCTGGCTGGTCGGTTCCGGACAGACCGAAGTGGGGAAGAAATGGTGGCCCGACACGACGTATTCGGTCGATGGCGCCGAGTTCTCCCTCCGGTTCCAGACCAATGCCGCGGGCTATCGTGCCCGTCCTGAACCCGTCAAGCCCGGGCCCGCCTCTCGCGTCGCATTCGTGGGCGACTCCTTCACCGAGGCGATGCAGGTTCCGTATGACTCGACCTTCTGCGCGCGGCTCGAACGCCTGCTGAACGAGAGCGACTCGTCGCGGCGATGGGTCTGTGAGAACTACGGCATCTCGGCGACCGACCTGTTTGACTACTGGCATCGCATCATTCACGACGTGCTGCCCGTCAACCCGCCTGACGCCCTGGTTTTGTGCATCTATCCGGGCAATGACTTCCAGGGTCTGCTGCCCGACGACGGCTTCGATGTCCAGGGGCGGCCCCTCCGCGACTACTTCCGCAAGCCGGGGTGGACCAAGCACCTGGTTGCCTGGATCAACCTCCATTCCAAGTTCGGCATGTTCCTGCAACGGGCCCTGCTGAGCTGGGACGCCCCGTCCGCTCATCCGCGCCAGGGGCCGAAGAACTGGTGGACCGACCCGGAGCTGGCCGCGCGGTCCGCGGATGCACCTCCTGTGCGACGCTGCCAGTCCCTCTTGCGGGCGATCGAGCAAGAATGCCGGCGACACGGGACGAAGCTCTGCATCCTCGTCGTGGGACCGGTCGCCAATTACGTCGCCAGGGACGGACAAAGCCCCCTGGCTCGCATCCTGGCGAGCTGGCGGATCGATGTCCCCGTGATCGACCTGGCGATCCAGGCGCGGGCGCGCCGCGATTGGACCACGCTGGTTTTCCCCTATGACGGCCATCTCAACGAGACCGGCCACGCCCATCTCGCCCAGGAAGCGGCGGCCCCCCTTCGCGCAGTCCTCTCGAACCTCGGTCTGACTGGGGTCACAAAGATCCAGCGCGGGGATTGAAGGGCGGCCGTCGATCCGCCATCATGGATGAGAGAGGCGGTCCCGGGGTCCGATCTGGTCCCGCTCGCAGGTCGCGGGGAGCGTTCCGCGTGCCTGGGACGGTCGATTCCCGCATCCGGGATCACGGACTTCGGACAAGGATCGATGGAGCCCTCTTCGTGCTTCAGATTGTCAACTACCCGCACCCGGCGCTGCGTTATGCCTCGCGGCCGGTCACGCAGATTGATGACGCCTTGCACGCGACGGTGCGGGCGATGTTCGACTTGATGTATGCGGCCCGAGGGATCGGCCTGGCTGCCAACCAGGTGGCGCTTCCCTTCCGGTTCTTCGTGTTGAATCTCACGGCGGACCCGCAGCAGAAGGACCAGGAGAAAGTCTTCATCAACCCGGAGATCGTCAAGCGGCACGCGTCGATCGAGGACGAGGAGGGCTGCCTGAGCCTGCCGGGCTTGTATGAGAAAGTGCGGCGGGCGCGCCGGATTCGCGTCCGAGCTTATGACCTCGAGGGGAACCTCGTGGAGCATGACGCCGACGAGCTCTTCAGCCGCGCGGTCCAGCACGAGACCGATCACCTCGACGGCAAATTGTTCATCGACTATCTCGAGCCGCTGGTCCTGCGATCGGCCGAAGAGAAGCTCCGCGAATTCGAGCAGACCTATCGCCAGGCGCAGCGCAGGGGCGAGATCCCGTCCGACGAGGACCTGGTACGCCGGCTCGACGCCATGACCGAGCTTCCTCCCGATGTGGCGGGCGACCTCCCCGCGGAACCGCCGGATCACGCCGATCCAGACCAGACCCAAACGCCGGCCCCTCTTTGAGACCGCCTCCCGCACCCATGGCTCCTCCGATCCGGATCATCATGCTGGGCACGGGCGATTTCGCCCTGCCGACCTTCGAGCATCTCCTGGAGACCGGCCATGATCTCGCGGCCCTGGTGACCCAGCCCGATCGTCCCCAGGGTCGCAAGCAGGAGCGGATCCCCAGCCGGATCAAACTGGCGGCGCTGGCTCATTCGATCCCGATCCAGCAGCCTGAGGACGTGAACGCCCCGGAGAGCCTGGACCTGATCCGCGCGCTGGCGCCCGATCTGCTGGTGACCGCGGCCTATGGCCAGATCCTCTCGGCCGAGCTGCTGTCGATCCCCCGCCTGGGTGGGATCAACCTGCACGGCTCGATCCTGCCGGCGTATCGCGGGGCAGCCCCGGTCGCCCGCGCCATCCAGAACGGCGAGACCGAGACGGGAGTGACCGTGATCCGGATGACGCCGAAGATTGATGCCGGCGGCATCCTCGCCATCGCCAGGATCGAGATCGGCCCGGACGAGACGGCCGGCGAGCTGGAGGAGCGCCTGGCACGCCTAGGTGCTCCGCTGGTGGCCCGAGCCATCGCCGCCCTGGCAGCCGGACCGGTCCCGGTCTTGCCCCAGGACCGATCGCAGGTCACCAAGGCGCCGAAGCTGCGGAAGGAGGACGGCCAGATCGACTGGTCGAGGCCCGCCCAGGCCGTCCATAATCAAGTCCGCGCCCTCCAACCTTGGCCGGTCGCGTTCACGACCTGGCACCCGCGCGACCCGCACGGCAAGAACCCGATTCGCCTGATCGTCCACAAGACGGCGGTCGTTGACGGCCAGGGTCGCCCCGGCGAGGTCATCGAGGCTGCGGGTGACCGCCTGGTCGTCGCGGCGGGCGAAGCCGCCGTCCAGATCCGGCTTCTCCAGATCCCGGGGAAGAAGCCCGTCGCCGCCGCCGAGTTCCTCCGCGGCCATCGCGTCCAGCCCGGTGATCGGATGGGAGTTTAGACGAGGTCCACCCTGCATGTTCCACACTCGCCCGAGGACTCGACGACGACACTTCCACCCCCGGACCGAAGACCTCGAATCCCGGGCATTGCCGTCGGGCTTTCCGCCGACGGACATCGAACAGCTCTACCTGGAAGAACTGGATGACGCGCGGTTCGATCCGGGCGCTTATGGCGTCGCACTGGGCCTGGACCTCTCGGGGGTCGCGCCCGCACAGCCGCTGGCGATGAATCCCCTGCTGGTCCAGGCGGCGCGGCTGCACTCGCAGGACATGATCGCCCGCAACTACTTCAACCATGACACTCCGGAGGGGATCGGTCCCGATCAGCGGATCGAGGCGACGGGATTCCAGCAGAAAGGTTGGGCCGAGAGCATCGAGACCAATACCAACATCACCCCGATCGGCGTCCCCTTTCCCGCCAACTACGCGGCACTCGATACGACCTACAGCCTCGCCGACCTGATCGTCGATCAAGGGGTCCCGGATCTGGGTCATCGCGTGATGCTGCTCGACATCGGCGGCCACCTCCACGACCTCCGTCAGGTGGGCATCGGCGTGGCGTCGCAGGATACGACCGACTCCTCGGGCGCCTTCACCGAGCGAACCACCGACACGACGATCGACCTGGCGACGACCAGCCAGAAGGCCAATCCGTTCCTGACGGGGGTTGTGTTCCAGGATGCCGCCGGGACTGGCGAGTATGAGCCGGGCGAGGGCCTGGGCGGGGTGACGATCCGGGTCGCTCGGGCGGGGTCGACCACCACCTTCACCAGCGGCGGGTACAGCATTTCCCTGAAGCCCGGGACCTACACCGTCACCGCCAGCGGGGGCGGCCTGGCGGCCTCGATCACGCGCACCATCGTCGTGGGCAAGAATAATGTGCGGCTCAACTTCGACGTGAACCCCAACGGCACCACCCTGGACGGCTCGCCGCACCGTCCGGTGTCCGGCTCGCTCGGCTCGTTCACGGCCTTCGAGCCCGGCGACACGACCGCCAGCTACGCCGCCCGGATCGACTGGGGAAATGGGGCCTTCTCCACCGGTACCCTGACCCAAAACACCAGCGCCAGCTTTGACGTCAACGGGTCGAACAGCTACGCCCGAGCGGGGACCTACGCCGTCCGCGTCCTGATCACGCACCTCGACGACGGCCAGACCCTCGTCCTGAACGCCACGGCGGTCATCGGCCGTTCATCGACTCACCCGAAGGTCCGTTGAGTTGAGTCGAGCCGGTCCGGTCGGTGACGAACGTCATGACCGTCAACTCCCGCGCGCACACTGCCGCGGCGGTCGATGGATCGTGGTGGATCGAGACGACGTTTAGGAAAGGAGGATGTCGCGAGCTCGAACGAGGCGAGGACGGGCCATGAGGGCTTCGAGGATCGCGCGGGTTGTCGGCCTGATGACGATTCTGCCGAGCGTGCTGGTGGTCGGGCCGGCCCGTGCGAATGCAACGAACGCGGCGCAGCTCGAAGGGCTCCGGCTCTACGAGGCAGGTCGCTTCGCGGAGGCGATCCCGTACTTCAACCAGGTGCTCCAGCGGCATCCCCGCGACACGACGATTCTGAACAAGCGGGGCATTTGTTATCTACGTACCGAACAGCCGGAGAAAGCCCTCGCCGACTTCGATCGCATGAACCTGAATACGCTCCGCTTCATGCAGGGTTTCGGCGACCGGTTCGGAATCTTCTCGCCGATCTATCCGGAGGCGTTCGGCAACCGAGGCATCGCCCTGCTGATGCTCGGGCGGGACCAAGAGGCTCTCGAGAGCTTCCTCATGTCGACGCGGCTCTGGGCGGGCCAAGGCCGGTTCGCACCACCGCGCAGCCACGCCGGTGCCTACGAAGGGCTGGGCCAGGCGTATCACCGGCTGGGCCAGGCCGGGCCGGCGGCCGAGGCGTACAACCAGGCGATCGCGATCGACCCGACCGACCCCAACGGCCGGGCCGGTCGGGGTGACGTGCTGGCGGCACAGCGGCTGTTCGACCAGGCGATTGCCGACTACACCGAGGCGATCCGGCTTGACCCGTCGCATTCGCGGGCCTTCGCCGGTCGAGGGATCGCGTATTACACCCTGGGGCGCGACGAGGACGCCGTGGCCGACCTGGATCGGGCGATCGCGATCGATCCCAAGTTCGCCAAGGCTTATAGCTACCGGGGCGCCGCCCATGGACGCCGCGGGCAGAACGAACAGGCGCTGGCGGATTATGATCGCGTCATCGAGCTGATGCCCAGGAATGCCGGAGCGTACAAGGATCGGGGGGGCGTGCTGGTCCGGCTCGGGCGGTTCGACCGCGCGATCCAGGACCTGGACACAGCGATCCGGCTGGAGCCGAAGCGGGCGACAGCCTATCAGAACCGGGGGGCCGCGTACGCCAGCCTGGGCCAGTTCGAGCGCGCGCTCGATGACCTGACCGAGGCGATCCGGCTGGATCCGGAGAACGCGGGTGCCTACTCCAACCGCGGGCTGGCCCATTATGCCATCGGCGCGTACGACCAGGCAATCGCCGATCTCAGCCAGGCCATCCAGCTCGAGCCGCGCGCCGCGCTCACCCACTTCAACCGCGGCGAGGTCTTTGCCCGGCTGGGGATGCAGGACCGAGCGCTCCAGGACTACACCGAGGCGATCCGGCTCGAGCCGCGGTTGGCTCCGGCTCATGCCGCCATCGGCCGGATCCAATCCCAGCGCGGCCGGGGCGCGGAGGCGCTGCACGAGTTCGACATGGCCGTGCGCCTGGCTCCCCAGGAGCTGAGCGTCTACTCCGATCGGGGCCACGCCCGCCGTGAGGGCGGCGACTGGGTCGGGGCCCTGGCCGACTACGATCGCGCGATCGCGATCGACCCGAAGCGGGCCGAGACCTACCTCGCGCGGGGCTGGGCACGCCTCGCCGCCGGGGCCGAATGGGCCGACAACGACGCCCGCGCCTACCTCGCACTCCGGGGCTGGCAGGATGGCCTTGCCCCCTACATGGCCCTGCTCGCGGTCCTCGGCGCGCGGGGGACCGAGCGCGAGGCCGCCGCGCGCCAGGTGCTTGACGAAGCCCTCACCCATCTCCCCCACCGAGCCTGGCCGTCTCCGATCTTGGCCTACTTCCGGGGCGAGCTGACCGCGGCGGCCCTGCTCCAGGCCGCCGTCGGAGCCCGCCAGGAAACCGAGGCCCACGCGTTCCTCGGCCTGGACCGGTTCCAGGCCGGCGACCGTGCCGCCGCTCTGCCCCACCTGCGTTGGGCGCGCGACCACGGCGCCGCCGGCTCGATCGCCACCGACATCGCACGGGCCATCCTCAGCCGAATCGAGCCACACCCCTGAATTCGTCCTCAACCGGCCGTCTCAAGAAGGGATTGGGCTCCGACTCTTCGAGGTGCCTGTCCACTGGCAGGCTGCGAGGCGCTCCAGGTTGGCGATAGCTGACCAGGTGCACGCCGTCGGTGAACAGTTCGGCCTGGCCGTTGTCGGCGAGGTCATTGGTGACCAGCAGCGCCGCAGGCCAGCGCCTCGAAGACTCGTATGTTGACATCATTGCGGAGGCTGCGGTTGAATACTTTCTAAATCCACGGCCTATGGCCGTGTGACCCGAAGAGCTTCGAGCGATCCGGCGTGCCTTCCTCCGGTAAAATCGTTGGGCTTGGCATCCCGGGAGTGCCCCGAAGGGTACGAGTGCCTCGGCGCCTTTCGACCGAGGGTTCCATGGGCTTGGCATCCCGGGTGTCTGCGGTGGAGAAGGTGACACTGTGCCATTGCGGAATGTCGCTTGTCTGTTTGACCCCACAGCCCCCAACGGGGGCTACGTCACGTAGACTGCCCCCTCGGGGGGGCCTTCCTAATACCACGGCCTATGGCCGTGGTTGATTATTCAATGACAAATACCGCCCCCGGGGCTCGACTGAATCACGGTCAGCCCGAAGGCTGGGTCGGAGCTTCTCCTGCGTGCAGGTCAGGAGTTGAAGCTGGTCTTCCCCCAGTCCGATTTGCCGCCGGAGAGGCTGGAGGGGCTCGACTTCCCGCACTTCTTCCTCCAGCCCATGGATGGTCCGGACGTCCATGCGAACACCCGACTCGCCCTGAGCTACAACCTCGACGACCGTGGCGAGGCTGACCATGCCGGTCAACCCGCCCCACTACTTCGAGGGGACTCATATAAGCCGCTTCGTCGAGGTGCTGAACGAGCACCGCGGCGAGATGACCCTGTTCACTCTCCCCACCCTGCTCCGCGAGCTGAGGTCGTGCCTCCAGGCCGAGAACTCCCGCGTGGAGGTACGGTTCCCGTGCTTCCTGGAGCGCGTCGCCCCGGTCAGCGGTGCCCAGGCCCTGATGGGCTGCGTGTGCTCGTTCCTCGGCGAAGCGACCGAGACCAGGGATGACTTCGCGCTGGGCGTGCGCGTCCCCGTGACGAGCCTCTGCCCCTGCAAAGGCGATCAGCGACTACGGGGCGCACAATCAGCGAGGTTCGTGACGATGCAGGCCTACGAGAACCCGGCTTTCGTCAAGGACATGGTGCGGAACGCAGCCATCATCCCGCGCGAGGATCCGCGCGTCGCCTGGTTCCGGGTCCACGCAGAAAACCAGGAGAGCATCCACAACCACGACGCGTTCGCCCAGGTCGAATGGCTCCACTCCCGCGCGGAAGTCGCGCCTGGGAACCACCGAACCGGGCTTTCCCCGAGGTCGCCAATGCGTATCATGATGATGGGGACTTGATTCGGGCGACGGTCGTGCACGGGGCCATTCCGGTGGAGGCCGCGCCAGGAGCACCACGACCACGACCTCGCGACACGGCATCACCTTGCCAAGGGACGAGATCGCCGAGTTCTGTCATCGGTGGACGATCCGCGAGCTGGCCGTCTTCGGCTGGTCTCTTCGCGACGACTTTCGACCCGACAGCGCTCGTGACTTCCTCCACAGGTTTGCCGACGACGTGCCCTGGACTCACTTCGACATGGTCACGATGGAGCAGGAGCTCGCGGCGATCGTCGGGCATCCCGTGGATCTCGTCGATCGAACGACGATCCAGAGGAGCGAGAACTGGATTCGCCGGCGGGCGATCCTCGGCACGGCGGAGACGATTTATGTCGCCTGATGAATCGGCGGTGATCGACATCGTGAGGGCTGGCAATGCGGGAGGTTGGTGGAGGGACCGCGACGATGAGCCGAGTGGAGAGTGAGCAGCGCGTCTCCGAAGCACAGCCGATCCGGCTGCTGGCACGGGTGACCTGCCCGCATTGCTGGGAGTCGTTCCCGCCCGAGCAGGTCTTGTGGATCTCGGAGCACATCGAGATGCTGGGCGACCCGATGCTCGGCCCGGAGCGGCAGCAGCGGTTCCTCCCCAGCCGGTTCACGGTCGACGGCAACGCCGTCGACGCCAAGGGGATGATCTGCCGCAGCCTGGCGTGCCCGTACTGCCATCTGCCCGTGCCCCGAGCCATGCTCGAGATGGAGCCCCTGTTCCTCTCGATCCTGGGCAGCCCCGCCTGCGGCAAGTCGTACTTCCTGACCACCATGACCTGGCAGTTGCGCCAGGTCCTGCCGATGCACTTCCATGTCACCTTCACTGACGCCGACCCGACGTCGAACCGGGCGCTGAACGAGTGTGAGGAATCACTGTTCCTCCGCCCGGACGACGCCAGCCTGATCCCACTGGGCAATTTGATCCGCAAGACCGAGCTGCAAGGCGAGTTGTACGACACGGTGGCCTACGGGCAGCAGACGGTGAGCTATCCGCGGCCGTTCTTGTTCACGATGCAGCCGCGCGAGGGTCACTCCCGGGCCGATTCGGCGAAGCTGGCGCGGATGCTCTGCCTCTACGACAATGCCGGGGAGCATTTCCAACCGGGCCAGGACACGGCGTCCAGCCCGGTGACGCGGCATCTGGGGCGATCGCGGGCGATTCTCTTCATGTTCGACCCGACGCAGGACCCGCGGTTCCGCTCCGCCTGCCGCAGCGCCGGCAGCGGCGGCACCACGACCATGGCCGGGCGCGTGAGCCGCCAGGAGACGATTCTCAACGAGGCGGCCGCGCGGATCCGCCGCCACGCGGGACTGCCCCACACCGTCCCCTACGATCGGCCCCTGGTCGTGGTCCTTTCCAAGCTCGATGAGTGGAACCACCTGCTCGATACCGACAAGGCCGGCGAGCCCTGGCGGACCAGGGACGGCGTCACCGGCGTCGACATGGACCGCATCGACCACCTCTCGCAGCTCCTCCGAAGGATCCTGCTCCACTACTGCCCGGAGACCGTCGCCGCGGTCGAAACCTTCGCCAGCGACATCACCTACATCGCGGTCAGCTCGCTGGGTCCGCGCATCCAGCTCGATCCCAATTCGGGCCTGCCGGCCATCCGGCCGGCCGACATCGAGCCCACCTGGGTAACCGCGCCCCTGCTCTATTGCCTCTCGCGGATCTCGTCGCGGCTCATCCCTCGGTTCGTCAAACGCAGCAAGTAAGGCGAATTAGGGGCGAGCGATCCCCAGAGCGAGAGTGCCACTGAGTGCGGTTCTGTTCCCTCACAGTCGCCGTCCGATTCGACCGTGACGGTCGGGAGAGGATCGAGCGCAACGCGAGAATGCGTTAGACTGGGGTGACCGGCCCTGCACTGGCGCACTCCGGGCGGGGCCGGGGCGCCCGTGCCCGAGCCCGGACAGGGATCGATGAGCCAGGAACTGCACTACACGTCTGTTGCTCGGGGACTGAAGCCCGGCAGCCGGGGTTTCGGCCCGGTCGCCGTCACGGCCGGCCTGCCGGGTCCCCTCGCCGATCGACTCGAGAGCTTCAGCGCCTACCAGGCCGTTTATCCACCGGGAGATCCCTCCGAGGAACTGAACCCGGTCGTGCTGGCGCACGTCCGGCTGATCGTCGGGGACCAGGTGCTGGATGTGCTGTCGCGGGTCGGTCCGGCGGGTCTGGACTACTCGGGTCGTCCCAACAAGTACGCCCACCATGTCGTGCTGGATGCCGACGAGCGGCCGGATGGGGGACCCGCCTGGCTGCTGAGCCAGCCCGGCTTCATGCAAAGGGCCTGGGAGGGCCGGCCTCAGGTGCTCTCGGAAGGGAGGAAACCGCCTCGGGGAGACCAGCCCGCGGGCCTTGCCCAGGCCTGGCAGGCCCTGACCGGCGATGGCGGTTGGGCCGGTGCGCTGGCCGAGGCGTTCCTGGCCGACCCCCGCCGGCCGGTATTCCTGGTCTACCGGCCGGGGACGATGCTCTTGCCGCTCTTGGCCGAGGCGATCGCGCTGCTGCCGGTGTCGCGGCGCTGGGAGGTCGAGTTCAGCACGTATTTCCTCACGCTCCCCCAGGGGGTCACCTGCGCCTGGCGCGGCGTCCTCGACGGCTCGCCCGAGGCGCACCACGCCCGGCAGCTCCCCCATGCGATGGTCGTCGACCTCTGCCGTCCCTTGGGCCGGGCCCAAGGCGGCGCACTGGTCCACCTGGCCCGCACCGGCGAGCTCCGGGAAACCGCCAGTGCGGATCCGCTGCCGCCACCGGCTCGCGCGGTGGGCCGGGCAACGTCCGTCACGGCCGGCCGCCGACCCTCCCCCGCGGGGTCGACCGCCCGGACCGCGCGCCCGGCCGCGACCGTCGCCCACGCCCCGAACCCGGTTCCGGCCGTTCGGATCGAGCCTCCGCGCTCCTTGCTCGCCGACGATCACCCGCCGCGGCGCCGGTCCAGGAAGACCGCCGTCGCCGTCATCACCGCGGCCTGCTTGGTGCCCTTGATCACCTGCGGACTCCTCTGGTCGCACACCGTCCGGCAACGATTGGGATTCGAGCACGCGACCAGCCGGCCGGTCGCCCGGACAGGAGTCGACCTCGCGAAAGTCCCGGAGACAGCGCCCGTGGAGGCCAAGGAGGCGGCGAAGTCCGCTGTCGAGTCAGGACTCGCCAACAGGCCCGAGCCGCGGCCCGTCCCGGTAGTCACGAAGACCGAGGAGGTGATCGGCAAGGCCGCCGAGCCCCAGCCTGTGGCCCAACGGTCCCGGCCCGAGCCGCCGCTGTGCCTGGCCTTCACCCTCCCCGATGTCCCCAGGTCGCTGTTCGCCGCCAGGGACCGGCGGCACGGCGAGCTCCGCCTGCCCGCGGAGGTGAGCGACCGCTTCGAGATCCTCAATGCGCCCGAGTTCCAACTTGTCCCGGCATCCGCTCCGTCGACCTGGGAGATCGCGACCAGGACGGTAAGCGGAATGGGCGGCCGCTTCACCCTGGCGCAGCTTAGCCGCACCGACGCCAAAACCTGGAGTTTCGCGTGGACCAAGGAGGCCAAGAACCACTCCACGACCGTCGAGGCCTTGCGGGACGCGGTCTTGAAGTTCCAGACGCGGGCCGGCCGATCGGTCCTCACCCTGCTGCGGGGCGTGATCCTCAAGGACCCGGCTCCGCTCCCGATCTGGGAAAAGGGGCCGGTCTTGTATGAACGCCTGGACGATCGCCAGAAATCGATCCCCTGGACCCAGCATCCGGAGGTCCTCGCCGGCACTCATTGGAAGCTGAAGATCCGGCGCTGGCGGGTCGTGATCGCGCGGCCTGGTGCCGAGGGTCAAGACCCCGTCCGCCGCGTGATCGAACCGGCAGCGGCCGTCGTAGGAACGGCGGACGGGAGCGGCTGCGTACCACCGCAGCAGGACCTCATCCCTGGTGAGGTGACACTCAAAGTGGCGATCGACGCGGAGAATCCGGAGATGATCGCCGTGCGGGTCGACCTGGATCGGAAGCGGGTAACCGCCGGACGAGCGGACAGGGCCGCCCGGCTGAAGGATTTGAAGGAGAAGACTCCCCAGGACAAGGAGGACAAGGAGCGGGATCCGATTCAGTTCCGCCGGAGCCGGCTCGAGGAGCTCGCGCAGGACGGCGACCAGCATCAAGAGGAAATCAAGCGCTTGAAGCGGGAGATCGCCGACCTCGAAGCGATCCACGCGATCCAACAATTCGAGGACCTCTTGACGAAGCCGGCCCGAACCGAGCTGAGCGCGGTCATCGCCCTGGACGTCGGCGGCTCGAACACCCTGGAGGTGGCGAGGATCGGCGAGTTCGCCGGCCCCGATTGATCACGTTGCGTCCTTTGTCTGACTAGCCACCAGCCACTTGCCAATGGCCACGAGCATGACGGACCCCCATCAGATCGTCGAGCAGATCCGCACCCTCCTGCACGCCGGCGATCCGGCGCGGAACGGCCGCCTGGCCGCCCTGGCCACGTCGTACGCCGGGGCCTGCCACGAGATCACGCAGCGGCTGGGCCGGTGTCACCGGCTGTTGCAGCAGGGCTTGCGGTCCGAGGCGATCCAGCTTGCCGAGTCGGAGCCGAACCTGCTGGAGACCTTGGCGGCGCTGGATTTCCCCGAGCGCGCCGAGTGGGACGACCTGGTGCACCTGCACGACCTGGAGCCGGCGCCCCGCTTGCCGATCGAGCCGGCGCGGCTGCTGAACGAGGCGTACGCGGAGGAGAATCCGCTGCAGGACTTGCTGCGCCGCCATCGCCGGCTGGCCTTGCAGCGGGCGCCGCTCCGGAGCCGGATCGCCGTGGTGCGCCAGCTCGCGGCCCAGGATCCGGCCAACGCGATCTGGGTGGATGAACAGCGGGCCTACGAGAGTGTCCGGCTGGTGCAGATCCAGGACGAAGCGACCGAGGCGGTCCGAATGCACGACGCGGCGGCCCTCGCGCGGCTGGTCGCGGAGGTCGAGCAGCCGGGGTGGGCCGAGCCGCCCTCACCGGCGCTGATTCAGTCGCTGCGCAAGGCCGATGCGGACCTGCGCGGCGAGCGGACACGGGCTGTGCTGGAGGAGGTCGCGTCCCGGCTGGACGAGGCGCACAACGGCCGTGATTCGATCCGCGGCCGCCTGGCACGCCAGGAATGGGCCAGGCTGGCGGCCACGGCGGCGCTGGCGCGCGACGACCCGATCGCCGGGCGAGTCCAGCCGGCCCTCGACTGGCTCGCCGACGAGGATCGCCGCGTCGACGAGGATCGCCGGCGCGAAGCGGCCGTGACGGCCCTGGTCCGCGCGCTCGATTACCCGGGCTTCCTCCCGCCCAACGAGCTGGAGCGGCTGGCCCATGAGGTGTCCCGCCATGGTCAGAGCCTGCCGGAGGGTCTCCAGCAGCGTTATATTTCCCGGCTCCACGCGGCGGAGGCGCGGCAGTCGCGACGGTTCTACCTCAACGCCGCCGCGGCCAGTGCCGCCCTGCTCCTGGCCGCCACCTTGATCTATTACGTCGTCCACAGCCAGGCCCGCGCCTCGGAAGCCGAGCAAGTCGCCACCTCGATCAGCGACATGCTCGAGCTCGGCGAGGTCGACCGGGCCGCCGAGGTGCTCCAGGATCTCCAGGCGAAGGACCCGGCGCTCTTGTCGTATGCCCGCCTGATTGAGGTCCGTCAGCGGGTCGACGTGGCGCGGAACAAGGAGGCGGAGCGGGCCCTGCAATTCGACCAGGCCATGCGCGCCGCCGATGCGGCCCCCGCCTCGGCCTCCAAGATCCCCGCGCTGGAGGCCGCCCGATCGCTGGCCCGCCTCGACACCGAGAAGGCGGCCCTGGAGAACCTGGAGAAACGCCGCGCGGCGGCGCTCCAGGCCGAGCAGGCCCGGGAGGAAAAGGAACTGGGACCGCGCCTGGCCGAGATCGGTCGCAACCTGGACCGGATTGAGCAGCAAGCCGGTTCGGTCGAGCCGGGCGGGGCCAAGGAGGCGGCCGTCCTCGAGACCCTGATCGAGACCGGGCGCACCCTGCGCGACCTTGGGCCCGATCTGGCCCTGGCCGGCGAGGCCATCCAGGCCCGCGCCCGCAGCCTGGACCAGCGGATCAATGCTGTGCGCGGTCGCCTGGACCAGCGCCAGCAGCAGGTCCGGCTCGAGGAGGCAATCACCGCCGCGGTGGCCAATGCCCCGGTGAGCGGGGGATTCCCCAAGGCCGGCGAATTCGCCGCCGCGCTGCAAACCTACGTCAAGACCTTCCCCGACACCCCCCGCTCGCGCGCGATCACGATCACGCTCAAGGAACAGCCACTCTGGGACGCCCTGGCCGCCTGGGACCGCCTTGCGGCCGGCTGGAAGGACGGCGGCCTGTCGATCGCACCCCAGGAGGCCAAGATCCGCGCCGAGCTCTGCCGGCAGTTCTTGGTCCAGCACCCCGGCGCGCCGGACGCCGACCGCGCCGGCGCGTACCAGGGGGCCATGGAAGCCATCGCCCGCCGCGGGGCTGACGCCGACGGCGCCCTCACCAAGCTCCAGCGGCTGCTCACCGACATCCTGGTCGACAACCTGTGGATGGTCGTGGTCAAGCCCCCCTCCGCCGATGGTCCCCGGCGCTACTACACGCCCCAGAAGCCCGCCCGCGATGCCAAATCGATCCGGTACCTGGCCGGGTTCGACGGCAAGGAGCGGACCGCCAAGATCATCGCCGATTGGGTCCAGTGGTCAGGCGTCGCCCCCCAGTCCCAGATCGCCGCCGCATTCAAGCCGATCTTGCTCCAGGATGCCCGGCGGATCGACTGGGAGACCGCGATGCTCGACCTGGTCGAGCGGATCCGGTCCCAGTCAGGGATGGACCCCGTGCTCCGGATGGCCCTGCTCCGCAAGGTCCTGGAGCTGGCGGTCGAGGGGAGCGCGCCGCTGCGCGAGGCCCTGGGAGGCTTCAAGAACCTGGTGGACCAGGCCGAAGTGGACGTGAACGTCCCCTGGATGGATCCGGAGAGCGACGAGGCCGACCTGATGCGCCCCCGGGCCACCGCGGCCCTGCGGTCGTTGCCCGATCTGGCCCCATTGCGGAAGGACGCGCTCCAACGTCGAGCGCAGATCGAGCGCCGGATCGCGCGCCGGCCGCGGACGGTCGGGTGGCTGGCCCGCGAGGCGGACGGCTGGCGGGTCCGGACGGGATCGGTCCTACCGGCCCAGGGGACTCTCTGGGTCATCATGGCCGTCGAGGAGGGCCACGGCACCTGGCGGAAGATCGGCGCCATCGATCAAGCCCAGCCGCGGCTCTCCGTGGTCGACGACCCCGCGCTGGCCGAAGGGCGGCCGGTCTTCGCTGCGCCGCCGGATGAGGGCCGATCGTGAGCCGAACCGGCGACCGGAGCCCGAACCTCGACGCGGCGAGAGGGGCGGCCCATCATGGCAGGCGCAGAGGCATCGGGCCGTTGGTACGTGCGGGCACGGGGACGCGTCCTCGGTCCGCTGAGCTGGGCCCAGCTCCGATCCCTGCGCGACCGCGGCCAGCTTGCTCGGTTCCACCAGGTCTCGCAAGACCGCCACACGTGGGTCGGCGCCGACAGCCTGGCCGGGCTTTTCTCCCAGACCGAGGCCGGGCGATTGCCGCGATCGACCGTCTCAGCCAGAACGACCGATCTCCCGGAGTTCCTCGTCGTGGACGATCCCGGGGACCACTCCGGCTCGACCAGGCCCGCGACCGGGGAAGCGCCCGAGTGGTACTACGCCCGCGACGGGACCCGTCAAGGACCTGTGCCGCTCTCCGAACTCCAGCGCCTGGCGGCCCGCGGCGTGATCGGATCGGACACCCTGGTCTGGAAGAGCGGTATGGAGGATTGGACTCCGGGCTTCCTCGTTCCCGAACTGGACTTCCTCGCACCTGAGGCCGCGGCAGTCGCCGGGCCGGGTCCTTCCACCGCGCCGAGCCGGCGCGCGCCGTCGCCGACGGACCTCTCGCCGCGCACCAGCCCGCTGGCCTTTGCCGGACTGGTGCTCGGCCTCCTCTGGCTCTGCGGCATTGGCAGCCTGGCGGCGATCGTCGTGAGCGCGCTGGCACTCCGCCAGATCGACAAGGCGCGGGGGACGCTGTCCGGCAAGGGTCTGGCCGTCGCCGGACTCGTGCTCGGCATCGCCGGCGTGATCCTCACTCTCTTCGCCGCCGTCTTCGCCAGATTCTTCTGGAGCCCTTCACTGTAGGGGCTCAGCGCAGCCCGATCCATCATCGGCGTTCTTCAACAGACGCCGTAACTTCATGATGTTGGAGTCCCGCCTTCAGACCGTCCGGAGGATCGGAGGATCCCCCCTTGACGCTTTCTTTCGATCTCTATAGAAACCGCCGCGTCATGGGTTGGGACCAACGATCCAGGAGGGAGGGACTGCCAGGATGGCGAGACGAGCGAGTCGACAGCCGACGGACGGCGAACTGGAGATCCTGAAGGTCCTGTGGGCGATCGGTCCCGCCGGACTGGGGCAGGTTCACGCGGCGCTCCAGCAGCGCCGGGCCGTGGCACTGACCACAGTCGCCACGATGCTCAAGATGATGCTCGACAAGGAGCTGGTCCGGCGTGAGGACGGCTCACGGGGTTACCTGTGGTCGGCGCGGGTCAGTTGCCAGGCGGCCGTCTCGGGCCTGCTCGGCAAGCTGGTCCAGCATCTGTTCGACGGCTCGGCGCGACGATTGGTCGCCCACCTGATCCAGGAGGGAGAGCTCGACGATCGGGAGTGCCGGGAGATCCTCGACCTGCTGAAAGCCCGGACGGACAAGACGACCGCGCCCGCGAAGGAAGGAGCCAGACCATGAACCCAACCTCGATGACCGCCTCGCCGGTCTGGACGGCGGCGGGCTGGACGATGCTGCATCTGTGGTGGGTCGGGGCGACCCTCGGCCTGGCGGCCGCGATCTCGCGGAGGCTCGCGCGGTCGGCCCGATCCGAGACGCGGTACGCCCTGGCCCTGGTCTGCCTCGGGTCGCTGGCGATCGCGGCGGTCGTGATTTTCGTGTGGGTTTTCGAGCCGGCACGGGGATCGTCCCTGATCTCCGTCTGTGCTGGCGGTGGCGACACGTCGGCGATGGCGGTGGCGCCGATGGCCAGGATGCCAGCGAGTGAAGTGCCCGAGCGGATGAGCTCGCCCGATCGGCCGACCGAGCCGCATCGCCGATCCGTTCGGGCGCGGCTCGATGGCCTCGCGGCGGGACTCCCGTGGCTCTGGCTGGCCGGCACGCCGCTCAACCTCGTCCTGCTGGCCACGGGACTGGTGGGCGTCGAGCGGATCCGCCGGTCGAGTCGCTTCGTCGAGTCCGGCGAGATCCCGCGGTGTTGTCGCGTCCTGGCCGATTCCCTGGGGATCGCGTGCCGGATCGGCGTCGCGGTCTGCGACCGCGTCGCCGCGCCGATCCTCATCGGCGTCGTCCGCCCTTTGATCCTGCTCCCGCCTGCGGCGATCACCAGCTGGAGTGTGGAGGAGATCGAGATGGCCCTGCTCCATGAGCTGGCCCATCTGAAGCGATGGGACAACCTGGTGAACCTGTCGCAGCGGCTCGTGGAATCGCTGCTGTTCTTCCACCCGGTGGCCTGGTGGCTTTCGGGCTGGGTCCGGCTCGAGCGCGAGCTGTGCTGTGATCGCCTGGTCGTGGCGCGGCTGGGCCGGCCGGAGGCTTATGTCGAGATGCTCGTGGCGGTAGCAGCGGCGCGCCGCGCAGGCCGTCCCGTCGCGCCCGCGACAGCCATGGCCGATCGCCAGCTCTCGACCCGGATTCGTCGGATCTTCAGTCTGGAAGATCGTTCGATGAAATTGACCATGCCGGAAGGAATCGGCCTGGTGGGAGCGTTGCTCGCCGGGATCGCGCTGGCGCTGGGGACCCACGCAGCGCCGCCGAAGCCGGCGGGCGAATCCCAAGAGTCGCTGCGCCTGAGCTTGCAACAGGCCGCGAAGGACGTGCTCGCCGATCCACGGCCGGGTGCCGAGGGTGGCGGCTTGAAGTTTCTCGCGCTGGTTTCTGTCGGCGAGGCGCAGCTCAAGCTGGGCGACCGGGCCGAAGCGTTGGAGACGCTCCGCCGCGCGTCCGAGGCGTGTGAACGCTTCGACTTCAAGAAATACGACTGGGGCGACCTGGAGGTGTTCGCGATCCTGCCCGAGATTGCGAAGCGACAGCGCGAAGCGGGCGACTTCGCGGCGGCACGGGTATCGCTGGATCGGGCGATGAAGCTGGTCGAATCGCTCCAGGGGTTCACCAAGGTCCAGGAGTTGATCCAGATCACGGGCGCCGAGTCGCCTCGACGAGAGAAGCACGAAGTCGGGCCGCTGATCCGTTGCGGGTTGCTGGAGATGATCGCTCTGGAGCGGATCGCCCTGGGCGATCGTGATGAGGCGCGGCCGCTCCTGCAACAATCGGTCGCGGCGATCCAGGCGCAGAAGGACGAGTTGAAGCCGGTGGCGCTCGCCGGCCTCGCGCCCAAGTTGTTCAAAGCCGGGGAAGAGGTCTTCTGGCGGGCCGTCGCCTTGCGCGCCCCCGGGGACGACCCGCGCACCGATTTCGGCCACCCCGAGCCTCCGATGGTCGCCGAGGCGATGCTCCTCTCCCGGTATGACCGCCGTGTGGCCGCGACGCTCTTCCAGCCGGTCGCGGCCTTCGAGCGCAGCCGACCGCTCCGCGACACCAACGACATCACCTCCTCGATCCTCCTGGCCTGGGTCTGCCTCGACCCGCGACAGGCGGTCGCGGTGGTTGAGAGCTTGCCGCCGGCCCGCACCCTCAAGATCGGCGAGCCGGCCAACTGGCGCGGTATTCCCCGGCTGAAATCCTGGCCCTGCCCCCCCAGCGGCGATGGATGCGCATCTGGCGACACCACTCCGGCTGCCGCATCGCCATGTTCGAGGAGAACTATCGGGATTTGTAGGGTGACTTCGGTTTATCACATTATAACTATAAATATGATTATGCTATCGATGCACTCCTCCGTTTGAGTGCTCGGGAGGGCACGAGAATGATCCGAATGCCAACGCCGCAGAGTTGAGCGGGACGGGAGCCACATCGGACTTGCATTTTCTGATTTTGCGAAATACGATGAGAGGTCGATCCACGGGACCGCAGGAACTTCGAGCCCGATATGCATGTCATCTCGCGAAGAGCGCTGCGCGAATTCTGGGAGGTGCACGCCGACGCCGAGGAGCCGTTACGCCGGTGGTTCAAGCTCGCAACGAAGGCGAAGTGGGCGAACTTCGCGGAGTTGAAGGCCGATTGCCCAGGCGCCGATCGCGTCGGCGATCGGATTGTGATCAATATCGGTGGGAATAAATACAGGCTCATCATCGAGGTCTATTTCCAGAACCAGGTGATTCTCGTCCGGTACGTGTTGACGCGCAAGGAATACGACAGAGGCACGTGGAAGGCCCCAGATCACGACCAGGAGGCGATTCGGCATGGCGACTCGAGCGAAAAAGCGACAAGGACGGAGAGCGACGGCAAAGACCGGAGGCGTCCCCCGGGCCAACGATGAGTACCTGGATCTGTTCCGGGATTGCCCCCTCCGGTTCATCCGCTCGGAAGAGGAGTATGATCACGCGATCGCAACACTCTATCGTTTGAGTGACCGGGGCAGTCACCGCACTCCGGAAGAGACCGAATTCTTGCTGGCGTTGGCCATGTTCGTCGAGAAATATGAAGACGAGCATTACCCCATCCCGCCGGCTTCGGGTGCGGAGATGCTGGAATTCCTGATCGAGACTCACTCTGTCACGCAGAGCGACGTCGCGGCCGGAACGGGTCTTTCGGTCTCGACCATCTCCGAGATCCTGGCCGGGAAGCGGAAGCTGAACCTCAAGCATATCGAGGCTCTGGCGCGCTTCTTCAAGGTCAAGCCGGCGGTCTTCCTCGATCATTGAGGCCCCACCGGGGATCGATACCTCGATCAGCGTTCATCCTCGTTTGCAGCTCGATACAAGCCCTGGGCGTCGATGTAAGCCTCGACACCGCGGGGGACCATGTAGCGGATGCTGCGGCCCTCGGCCAGGCGGCGGCGGAGGTCGCTGGAGGCGATGCCGACGGGTGGGATCGTGACGGATTGCAGCGGGTGCGCGCCCGGCCCGAAGTCGGGCAGGTTCGTCGCGTCAACCTGCTCGATGCCAGGGCGGTTGACCACGACGATCCTCGCCAGTTGCGCGATCCGCGCGGGCGCCCGCCAGCCGGGAAGATCCGCCAGGCTGTCGGCGCCGATCAAGAAGAAGAGCTCGTCGTGGGGATGATCGCGGCGGACGGTTTCCAACGTCTCGACGCTGTAGTGCGGGCCCGGACGCGCCGCCTCGATGTCGGAGACCGCGAACGCGGAGTGACCGGCGATCGCCATCCGGACCATCTCCAGGCGGTGGGCCACCTCGGTCCGTCCCCCCGGTTTGTGCGGCGGTGCGCCGGCGACCACGAACCACACCCGGTCCAGCCCGCACGACTCCCGGCATTGCTCCGCCAGGATCAAGTGGCCCAGGTGGATCGGGTCGAACGTCCCCCCGAAAAGTCCCAGTCGCATCGCCGCGCAGCCCTCATTCTCATCCCGACCCGCAGATCCGCTCCGGAGACCCGCGGCGGACGAAGATTCGCTGTGGACAAACGTGCAGAAATCGGCTGTACTGACAATGGGACGGCCGATGCCGGCGAGATCCCTCATCCGTTACGCCACGATTCCCGACGATAGGTCTGATCGATGAGCCTTGTCAACTCCCGAGACGACGCGGTGCGAGCCGGAGGGAATCACTGGCTCGGAACGGTGGGGCGTCCGGGTGTGGTCGGGTTGCGGAGTGCCGGTGGGACGAACGGGCATGCAGGAATACGACAAGAGCAGCAAGTGGTTGATCGAGAACCACGGCGATTCGATCCTTCGCCTGGGCGGGGCGCGCGGCATCGTCTGGTGGAAGGCGTTGCCGACCGACCTGGTCCAGACCAGGCGGTTGCCCGACGGCTTGATCGAAGCCAAGCTGCGGGGACGAGCCAGGCCGGCCCGGTTCCTCGTGGAAATCTCCACCTATCCCTACCGACGCTTGAGCAATCAGGCCGTCCAGGGCTCGGCGCTGGTGTATCTCGCTCACGAGGAGCTGCCCGAAGTCCTCACCGTGATCCTCCATCCCGGCCGCCGCACACGCCCCACCGGGACCGTCGAGCTGGCCAGCCCCCACGGCTGGACCCGCTGGCGCGTCGATTGGAAGGTGGTCGAACTGTGGACGATCCCCGCCGCCGACCTGCTTGCCGCCAACGACCTCGGCCTGATCCCGTGGGTGCCGCTGGCGAAGATCGACGGCCCGCCCGAACCCATCTTCCAGGAATG
Source organism: Isosphaeraceae bacterium (assembly GCA_021324445.1). Classification (GTDB taxonomy): domain Bacteria; phylum Planctomycetota; class Planctomycetia; order Isosphaerales; family Isosphaeraceae; genus JAJPJC01. The sequence goes on from JAJPJC010000339.1 coordinate 47,288, forward strand.
TCGCAGTCGGATCGACCGCGATGCCCGGAGCGGCCAGCGCGAGAATCTGCTCGCCGTGACCCAATTCCTGGCCAAGCTCAATTATAATGACGTGAGGTTGTTCCAGATCCTGGGAGGACGCAAGGCCATGATCGAATCACCGATGGTCAAAGAATTGATTGCGGACAGCAAGTTGGCGGCCAGCCGATCAATCCTCCTCAACGTCCTCGTGGGGCGTTTCGGGCCGACCGCGCGAGACTTGCGTCCCGTACTGGATACGATCACCGAGGAAAGGAGGCTCAACGAGTTAGCGCGAGTTTCTGGGACGTGCCCGGATCTTGACTCGTTCAAGAAACTGCTTTCGCCAGGACCACGCAAGCGGAAGTGATGCCATGATCGGATCACCGATGCTCAACGAGCTCATCAGGGATGAGAGGCTCCAAACTATTCGAAAGATCCTCGACCGCCGCTTTGGGCCAGAAGCTCGCTCACTGCAACCCTGGTTGGACTCGATCGCAAATCTCAAGAAGCTCGAGGAGCTGGTCACCTCCTCCGCGACTGCTCCTGACCTCGAATCCTTCACGAAACAGCTTCAATCCGGTCGGAAAAAGAAGTGATACCATGACCGAGATACCATCGCTCAAGGAATTGATCGCGGAGAGCGAGCGCGCGGGACTACGAAGGTCCATCATTCGCGTCCTCGTCGCGCGGTTCGGTCCGGGCGCACGCGACGTGCGACACGCGCTGGACGCGATCACGGAGAATAAGAAGCTGGACGAATTGACGGTTCTTTGTGTGACTTGACCGGATCTCGAATCCTTGAGGAAGCGACTGGGCCCCCAACCTCGCAAGAGGAAGTGACTCCCGGGTCGGATGATCCAAGACGGCGCTCCTAGAGCACCCGACGCAGAGCCACACAGACCGGCCGCGATAGGTCTTGCCCATGAGCGTTGTCTCCATGCAGGGTGACGGCGAGCTCCACGAATCTGACGGCAACGGGCGCGATCGTGCCTATGATGATGCCCCCGGCCGGGACGGCGTTGCCGACGCGCGCCAGGCGGCCTGGTTCGGGCTGGCGGAGGACGACGAGCCGGCGACGGCCCGCGGCGGATTCGCGGGCGTGGTCTTCAATCGCCCGATCGAGCAGGTGTTGACCTATCGCGTGCCGGGCCGGCTCGAACGGCTGATCCAGGCGGGGCAGCGGGTGCGCGCGCCGTTGGGGCGCGGCGACAAGCTGGCGGTAGGTTACTGCGTTCGCGTCGATCGGCAGGTCCCCGAGGGCCTCGATCGGCTGCGGATCAAGCAGCTGGTGGAGATCCTCGATCCCTCCCCACTGATCGACCGCGGGATGCTCGAGCTGACGCGATGGGTCGCGGATTATTACGCCTGCTCCTGGGGCCAGGCGCTGGATGCCGCCGTGCCGGCCGGCGTGAAGAAACACGCCGGGACGCGCGTGGGGACGTTCCTGGTTGTGCCCGAGGAGACGCGCGAGGCGATGCGGGCCGGGACGATCGAGCCGCGGCTCTCGGCCAAGCAGGCGGCCGTGCTGGAGGTCCTCTGCCGCAGCGACGAGCCGCTCACGACCTCCGACGTCTGCCGGCTGGCCAAGTGCAGCCCCGTGCCGGTCCAGGCTCTGCAAAAGAACGGGCTGGTGCACACGGTCCGGCGCCGGCTGCCACTGGGATTGCCCAGGCCCGCCCGCGGCGGGTCCGTCGCTCCACCGCCGGCACCGCCGCCCGAGGGCGCGGCCGCGCGGCCCGCCCTGGTCCTGACCGCCGAGCAGGTCACGACCCTGGCACGAATCGAGCCGGCGCTGGACTCGGGTGGGTTCGCCCCGTTCCTGATCCATGGGGTGACCGGCAGCGGCAAGACCGAGGTCTACCTCTCGGCGATCGAGCGCATCGTGGCCCGCGGCCGCGAGGCGATCGTGCTGGTCCCCGAGATCAGCCTGACCCCGCAGACGATCCGCCGATTCCGCAGGAGGTTCGCCCGGGTGGCCGTGCTGCACAGCCATCTGACCGACGCCGAGCGGCATCGCCACTGGCAGAACATCGCCGCGGGCGCCGTCGAAGTGGTCGTCGGCGTCCGGTCGGCCGTGTTCGCCCCGACGCGCCGGCTCGGCCTGATCGTCATCGACGAGGAGCATGAGACCACGTTCAAACAGGAGACGACGCCCCGGTACCATGCGCGCGATGTGGCCGTCAAGCGCGCCCAGATGGAGGGCATCCCCATCCTCCTGGGCTCGGCCACGCCGTCGCTGGAGAGCTGGCGTAACGCCGAGCGCGGGCGCTACACTCGCCTGGTGATGCCGACGCGGGTTGGCGGCCGGCCCATGCCCGAGGTCGAGATCATCGACTTGCGGCACGAGAAGCCGCCGATCGGCGGCCTGAGCGAGTCGCTGCGCCAGGCGATGCTCCGCGCCCTCGGCGAGGGCGGCCAGGTCATCTTGCTGCTGAACCGGCGCGGGTTTCACACCTTCGTCATCTGTCCCAGGTGCGGGCAGGTGGTCAAGTGCCACGCCTGCGACGTGGCGGCGACGTATCATCGAGGACGCCATATCCTGATCTGCCACACCTGCGACGCCGAGCGCGCCTGCCCGCCGGCCTGCCCATCCTGCCGCGCGACGAGCTTGCACTACGGCGGCATCGGCACGGAGCGGCTGGAGCGCGAGATCCAGGCCGGGTTCGCCGATTACCCCGCGCGGCGGATGGACTCGGACACGATGCGGACGCCCGGCAGCCACGAGCAGGTCCTGGCGGCGTTCCGCGCCGGCGAGGTCCGGATCCTCCTGGGGACGCAGATGATCGCCAAGGGGCTCGATTTCCCCAACGTCACCCTGGTCGGCGTGGTCAACGCGGACACCGCCCTCCACCTGCCGGACTTCCGGGCCGCCGAGCGGACCTTCCAGCTCGTGGCCCAGGTGGCGGGCCGGACCGGGCGGGGCGACCGGCCCGGCCGGGTCCTCGTGCAGACCTATACCCCGGACCACTATGCCATCCAATCGGCGATTCGCCACGACTATCTGGCCTTCGTCCAGAGCGAGCTCCCCGAGCGGGCCAGGTACGGAGTCCCGCCATCGGGACGGCTGGTCCGCTTGATCGCGCGCGGGCCGGACGAATCGGCCGTGTACGCGTATCTCCAGGAGCTGGCCGCGGCGATGCGCCAGGCGGCCGATCCCTCGGTCCGCATCCTCGGGCCAGCGCCGGCGCCTATCCTCAAGATCCGCAACCTCTATCGGTTCCACATCCAGCTTCGCTGTCCCAATCCCCGCCCCCTCCAGGCACTGGCCCGCAAGGCGCACGGATGCATCGTTGCGCCGCATGGCATCGAGCTGGCCGTCGACGTGGACCCGATGCACATGCTCTAACCGCCCTCGGCGGCGGTTCGGTCGCCGGGCAGGAGAAGTTGAGGAAAAACTCGGAAAACCCCCAAAGTTCAATTTACAACCTTGGGGCGACGGGGTATCTTCCGGCGCGTTCGTTCACAGCCAGAGTTTCGTGACGAGGGAACTCCCAGTCGAGTTCCGGTCCGGTGGGGCACGGGGGCCGCGATGGGCACGAGAACGCGAAGGCCTCCCCCACCTGGCACGCCTGGTCGCGACGGTTCGGGTTCGACCGCCACGCCGGTCCTGGCCCCGACTGGTGTTGTGATTGTCGCCACGGGTGTCGTTCATCCGCCTTGCGAGGAGACCCGGTCCGTACCGGCCTGCCCGGTGGGAAGGTCCGGAGCATCCCGGCCCAGGGGAGGACGCCACACTTCGAGTCCAGACGAAGACGTTGCGAAGTCGCGGAATGGATCGCGACGATCCCATCCCTTTCAGGAGGAAATGATGCGCATGACACGAGGGTGGACCGGGCTGCGACTCGCAGCCATCGCCCTGGGGCTGCTCGCCTGGAATAACCCCCGCGCCCAGGCCGACGCCACCACCGGGACAGCCAGCAATCTCTTGGAGTACAGCGTGGCTGGTCAGATCGATAAGAGCGGGATCACGGGGAGTAATGTGATCAGCTACGTGCCGGTTCAGAACGCGATGATCGACCCGACCTCGAACCTCCCCCTGGGCGCGTTCCAGGTCGCCCCGTTGCCCGTCGGCCAGACGACCACGTACAACAACACGCCGTTCAGCTTGACCATCGACCCCACTGGATTCAACGGAACCACGCTCAATCAGACCCCGCTGACCGTCACCGGCGAGCTCAACGGCACGGTGAACGGGCCCTACCAGTCGAGCGTGCAGGTCACGTTCGACCCGATCACTCAAGGCTCGTTCGCGCTGGCGGGCGGGACCAGCACGCTGAGCGTGCTCCAGAACGATCACCACCTGCTGGTCCCCTCCTCCGCCGGCGGGATCACCACCGTGGAGGGCCAGCTTGCCAGCACGGGGCTCTCCCCCGACGCGGCGCCCGTGCCCGAGCCGAGCACCATCGCGCTGTTCCTCAGCACGGTCGGCGGTCTCGGCCTGAGACGCTACGTCATGACCCGCCGGCAGCGCGTGGCAGCCTGAACCCGCCCGATCCTCGGATGGGAGGCCACCCTACCCTGAGCAGGGCGATCGGGCTCCCCGACCCGATCCCCCTCGCCGGGACGCCGGCGGTTGCAACCGCGACCGGATTCCGTTCGACCGACCCTCGGCGCAACCACGCCGAGGGTCGTTTGCTGCGCCAGGGGCTTCTCTTCCCCCGGTTGACAGGATTCCCCGCGCGGCGCTAGGATCGGACCGGCTCGCCAGGTCCTGGAATCCCCGCAGGCGCGCCGGAGGAGGCCGTCCGTGACCGAGGAAGCACCCCGACCCTCGCGCGAGGACGGAGTCCCCGGTCAGGAGGCCGGCGCTCGCGGCCGTCGCGTCCGCGCAGCCCTGTCGGTCGCCCTGATCGCGGCCATGGCCCTGGCAGCGCTCTGGCTCCGGTGGCCACGCGCCAGACGCGTCTCCCGGAGTCACGCCACGACCAGGTCGCCGGGGACCACCTCGACGACCCCGTCCCATGCTCCTCACCAGGCCGGGTCCCAGACGCCTGACCCCGAGGCGCGCTCGGGCCTGGCTTATGTGGGCAGCGCAGCCTGTGCGCATTGCCATGCCGAGATCAGTCGAAGCTACGCTCGACATCCGATGGGGCGCTCCCTGCGTCCCCTCGGCGAGGCGATCGCCAGTGGGGAGGCACCGTTCCGCGACCAGCCGACTTTCGAGGCTGGGGGATTCTCCTACGCGATCGAGCACCGGGACGGACGGATCGATCACGTCGAGATCCGTCGCGATGCCCAGGGGGCGGAGGTCGTGCGCAACCAGGCCGAGGCGCGTTACGTGATCGGCTCGGGCCGCCGCGCGTTCTCCTTCCTGGTCGAGCGTGGGGATGGCTACTTATTTGAGTCGCCGATCACGTGGTACGCCCAGGAGCGGACCTGGGACCTCTCACCGGGCTTCGAGCGGAACAGCCCCCATTTCGAGCGGCCGATCCGTCCGGCATGCCTCTTCTGCCACGCGAACCAGGCCGACATCGTGGCCGGGACCGAGAACCACTACCGGCCGCCGATCTTCCGGGGACATGCGATCGGCTGTGAGCGGTGTCACGGCCCCGGCGCGCTCCACGTCCGGCAGCCGATCCCGCGGGACGGCCAGCCTGCGACGATCGTCAACCCCGCCCGGTTGGTCCCGGCGCTCCGCGAGGCGGTCTGCCAGCAATGCCATCTCCAGGGCGACGTGCGGCTGGTGCGCGCGGCTCGCTCCCTGGCCGACTTTCGCCCGGGCCTGCCCTTGCACGAATTCATCGACGTCTGCTTTCAGGCTGACAAGTTGACGGCAAAGCGGTTCGTCGGCCAGGTCGAGCAACTGCACAGCAGCCGATGCTTCCTGGCCAGCCGGGGTCAGATGGGCTGCATCTCCTGTCACGACCCCCACCAGGTCCCCGAACCGTCGACGCGGACCGAGTATTACCGCGACCGCTGCCTGAGCTGTCACCAGGCTGACAAGGGAGGAGACTCCAGTGGCGCCGCGGCGGTCGGTCGCTCGCTCGATGAAGACATCACGGCTGGTCCCTGCCTGGTCCCGCGACGGCGCCGCCTCGGCAAGAGTCCGGCCGATAGCTGCATCGACTGCCACATGCCGCGCAGTGCCAATACACGAATCCCCCACACGGCAACGTCGGACCACCGCATTCCGCGCTTCGCGGATCGTGACGCGTCGTCGGCGACCGCGCCCAACGGGGAGACGGGATCGAGCGACTCGAAGCCGGCCGGCGCCGGCGCGTCCCGGCTGGTTTCCTTCTTCGCGGCGGAGCGGAAACAGGACATCGCCGAGGGCAGGGACTCGGCGACTCGACAGGGTCGGGACCTGGGACTCGCGCTGAGCCTCGCGGCACCGCGTCTCACGGAGCGGCCCGGCGCCTCCCGAGGCACGACCTTGGTGGAAATCGACCGCCAGGCGATTGACCTGCTCGAGCCGGCACTCACCCGGATGAGCGACGATCCTGACGCCTGGCAGGCGCTGGGACGATCGCTGTGGCGGCTGGGTCGACGGGCCGAGGCGTTCGCCGCACTTCAGAAGGGCGTTCGCGCCGCGCCCGGACAGGAAGCCATCCTGGTCGATCATGCGACCCGCGCCGCCCAGCTCAAGCGGAATGACCTTGCCCTCGCCTCCGCGCGCCGGCTGATCGCGATGAATCCGTGGCGCGCCGACTATCATCACCTCGCGGCATTGGTCCTCACCGAGGATCGAGCCTGGAGCGCGGTCATCGATGCCTGTCGCGCCTCGATCCGGCTCAACGCCGACGACGTCGAGATCCGGCTCCTGCTCGTCCAGGCACTCGTCCGCACGGGAGACATGCAGGCCGCCCGGGCGGAGTTCGAAATCGTCTTGCGACACGATCCGTCCCGGGCCGATGCGCACCGGCGCTGGTTCGCGCGGTTGGGAGCGGTGTCGCCCCCAGTTCGATGATCAATTGACCGTGTCGCGGTCTCACGTCAGCAGCATGGGCAGGGGCTCGAAGACTCCGCCCAGGGCTGCGCGCGACGGCAAGCCCAGCCAGGTCTCCAGGATCGCGGCATAAACGCGGCGGAAGTCGACCGACATCTTCAGATCGCCGTCCTGGAGGTCGGTCAAGCTGGGGTAGGTCCCATGCAGCCCCGGTCGGACTGCCGGACCCGCCAGGAAGACCGGCGCGGCCGTGCCGTGGTCGGTGCCCATCGTCCCGTTCTCCTGGACGCGGCGGCCGAACTCGCTGAAGACCAGCACCAGGACGCGGTCGGCCAATCTTGACGCGGCCAGGTCGTCGAGGAACGCCCGGAGCGATGACGAGAGGTCTTCCAGCAGCGGGGCGTGGCGGGCGAGCTGATGTCCGTGCGTGTCGTAGTCCCCCTGCTCGAGGTAATACACGCGCGTCCCCAGCCCGGCCTTGATCAGGCGTGACGCCAGCCGGAGGCGCCGGCCCAGCTCCGACTCGGGATAGGACCGCTGGGAATCGGGCCCCTTGGCGACGGCCTCGAAGCGGTCGGCCGTGGCATAGGCATCCAGGAGGCTGCGGCGCAGGAACTGGCCCAGGTCATCCGCGGGGGTCGCGGGGGCGTTGTGGACCTCGCCGGTCAGGGCGTAGTCGTCGAGCCGATCCAGCGCGGCGCTGACGGAACGCCGGCCGCGGAGGGCCGGCGGCGGGGAGTCCGGGCCGATCAGGAGGGCCGCGGGGGCGCCGTCGCGGGACGGCGAGCCACCGTCGAGGGCGCGGCCGATCCAGCCCAGGCCCGTGTGCTCGCGTGGGTCGAATCGGGCCGATTGCCAGATCGCGCGGCTCCGGAAGTGCGAGCGGCTCGGGTTGGGATAGCCCACACCCGAGACGATCGCCAGCCGGCCCGATTCGAGCAACCTGGCCGCGTCGCCCATCGCCGGATGGAGGCCGATCGCGCCGTTGAGCTTGATCAGGCGCTTCTCGGGGAGGCGGATCGCCTTGCGGTACCGGGCATAACCTTCGTCTCGGAAGGGGACCACCGTGTTGATGCCGTCGTTACCCCCATCGAGCTGGACGACGACCAGGATCCGGCCGTCCTGGGCCGCCCCGGCCGCCCGGGCGGTCCGCGCCAGGAAGCCGGGCAGAGTCGGAGTCATCGCGATCAGGGTCGAGTCGCGCAGGCTGCGGGCGAAGAAATCTCGACGTGTGAACACAGTCTCACCTCTCGGAAAAGGGGTTCAAGTCCGCTGGGCCTCGGGCGAGGCCAGGAGTCGAGCAATGTCCCGGCGCGCCGTCTCGGCATCATCGATCGGGATGCGTGGGGTGGCGGTGCCGAGGAGCAACTGGGCGAAGAAGGACGGGTTTCGCCCCTGGTCATGACGGTTGGCCAGCCCGACCGCGTCGAGCGGGCCGGGCAGGCCGACGGGCGTACCCTCGACCAGGCCGGCGGCGAAGTTGGCGCGGCCGATGGCCGACCGGGTCGTGATCCAGGCCCGGCCGCCGGGCCAGCCGCCGACATTGGGCGGATCGAACAAGTCCTGGCCCAGCCGGGCGCACCAGTCGGCCAGGACCGGCGTGCTCGGCGACGGGCCGAACATCTCCAGGGCCCGCGCGGCGCCCACCGCGTACTCGACCGGGCTCGAGACGCGATTGCCAAGGTTGGATGTATCGAAGAACCGCCGCGAGCGGAGCACGGTGGCGACGCCCCAGCCGATGTCCAGGTCGTGGGCCCGGAGTCCCGCGGCCAGTGCCTCGAGCGTCCGGTCGTCGATCACCCCCTCGCCGAAGAACTCGTGGCAGAGCCGCCAGGCCAGCCGGCGCGAGGCGGCGGGATGATTGAGGAGCAGTGCGGCCAGGCCGGCGGCGTCGAAGGCGCCGGTGCGGCCCAGGATGGTCTTGGTGCCGCTGTCGTGCCGCGTGGGGACGAAACGGGCCTCATCGCCCACGAGCTTCCAGCCGGTCAGCGCGCGGGCGGCCTGCTTGACGTCGTCCTCGGAGTAATGGCCGATCCCGAGCGTGAAGAGCTCCATCAGCTCGCGGGCGAGGTTCTCGTTGGGATGTCCCTTGGTGTTCTCCGCCGCGTCGAGCCAAATGAGCAAGGCCGGGTCGCGGAGCATGGCGTGCAGCAGCCGACCGAACGGGGCGCGGCCGAGCGCGCGCAGGGTCTCGTTCTGCCGGCGCATCAAGCCGAGGTCATTGACCTTGAGGTTGCCGGTGGCGAAGTGGTTGTGCCACATCAGCGTCAGCCGCTCGGTCAGCGGGTCCGGGCCGAAGAGCATGCGGTAGACCCACCAACCCTTGAGACGATCGGGCGCGGGGGCGGCGAGCGCCCGGTCGGCCAGGCGGGCGGCGAACGCGGCGAACTCCGCGGGGATGCCGCAGGATCGGGACTTCCCTTCCAGGAGTCGGTTGATCGATGCTTCGGGGCCGTCGTTCAGGTCGCGCCGCAGCTCGTCCCAGGTGGCGGCGAAGCCGGCCCGGCGGTGCAGGTGGACGACCCGCCGCAGGTCCCAGGGCATGGCTTCGTCGGGGGCATAGGGCGCCCAGGGGTCGCCCGATCGGAGTCGCAGGGTGTGGGCTCGCACCGGCCTTCTCCCTCCCGAGCGGTCATTGTTGAGGTCTTTCCTTGGCCGTCACGTCGCCCAGGTCACGGACCTCGCCCGGTTTGAGGGCGGGCTTCCGGAGGGCATTGCCGCCATCGAGCGGCAGGCCGCCCGCACGATTCGGGACTGCGATCGAAACCTCGGTCTCAACCCCCGGCACGAACGCTTCGACCCGGAAGCGACCCATGGCGTCAGCGGTGACCTTCTCACCGAAGGAGCAACCGACGCTTGGGGGTCGGCCTGGGTCGACCATCCAGACACGGAGCGTGGCCCCCGCCCACGGAAGGCCATCGTCATCGAGGAGTCGTCCCGTGATCGCGCCCGCGGGGACGAGCTTGACCTCCAGCGGCGCGGTGGATTTCAGGTCCTCGTCCTTGAGCACGGCCGCCCCGACGAGCTTGCGGGCCTCGTGTGTGAAGACCAACAGCCGAGGATGGCCCGGCTCCAGACCCCCGACCTCGAAGGTGTCGGCGTCCAGCATCCTCGAGTTCCCGGTCCCCGACCAGTCGCGGGCGCTGAGGCCGTAAGCCGCGGCGCCGCCGACGGGCAGTCCGTCCGGGCCGATGAGCCGGCCCGCGCGGCTCAGGCCGCGGGTCAGCTCGAGATCCACGACGACCGGTCCCGCGCCGGCGGATACGTCGATGAATCGATAGGTGTGAAAGCCGACGAGCTGGTGTGTGTAAATCTTCTCGTCTCTCCTGTTCTTCCGGTCCACCGCCTTCAGGTGGGCGGCGACGTACGGGTCATCCTTCTCCTCGACGGCTGCGGCCCCGGCGATCATCCCGCGGCCGGGCGGGACGGTCAGCCCGAACGCCCCGTCGGCCAGCCGGGAGAAGGACAGCGCGTCCCCGGTGGCCACGTTATCCCGCGCCTTGGTGTACTCGACGTCCGCGGGCGGGACCACCCGGCCCGTCGCCTGGTCGATCAGCCGCCCGGTCACGATCACCCCCGGGGGCACCTCGATCACCGCCTCGATCGGCTTGATCCCTTCGGTGTCATTGAGAATCTCCCAGCGGCGGAGGAACGGGTCGATCCCCTGCCTCGGGTTGACCTGGATTTGGTAATACTCCCCCTTCGGCACCCCATCGAGGCGGAAGCGGCCCGCGGCATCGGTCCGGGCGGTGACGGCGGTATGCGTCCCCGGGTCGGCACCCCGGACGATGGCGCCTTCGACCGGCTTGCCGGACCCCTTCAGGCGGACGACGCCGGTGATCGGCCTGGTCGGGCTGGCGATGGTGTCGAAGGTCGCGCCGACGAGCTGCGTCCCCTGCGGGTAGAAGCCGAGGAACGCGGCCTCCCGATCCTGGATTCCCACCTCCCTGCGCAGGCTGGGCAGCGGCCGGGCCCCGGGCGGCACCTTCGCGGGGCGAGCCATCACGTCGAGCGTGCCGTCGGCCACACCGCCGCCGTGGAACTCCAGCCGGGCGATGCGGTCACGTCCGATCCCCCGGACCTCAAACCGGCCGTCGGCGCCGGTGGTCCAGGCGTTCCGGCCCCCGGGCCAGAGTGGCGTGGGATCCGCTTGCCAGGTCGGGGCCGCCGAGCCGAGCGCCTCCCCGTATTGTCGCGCCATCTGAGTCATGTTTTCCTCCAACGCGCCCGAGGCCAGCCTGGCGTCGAGGTCGACCCCGTCCTTGACCTCCCAGATCGCTCGGATGCGCACGGCCACCCCGGCGACGGGCCGGCCTTGCGAATCCAGGACCCGCCCGCGGACGGGCACGTCGTCCCGGACCAGCCGCAGCGCCGGCTCGCCCCGCTTGAGCAGATCCCCGGCCTCGACCCAGGCCGGCGCGAATCCCGGCGCGGCGACCGCGATCTGGGCCTTGTGCCAACCGGTCACGCTACTGTCGTACGAGCCATCGCTTGCACCTTTGTCCAGATCGAAATGGAACCGGCCGTCCGCATCAGTCGTCGCCACACGCCCCTTCTGCCGCGCGGCCATCGGGTCGAGCACGCCCCAACGAATCTCGGCGTAGTGGCGCACGTAGACCCCGGCGCCGGCCACGGGCTTGCCGTCGGGGTCGAGCACCCGGCCGCGAACCGGGAATGTGCCGGCGGCTTCGGCGGAGGTCGGTCTCGGCTGCGGGGCGGCGGGATCGGCCGTTGGCCGGACGGCAGGTGCCGAGGGTGCGGTCGCCTCCTTTGGGGCCTCCTGACCGAGCGAGACCAGGGCGGCCGAAGCCGCCCAGGCCATCCACCCGGCAGCCACGAGAGCGGCCGAAGCCAGGGTGAGTTTCTGGAGCATCATGGTCTTGAGCACCTCGTGGCTGAGACTCTCGGCCGCCGCGGAGACGACTCCGGCGGTCGTCGTGTGCTGGACGGTGGCCAGCGCCGCGCGGACCGTCGTCTCGCGCCAGGCCGCGGGGATGGCGGCCCTGGCCTCACGGAGGAACAAGGCGCCCAACATGGCCTCATCGGGCGCCAGACCGCGGCGGTGCAGCCGGTCCCTGAGCCGCTGCCGCGCCTCGGCCAGCCGCCGGCGCAGGGTTCGCTCGCTCCAGCGCAGTTCGGCGGCCGCCTGGGCCTGGGGGAGGCCTTCCAGGTCGCAAAGCAACACCGCCAGGCGGAGCTCCTCCGGCAACCGAGCGAGCTCCCCATGAATCGCGGGCAGCAGCTCGTCCGCAAAGTTCGGGCTGGAGGTCGAGGTGATCATGGCCATCTGTGCCGCCTGCCTTTCGTGCGCCCGCCGCCGGGCCGCGGCCATGTTGGCCTGGAGAGCGATGCGGCGCGCCACCTGGTAGAGCCAGCCACCCAGAACGACACGGCCCCCGATCGAGCCGGCCTTCTTCACCAGGACCAGGAACGTGGCCTGGAAGGCGTCCTCAGCATCGTTGGGGTCGCGCAGCACGCCCCGGCAGACGCTCAGCACCATCGGCCCGTGGCGGGCCACCAAGGCCTCGAAGGCCGTCGCGTCGTGCCCGCGGACGAACCGCTCCAGGAGCTGGGCGTCTGAAAGGCCCGTGACGGCCCCGTCGGCGAACAGGCGGTTGATCTGCCGCAGGGCGGCGCCCATTGTCTCGGTGGCCATGTGCCGGAGTTCTCCCAAGCTCGCGCGTCCTACAGTGAATAAGAGCCGAGACTGGACCGACCGGCCAACTTTTTTCGCGATCAGTCGCATACTCCTTGAATATCGGCTCGTCGCGCGGACGGCCCAGCCGGTTGTCGGCTACCCTCTGCCGGCTGCGCGGGGACAAGATTGGATCGATGTCGACCCGCCATGCGGACCGCGAAGCCAGCGATGACCGCGCCGGCGATTGCGCCGAAGACCGCGGCCGTCGCCCAGATCTGCTCGTCGGTCATGGCCCAGGTGTTGTGCAGTGCGCGGATGATCCATCCCCATCGGATCACCACGTCGAAGACGAACTGCCGGACCGAGTCCACCGCGCAGGCGAAGAGCAGGCCGAGGGCGATGCCGGTCGCCAGTCGCGGCCATCGGCGGCCGAGGAGGATCAACAAACCCGCGATCACCCCCGCCACACTTCCCACTCCCACTTCCATCGGGGCGTGGAACAGCGCGATCGCCTCCCCCCAATGGAGGACGTCCTCGCGAAGCCGCAGGAAGGACCAGGCATCCATCCGGCTCCGGACGGTCCAGGGAGCGAACCACAGGGCGAGATACGCGAGTGCGACCGCGGCCGCGGCCGTCAGCGCGACGGCCAGGGCGATCTCGACGGCCCACCGCCGCTTGCCCGCCAGCCCCACGGCGACGATCGCCGCTGCCGCGCCGGCAATGGCGATCGCACATCCGAAGCCGATGAGGTCGAAATAGGACGGCTGCGCCTCCGTGCCGCGCGGGGCGAAGAAGAAAGCCGTCCCGAGTCCCACCACGATCGACCAGACCAGGATGATCGCCAGCAGCCGCAACAGGAATCGGATGGAGTCCAGGTGGACCCGAAGGAGTCGAACGCTTGACATCGGACCGCGCCTCATTGCACTGGCTGGAATCGGACTCGGACCTCACCGACGTCGAGGACCTCACCGGGCCTGACCGTCAACTGGCTCAGGTCCTTGTCCGGCTTGGCCTCGGATTGCGTCGCCCGATCGTTTGGGTTCTGGATCCCGATCAGGACGGCCAGGGTCGGGTTGATCCCCTCGATCCGGAACCGGCCGGCCTGGTCGGTGAGGGCCTCCCGGGGATGGAAGGCCGGATCCGCGGGATTATAGCCGCGACGACTCATCACGGTGGCGCTGACCTTGGCCTGACGCACGGGTTGATTGTCTTCATCGAGCAGGCGGCCGACAATGGTGCCGCAGCGGGCAAGCTGGACGACCCGCGGCCGGTCCGGCGGATCTGAGCCCGCGATGGTGGCCGAGCCGGCGAGTCCCAGGCCATCGTGCCGGAATTCGACCAGTCGCGACTCTTCGGGCCGGAGCCCCTGCACCTCGAAGGTGGCGCCCTCGAGCGTCGTCGAGCCAAAATGATCGGTGGTCAGACCATGAGCCTTGGCGCCGGCCACGGGCCGGCCGTCGGGGCCGGCCAGCTCACCCTGGCGCGTGATGCCGGGTGTCACCTCCAGGTCGACGGTGGCCGACTCGACTCCCTTGGGGAACTCGACGAAGCGATAGGCATTGTAGTTCGACAACGGGAACCCGAACTGGGCACCGTCCTCCCCTTTCACGACAAGCTTCCCCTTGTCGGCCGGCGCGAGGCGGGCCGCGGGATAGGGATGTGACTTGCCTCGGACGGTCACGGCGATCATCCCTCCGCCGGGTGGGACGGTGATCCGGAAGGTGCCGTCCGTGCCGGATCCGATCCCGTGGGAGCCGCCCTTGTGGGGATTGCTCGGCATCGGGACGTAAACGACCAGGTTGCACGGCACGGCGCGGCCCGTCGGCTTGTCCGTGAGCCGCCCCTGCACCACCACGCCTCGCGCCACCGCGAGATCCACATCGATCGGCTTCAGGCCCTCGGTGTCGGTGACCATCTGACGGAAGAGCTCGAGAACGGGATCGCCCGGAGCGGGTCGGAGATCCAGCCGATAGGACCGCGCCTTGGGTAGGCCATCGAGGCGGAAGCGCCCCTGATCATCGGTCTTGGTCCAGGCGGCTGCCCACATCCTCCTCTCGACCTGGCCGCGGATGGTGACCCCGGGCACGGGCTGGCCCGTCCCCTTGATGCGAACCACCCCGGTGATGGGCTTGCTTGGGCTGAGGACGTGCTCGAACGTGGCCCCGTACAGCTCCAGCCCGGTTTCTCCATAGAGTGGGTCGAAGGTCGGCGATCGTTTCGGCCGGGGCTGGCTGGGAACCGGCGGTTTGCGGTCGAGCACCGCGAGGGTGGCATGCTCCAGGCCCGGGGCGTCGATCGTCAGGAGTCCCACCTGGTCTCGGCCGACTCCCGTGATCGTGAACCGGCCGCCGGCATCGGTCGTCACCGCCCCACCGCGGCCGATCCAGGTTGGCCCAGACCAATCCGACCGCTGGATCACTCGAGCGTGGACTCCATCCCAATCCAGCTTACCGGAGGCGAGCAGGGCATCCCGGTCCACACCGTTGAGGAGTCTGGCGATCCTCTCCACCCGGACGGAGGCGCCGGCGATGGGCCGGCCTTCGGTGTCGAGGATCCGGCCGCGGATCGGCGGGTCGTCCCGGACCAGTCGCAGCTCGGCTCCGCCGCCGGCCGCATCACCGGCATCGACCCAGGCAGGTCCGAGACCCGGCGCCACCGCCGCGATCTGGGCACTGTGCCAGGCTGGCCCTTCGCCCACGGGGGCGTCACTCCGGGCCGGGTCGAGATTGAAGTGGAATCGGCCGTCCGGCCCGGCGGCCGCAACGCGCTCGACTGCACGGGCTTCCTGGCCCCAGTCGTAAAAATGACTGTGCCGCACGTAGATCGTCGCCTCCGGCACCGGTTTGCCCTCCGGGTCGACGACCCGACCCGCGATGGGCACCGGCCTGGCGTCCTCGACGGGCGCCGAGTCGGCGGGCCTGGCCTTGGTCCCCGCGGCCGCAATCGCTCGAGGTGGGTCCTCTCGCTTCGGACCCTCATCGCTGGGCCTTGCCGCCAGGAAGGTCGTCGCCAGTCCTGCCGCCGCGCCCGCGGCGAGCAGGGCGGCCGCCGTGTAACTCATCGTGGTCATGAACCAGCCCCTCATCAAGCGCTCACTCCAGGCGACGGCCGCTGCCGAGACCGTCCCGGCCGCCGCGGCCTGACCGGCCGCGATCGCCACCGCGGCCCCCACCGTCCCATCGATCCACGCCTTCGGAACGGCCGCCAGGGCGGCCTGTTCGGACAACACCGTGGCCAGCAGCCCGCCCGACAGCGCCACCCCGCGCCGCAAGAGCCGCGCCCGCAGCAACTCCCGCGCCTTCGCCACCCGGCCGCGCACCATCCCCACGGTCCAGCCCAGGTGACGGGCCGCCTCCTCGTGGGTCATCTGCTCGAGGTGACACAACACGATGGGCGAGCGGTACTTCTCCGGCAGCCGGCCGATCTCCTCGTGGAGTGCCGGCAGGATGTCGGACCCGGCCCCCCGATCCGCGGAACTGGGATTCGCCATCTCCCCTGCCCGCCTTTCGACCTCACGCCGCCGCGCCGCGTCGGCATTCGCCTGGATGGCGATGCGCTGAGCAACCCGGTAGAGCCAGCTCCCCAACGAACCCTTGACCGCCCACAGCGTGCCGGCCTTGCGCACCAGGACCAGGAAGGTCGCCTGGAAGGCGTCCTGGGCATCGTTCGGATCCTTGAGGACCCCCCGGCAGACAGCCAGGACCATCGGCCCGTGCCGCTGCACCAGCGCCTCGAAGGCCACCCCATCGCGACGGCTCGCGAATCGCTCCAGGAGCTGGGCGTCCGAGAGCCCCGCGACGGTGCCTTCGTTGAAGAGGAGGTGGATCTGCCGCAGGGCAGTCCCGGGTGGCATGCGGGCCATGTCTGAGCTCCGCGATGAAGTCGGACGCTTTCCCTATAGAAGGGCTGACCCGGGCATTCCAACATGACTTTCTGAAAAAAACGAGCGTGGCAAACTTAACTGGGGCTGTGCACCCGGAAAGCAGGGCTGTCGATCCGACGCTGCCCCAGCGCGACTGCCTCTGGGGCGAGATCCTCCGGGCCCAGAGCCTCCGGTCGTCGACGGCCCCGGACTTGGCGGGCCTGATCAGGCAAGTCCAACAGGCCCTGCCGGTGCCGATCGCCGGCGTGATCACCGACGGCCAGGACAGCCTGCGCAAGGCGGTGGCCCAGGCCTTGCCCGGTGTCCCGCACTAACTCTGCCGGTTTCCCTACCCGCGCGAAACGGCCAGGCCGATCTCCGAGGCGGATCGCCATGCCAAGAAGGAATTGAAGAGGCGCCTGCGCGGCATCCGCAAGATCGAACGTCAAGCCGGGAAACCGGCGGAGCCGGAAGAGGACGATGAGGAGGTGGAGATCGTCCAGGGTTCCTGCGCCGCGGTGCGCGCCGCCTGGACCGGCGACGGGTTGCCGCCGTTGGCGGCCTCGGGGCTGAAGCAGCACGACCGGTTGAGCCAGATCGCCGGTGGCCTGGACCGTGCGGCGGCCCTGGCCGGGAGTCCGCCCAAGATCCCCCTGAGAGATCCCAACACCCTCGCGGAAACCGCGTTCCGGTGGCAAGGTGGGGAAAGGAAACGGCCCCCCGGGGGCGCAACCGTTCAGCCGAGGGGCAACGCCCTGGGATCCCGCGCAGCTGGTTGGTTATAATGACCCCTCATGAACACCACAGCCGCGATCCTCGAGCGTCTGAAGCCTCACGTGAATCGTCAACGGCTGGTCGATACGGCCCGGCGGCTGATCGAGGTGCCGAGCCCGACCGGCGCCGCGGGGGCCGTCAGCGACCGGCTGGCCGAGATCCTCGCCGCCGACGGGTTCGAAGTCCAGCGGCTGGCGGCCGGCCATCCGACCGCGCCGGCGGTCTCGATCCGCCTGGAGAGCGGCCAGGCCGGCCCGACGCTCCAGTTCAACGGCCATCTCGACACAGTCCACCTGCCCTTCGTGCCGCCGGCCGTGGAGGACAACCGGATCACCGGCAGCGGTGCCTCGGACATGAAGTCCGGGATCGCCGCCGCGGTCGAGGCCGTCCGGGTGCTCCGCGAGACCGGGGCCCTACCGGCCGGCTCGGTCCTGCTGACGGCGCATGACCTGCACGAGGCCCCCTGGGGCGACAGCCACCAGCTCGACAACCTCATCCGCGACGGACATCGGGGCGATGCCGTCCTGCTCCCCGAGCCGCTCCGCGACGTCCTGCCGATCGCCGGCCGGGGCTCGGCCACCTGGAAGGTCGTCATCCGCCGGCCGGGCCCGCCGGTCCACGAGGTGATGCGCCCCCGCGACGAGCCGAGCGTGATCGCCGCCGCCGCCGAGCTGATCGCGCGACTCGGCCGGCTCGAAGACGAGCTGCGCACGACCACCCACCCGGTCTGCGGATCGGCCAGCGTCTTCATCGGCCAGGTCCACGCGGGCGAGATCTTCAACCAATATCCGCAGCAGGCCTGGCTCGAGGGCACAAGGCGCTGGCTGCCCGGAACCAATCCCGGCGCCGTCGCAGGCGACTTCCGCGCCCGGCTCGACCGGCTCGCCGCCGAGACCGCGACCGCGGTCGAGCTCCGCTGGATGATGATCCGCGACAGCTTCGCGCTGGACCCGGCCCACCCGTTCGTCGCCGCATTCCAGCGCTGTCATCGGGCAATCTCCGGCTCGGTCCTGCCCAGCGGCCCCAAGCCGTTCGTCGACGACGGCAACAGCTTCTTCGCCCTGGGCGGCGTCCCGGCCATCACCCACGGACCACGCGCCGGCGGCCAGCATACCGTCTCCGAATGGGTCGACATCGAGGACCTCGTCCGCATCGCCTGGCTCTACGCCGCCACCGCCGTCGAATTCTGCTCGGAGCAACCACGAACGAGGAGGATGCCCGACGCTGGACCAGAGAAGGTCGGACCAGAGAAGATTTAACCACGGAATACACGAAATTCATGAAACGAGAAAAAAATGATTTTGATAACATTTGAGCTTCACGTGACTTGATCTGGTATTTTCTTTCGTGTATTTCGTGTATTTCGTGGTTAAATCCGATAATGGTTTCATTCGAAGTGTGACTGGTGGATTTCGTGGTTCGACACGCTTTGCGGGTGGGGATCTCCGATGACGGCGACGGCAACGATGAGCGCGCTCCCGGACTTGATCGCCGAGGGTCAGACGACCGAGGCGGCGTTCCTCAAGCACATCTTCGTGCGGGACCAGATGGCCGAGTGGTCGAGACAGCCGCTGGTGATGGCGCGCGCCGAGGGGGTTTTTTACTGGGACGTGCACGGCAAGCGGTACCATGATGCGATCTCGGGGATTTACGTGGTCTCGGTGGGGCACAACAACCGGCGGGTGATCGAGGCGATCAAGCAGCAGCTCGACGTGCTGGCCTTCTCGCCGCCGATGCACGGCACGAATCCCCTGGCGGTGCAACTGGCCAACCTGCTGGCCGAGCTGGCGCCCGGGGACCTCTCCACGGTCAAGTTCCAGACCGGCGGGGCAGAGGTCGTCGAGGCGGCGATCAAGCTGGCGCGGCAGTACCACAAGCTGACCGGCTCACCGGGCAAGTACAAGATCCTCAGCCGGTACCTGTCGTGGCACGGTTCGACCTTGGGCGCGCTGTCGGCCTCGGGGCTGAAGTCGCGGCGGACCGTGAACGAGCCGATGGCGCCGGGGTTCGTCCACGTCTTTCCGCCGACGTGCTATCGCTGCCCGTTCGGCAAGACGTACTCGGACTGCGGCATCACCTGTGCGACGCTCGTCGGCGACGTGATCGAGATGGAGGACCCGGCGACCGTGGCGGCCGTCCTGGTCGAGCCGATCGGGCACACCGGCGGGATCATCGACCCGCCCGAGGAGTATCTGCCCATCCTCCGCGAGGTCTGCGACCGGCACAACGTCTTGTTGATCTTCGACGAGATCATCACCGGGATCGGCCGCACCGGGCGGATGTTCGCCGCGGAGACCTTCGGCGTGACGCCCGATGTGCTGTGCGTGGCCAAGGGACTCTCCGGCGGCTATGCGCCGCTGTCGGCGATGATCTGCCGCCGGCCGATCGCCGAGGCGTTCTGGGGACCGATCGCCGAGAATCCGGGGTTCGTCGAGGGTCACACGTTCGAGGGGAATCCCGTCTCCTGTGCGGTGGGGATCGCCGTGCTCCGCGAGATCCTCGAGCGGGACCTGCTCGGCAACGCGCAAGCCCAGGGCCGCCGGCTCCGGGCCCGCTTCGAGGAGCTGGCGCGGAAGTACCCGGTCATCGGCGACATCCGGGGCAAAGGGCTCTTCCAGGGGATCGAGTTCGTCCGCGATCGCGCGACCAGGGAGCGCTTCCCCGACGCGGTCGCCTTCGGCGTCCAGGTCGGCCGCCGGGCCCTGGCTCAGGGCTTGCTCTGCCGCTTCGATCCCCACTGGATTGCCTTCGGCCCGCCGCTGATCGTCACCGCCGAGCAGGTCGACGAGATGGTCGCGATCCTCGACCGCAGCCTGGGCGAGGTCCTCGCCGAGCTGGACGGCGCCGCCAAGGCCGCCAGTTGAGTGGAGCGGAGGTGGGCGATTGCCATGAGGCCGATCATCCCTCGCGTCCGGGCGCCCGTGCGG
This sequence comes from Isosphaeraceae bacterium, assembly GCA_021324445.1. Taxonomy (GTDB): domain Bacteria; phylum Planctomycetota; class Planctomycetia; order Isosphaerales; family Isosphaeraceae; genus JAJPJC01. The sequence goes on from JAJPJC010000339.1 coordinate 67,375, forward strand.
CTGCTGATGTACCTCCGGTTCGTGCGGTTCCTGCTCTGGGAGTTCCGCTGGCCGCTGGTCGTCTTCGGGACCCTCGTGCTCGGGGGGGGACTGATCCTCCACCACTTCTACGACCACGGCCGGCTCTCCTTCGCCCGGGCCTGCCACGCCGTGTTCTTGATGATCTTCCTGGAGTCCTCGCTGGATTTCCCCGACGAGTGGTACCTCCAGCCCTTGTTCTTCCTGTTGCCGATCGTGGGATTGGGGGCCATCGCCGACTCGGTGGTCCGCCTGGCCTTCCTGGTCTTCACGCGGAAGCAGAACCTGCCGGAGTGGAATCGCATGCTCGCCTCGCTCTGCCGCAACCATTTCATCGTGATCGGGGCCGGCAAGGTCGGCTATCAGGTCATCAAGGGACTGCTCGAGATGCGCGAGAGCGTCGTGGCCGTCGAGATGGCGGCGGGGGCACCGCTCTTGAGCGAGCTGTTCGACCGGGGCGTCCCGGTCGTGCAAGGGAACGCCCGGATGGCCTCGACCCTGGAGCAGGCCGGTGTCCGACAGGCCCGAGCGGTGATCGTCTCGACCAGCGACGACCTGACCAACCTGGATGCGGCCGTGACGGCCCGCGACCTGAACCCGGACGCCCGGATCGTGCTCCGCCTCTTCGACGAGACCCTGGCCACCAAGGTCGCCGGCGCCTTCGCCATGCCGGCGATCTCGACCTCGCAAGTGGCCGCACCCGCCTTCATTGCCGCGGCGACCGGCCGGAAGATCTACCAGGGGTTCCAGCTCGCCGGTCAACAGGTCCACCTGACCGACATCACGGTCTGCACGACCGGCCGGCTCGTCGGCATGACCGTCGGCGATCTCCAGTCCGACAAGCGGATCAACATCGTCATGCACCAGAGCAGCGGCTCCGGCAGCGTCCACGTCAATCCCGATGCGGAGATCGCCTTGGAGCCCGACGACACCATCCTCGTCATCGCCCCCATGGAACCCTTGCTCCTGCTGGAGTCGATGAACCAACCCCAGCAATGCCCGGTCCACTTCCCCGCCAAGCTCGGCGTCGCGGCCAACTCCCAGCCCGGAGGACTCGGCGGTGCGCCGGCCAACGCGCCGGCGGTGGGTTGAATCGGCGCGGCGGATCGCGGGCTCGCCGAGCTGCCGTTGCCTGAACCCGGTCGTGACGCTATACTCCCGGCCCGCTGAGCGGAAGGCCTCAGCGACCGGAGGGGAAGGGAAACCACCGTGCGGTCTGATCCGCCTCGACTCAAGTCTCGCCGTCTCATCGGGATCGGTTGTTGCCGGCCCGCCGGCTCGATCGGCCGCCGGCCGGTGGTCGGGGTGGCGATGATCCGGTGGTCCGCCTGGGCGATGGTCGGGCTGGTCCCGGCCTTGGTCAGCGGCTGTACCAGCGTGAAGGTGACGGGGACGGCGCGCACCGGGACCGAGCAGCTCCTGCTGACGGGCACCTGGGACGATGCGCTGTGCCGGGTCAACTTTCAGCCGCTGGCCGGAGCCAAGGTGTTTCTCGACGGCCAGTACATCACGGCCGTGGACAAGGACTGGATCGCGTCGAGTCTCCGCCGCACGATGGCCGAGCAGGGGGTCCTGATCGAGAACAACAAGGACAAGGCCCAGGTGATCCTTGAGGTGGCGTTCGGGGCCTATGGCACGGACCAGCGCGATAGCAAGATCGGTCTGCCCGGTCTGGGTCTGGGCACGTCGCTGGCCGGACCGGCCCTCGTCAGCAACAGCGCGAATTCGCTCACGTTCACCCAGACCAACCGCCAGGATGCGGTCGTCAAGGCGGCCCTGTTCGCCTACGAGGCCAAGACCGGGCGCCTGGTGTGGGAATCGGGGACGTTCTTCAATGCCCAAGGGCTCCGGGACCACTTCCTCTTCGGCCACGGTCCCTACCGGATGAGCTCCCGCCCCGAGGTCGAGCAGTATCCCGACGAGTCGCAGACCCAGACCCGCAAGCACTTCTTCCAGCGGCTCTTCGGCAAGGATTGATCGTGGGGTTGGCTCCCTGGCCCGAAGGGCCCAGGTCGGACCCTGCCGACGAGACAAGGGAAACTCGGGGGGTTGGCTCCGTTACGGTAGGTAGTATAATAGGGTAGAGAAGTTTGATTGCCTGCCGGTCCAAACTCCTTCCCCAGGGACCTCGCCGAGGAGTCCCTTCACCCGCCTTCAATCCCTCGAGGTCTTGCGATGGCGCGAGCTTTCCTGGCGCGACGATTCGCCCCGGTCCTGCTGATTCTGGCGTGGCTGGATGGTCTGAACATGGTGGCGCCGGCGGCTCCAACGCCGACGCCTCTGACCGCGGAGGAGCAGGCGACGCTCCGCCGATACGCCCAGGACACCTGGCGGTCGTTCCAGAAGTTGACCTTCCCCAGCGGGCTGCCCGCCGACAGTCTTCCCCGGCGCGGCGACGGTTGGTCCGACCCGGTGATGCGGACCTCGCCGTCGAACATCGGCGCCTATCTCTGGAGCGTCGTGGCCGCCGAGCGGCTGCATCTGATCGGGCCCGCCGAAGCCGCCTCACGGCTGAAGACAACCCTCGCGACCCTCGCGGGCATGGAGCGCATCCACGGCTTCTTCGTGAATAACCTGGACCCCCGGACCGGCGCGATGCTGCGGATCTCCCCCTGGGACGCCCGCCCGATTCGACATCGTCTCTCCGCCGTGGACAATGCCTGGCTGGCCGTGGGGCTGACCATGGTCGCCAACACAGCCCCATCGTTGCGAAGCCGCGTCAGCCAGCTCCTCGAACCGATGGACTTCCGCTTCTTTTACGACCCCTACGACCCGACGGATCCCGTGAGTCATCCGGGTCAGTTGCGCGTGGGCTTCTGGGTCCCGGACCGGATCTACTATGGCCACTACGGGCTGCTCAACACCGAGGCCCGGATCATCAGCTACCTCGCCATCGCCCGCGGCCAGCTTCCCCCCGATCATTACTACCGGATCCTTCGGACCCTCCCCGAAACCTCACGCCAGCAGCAGTCGCCCCGCGGTCAGACTCGGGAATACCACGGGGTCAAGGTCTTCGAGGGCTCGTACGAGTACCGGGGCGTGCGGATCGTCCCCAGTTGGGGCGGGAGTATGTTCGAGGCGTTGATGGTCCCGCTCTTCGTCCCGGAAGAGGTCTGGGCCCCGCGAAGCTGGGGGATCAATCATTCGCTCTACGCGGCGGCGCAGATCGCGCATGGCCTGGAGGAAGCCGGCTACGGCTACTGGGGCTTCTCGCCGGCCGCCTCGCCGCGCGGGGGATACCGGGTTTACGGAGTGGACGCGCTGGGAACGTGGGCCGACGGTTACCGATCCTTCGAGGTCGACCCGTCTCTCCCTGCGTCCCCGACTCGGTCCGCCCCTGGGAGGCGGTTGGGCCACGGGGTGGCCACGCCCTACGCGTCGTTCCTGGCCCTCCGGTACGCCCCGCACGCGGCCGTCGCCAATCTCCGCGCCCTGTGCAAGGCATTCCCGATTTACTCCCCCCTGGGATTCCTGGATTCGGTCGACGTCTCCTCGGGAGTGGCCGCCGGTTCGATCCTGGCCGTGGACCAGGGGATGATCCTGGCGGCCATTGCCAACCAGCTCGCCGACGACGCCATGCGGCACGCCTTCAGCGACGGTGCCATTGAACGGGCCATCCGCCCCTTGATTGCCGAGGAAGAATTCTACGCCGGGACGATGGACCTGGGCCCGACTCTCGCCGTCCAGCCCAGGGAGAACGATCGTCCCGCACGGGGGACGCGTCCTCGGGTGGAACGAGCGGGCGTCAGCGTCGCGCAGCCTCCGGCGATCTCCGCGGCCGGCCGCTGAGCCAGCCGTGGACCGCCGCCGCCGGGGGCCGCTCCCTGGTCGGTTGGTGGCACGCGACTCCCACCCCTCCCGACCGGCGCACCGCGATTCCGGCGGCGGGACGAACGAGCACATTGAACTGATCGCGCCCGATGCGTTACATTATGTCTATTATGGCTGCCGAGGGGTGCACTTCCTCGAGGAATTGGCTTCTCAGGACACGAAACCGGCGGTGACAGGCCGGGAGGGATACCCCATGATGCCAGCCCGGCAAACACCCGAGGAGATCCCTTGGTCGCCGGATGGCCAGCCCAGCGACCATTCCTTACTCTGGCGGTCGCGCGCGGGAGATCAGGACGCGGCGACCCAACTCTACCTCCGCTACGCGGAGCGGCTCATTTGCCTGGTGCGGCGGCAATGTTCGGCCGATCTGGCGCGGTGGGCGGGAGTGGAAGACATCGTCCAGTCCGTCTTCATCAGCTTCTTTCGGCGGGTCGCCCAGGGATACTATGACGTGCCGGATGGGGAGGAGTTGTGGAAGCTGCTCCTGGTCATCGCCTTGCACAAGATCCGCGGCAAGGCCACCTACTATTCCGCCGCCAAGCGCAATGCGCACCGCACGATCGACGGCGAAGCGGCCCAGCGCCGGCTGGATTCGCAGGTCAACGCCAAGGAGACCCGGCATGCCGACCTGGAACTCGCCCTCAATGACGCCTTGGAGCGACTGCCGCTTCAGAGCCGGGTCATGGTGAAGCTCCGGATCGAGGGTTGTCAGGTCGCCGAGATCTCCCGGAAGACCGGTCGCTCGCGGCGCAGCGTCGAACGCATCCTCCAGGAAACGCGCTTGAGGTTGGACGAACTCCTTCGTGAGGAGGACTGACTGCGATGCGGCCGACCGAGACCAGCCCGCCGGCCGGGGAGCTCGACGACTTCATCCGGGCCTATGAAGAGGCGCGGACCCGCGGCGAGCGCCTTCCCTTGACGGCGTTCCTCCCCGAGCCCAGCCATCCCTTCTATGTTGCGGTGCTCCGTGAGGTGATCCGCACCGATCTGGAGTATGGCTGGGACGGCGGCCAGCCCCGACCCCTGGATGACTATTGCCGCGCGTTCCCCGAGCTGGTTCGCGACCCGGAGAGCCTCCAGGCGATCACCTTCGAGGAATACCGCCTGCGGCGCCAGGCCGGCGAGGAGGTCCTGCCGGCCGAGTATCAGCGTCGTTTCGGCGTCGAGGTGACGTCCTGGCCGAGCTTGCCCCTGGGCGGCACCGGCGGGGATCCCACCGAGTCCGCAGCGTCGCCGGAGAGCCCGGCGGGACTGGATCCCTGGCTGGGCTCCGCCCTGCTGGCCGAAGCGGCCCTGGCCTACCAGGACTGGTACCAGTCCCAGGCCGAGGGGCAAAGCGGGGCGGGCCGATCGCCTTCGGCAGAGTTTCAGGGGAGTCCGGAACACGCCGCGGTCTTCGATGAGCTGCACCTGCTGGACCCCGGCGCGGCGGTGGAGCTGGCCCGAGCCCTGACGACCATGCCGCGGGTCGGCGGCGAGTTCCTCGGCTTTGCCCTCCTCGCCGAGCTGGGCCGAGGCGCGTTCGGCCGCGTCTACCTGGCCCGGCAGGGCGACCTGGCCGACCGCCTCGTGGTCTTGAAGATTGTCCCCCACCTCTCCGGCGAATCCCGGACGCTCGCCCAGTTGCAGCACACCCACATCGTCCCCATCTACTCGGTCCATCGGGCCGACCCCTTCCAGGCCGTCTGCATGCCATTCTTCGGCACCACCACCCTGGCCGACATCCTCAAGGATCTGCGGAGCCGGCCGGCGCTGCCGGCCTCGGGAACATACCTGCTGGACCGGATCGAGGCCCGCGCCACTGAACTGATGGGAGCGTGGGGATCTCCCTGCGGCGGGCCCGACCGTTCCCGGCAAGCCCACAACCGCGCCCCCCTGGAGAACCTGACCTACGCGGAGGGGATCCTCTGGCTGGCCGCGCGGCTGGCCGACGGTCTGGACCACGCGCACGGCCGGGGGATCCTCCACCGGGACCTGAAGCCCGCCAACATCCTGCTGACCGACGAGGGCCAGCCGATGCTGCTGGACTTCAACCTCTCCGAAGATACCAAGTTGGATCACAGCGCCGCGGCGGCCCGCATCGGAGGGACGTTGCCCTATCTGGCCCCCGAGCAATTGCAAGCACTCCAGAACGGGACCCACCCCGGAGACCAGCGGAGCGACCTCTACAGCTTCGGGATCATCCTGTATGAACTGCTGACCGGGCGTCATCCGTTCCCCCAGCCGCACGGCCCGATGGGGACCGTACTGCGGGAGATGCGTGCGGACCGCGGTCGAATCCCGGACCTGCGCCGCGGCAACCCGGCCGTTTCGCCCGGCGCCGCATCGATCGTCCGACATTGCCTCGAGCCCGAGCCATCCCGGCGTTACCAGACTGCGCGGGAGCTCCATGAGGATCTCTTGCGGCAGTTGGAGCATCGTCCGCTGAAGTACGCGGCCGAACCCTCGCTCTGGGAACGCGCGCGCAAGTGGACGCGCCGGCATCCACGGCTGAGCTCATCCTCCGGCGTCGCAATCCTCGCCGCTTTGCTGATCCTGGCCCTGGCCGGTGCCTTCCTGGCGCGGGGCCGCCACCTGGCTCGCTTGCGGGCGGAGCAGCAGCGACAGGAGACCCAGCAGAGGGCCCTCGACGCGCTGCGCCGGCTGCGCGGCGATCTCAAGACGATCGAGATCCTCCTGGGTTCCGACATCCCCGACCTGGAGCAGGAACAACGTGAAGAAGGGATGGCCCTGGCGCAAGGCGTCCTGGCCGGCTACCGGGTCCTGGAATCGCCCGCCTGGCAGGAGACTCCCCTGGTTCGCGCCCTGGCACCCGAGCAACAGGAGCAGCTCCGCGAGGACATGGTCGAGCTCCTCCTGCTGCTGGCCGGGGCCGAGGCCCGGCGGGCTCAGCTTGAGCTGGCGATGCGGCTGAACGCCCTGGCCATCGGGTGCTACCCCGCGGAGCGCGTCCCGCGGGCCCTCTGGCACCAACGCGCCGAGCTCGCCCGCTCCGCCGGGTACGCCGCCGAGGCCCAAGACTCCCGGGAACGGGCCGAGCAGACCCCGGCGCAGGCGCCCCGCGACCGTTATCTGCTCCTGCTGACGGAATACCGTTACCAGGGTCGCCTCCCGGAGGCCGTCCCATTGTTGCGGGAGCTGACCCACTCGCAGCAGGACAACTTCGCGGTGTGGTTGTTCCTGGGTCATTCCTATCGCGATCTCGGCGAACCGGCCGAAGCCATGGGATGTTACGAAGTGGCCAGCGCATTGTGGCCGGAGTCTCACTGGCCCTACCTGTTCCGAGGATTGGCTTGCCTGGAGCAAGGGGACTTTCGGCAGGCCCGTGTGGCGTTCGACGAAGTCATCCGGTTGCGGCCCGATGTGCGCGCAGCCTATTACAACCGGGCCCTGGCGCGGTTTCGCCTGGGTGAACTCACCGGGGCACGGGCCGACTTGACCCACCTGCTCAACCAGCCGAAACCGCCGCTGCGCGCCTATTTCCTGCGGGCCAGGGTCCGGGCCCGGGAAGGGGACCGCCCGGGCGCCCAGCGCGACCAGGAGGAGGGTCTGCGCGCCGAGCCCGTCGACGAACGCGACTGGACGGCACGGGGTCTGGCCCGACAGCCGCGGGACCCCCGGGCGGCCCTGGCGGATTACGAGAGCGCCCTGCGATTGAATCCGCGCTATCGGACGGCCCTTCAGAACAAGGCGAACGTCCTGGCCGAGAACCTCGGCCGAACCGAGGACGCCATCGCCGTGCTGGACAAGCTCCTGGCCCTCTACCCGCAGGACGTGCCCGCCCGCGCCGGCCGGGGCGTCTTGCAGGCCCGGCTCGGCCGGCGTGAGGCCGCGCTTGCCGATGCGCGCGAAGCCCTGAGGAGGGATGCCAGACCATTCAACACGTATCAGGTCGCCGGCATCTACGCGCTCACGTCCCGTCAGCACCCCGACGACCGCCGGGAGGCGTTTCGCTTGCTGAGGTCGGCCCTGGACCAGGGATTCGGGTCGGACTTGCTCGACAGGGACCGCGATCTGGACGCCCTCCGCGACCAGCCCGAGTTTCGCCAGCTCGTCGCCGCGGCCCAAACGCGCCGCGGTGGAGGGATTCCCCAGGGAGCGAAACCGCCGGCCGACGCCCTCCGCCGATGAGAGCCCGGCCGCCGCGACAGCGCCAATCCGACGCCCACCTCTCCGCCTCGATTGACCCCGGTCTCGACTTCCCGGCGCCTCCTTGGCGGGCCGGGCGGCGAGAATCGGCTATTCTCTCATGGACGACCCATCCAGGAGGAAACCATGGCCAAGTTCCGACCGCTCGTCGTCGAACATCTCGAAGCGCGAACCGCCCCAGCGGTCTTCAGTCTGCCGTGGCGCGATCCCACCCATCTGACCCTCAGCTTCGCCCCCGACGGCACGGAGATCGCCGGCCAACCGAGCGACCTGTTCCAGACTCTCGACAGTCAATTCCCCACTCCGGCCAGTTGGCAGAGCTTGATCGTCCAGGCCTTCCAGACCTGGGCGGTCAACACCAACGTGTCGGTGGGTCTGGTCAGCGACAGCGGCGCTCCCTTCGGCGTCGCCGGTCTCACCCAGGGTGACCCCCGGTTTGGCGATATCCGGATCGGCGCGCGCCCCATGGCTTCCGACGTGATGGCCATCACCGTGCCGCCCGACCCGTACTTCTCGGCCACCCTCTCCGGCGACCTGATCCTCAACAGTTCGGCGAATCTGAACCCCGACAACCTCTTCTCCGTCGTGCTCCACGAGGCCGGCCTGGCCCTCGGCCTGGGCGAAAGCACCGACCCCAGTTCGGCCATGTACTCCTACGACAACCCGAACGCAACGCTCTCGCCAGGCGACGTCCAGAATATCCAGGCGCTCTACGGCACTCCCGCCCCGGACCCGAACGGATCCGATCACAGTTTCGCCACCGCTACCCCGATGAGCGAGCCCCCCCTCTATATCGGGCTGACGCCTCTGGTGGCCTATGGCGACCGCACCTCGCTGTCGGACACCAACGTCTTCTCGTTCCAGCCGGTCCCCCTCTACACCGGGTCCGTGACCATCGAGCTCCAGACTTCGGGAATCAGCTTCCTGCAACCAAGCTTGGAGGTCTACGATCAGAACTTCCATCTGCTCGGCCAGGCCCAGTCCACCAGCGTCCTGGGAGATGTCGTGACAGTCCACCTCCCGAACGTTGATTTTTTGCAACATTATTACATCGAGGTGGGCAGTCCGGCACAGGACGTCTTCGGGATGGGTCGCTATGCCCTGTCGGTCACGTTCGACGGCCTGACGCTCGTGAACCCGGCCAGTTTGCCCGACATCCTCCGCGGGCCTTATGACTCTCTCAGCGCGGGGGACATCGCGGGACTGCTCATCAATCCGTTCGGAGTGCTCTTCAACAGCGAGCTGGACACCAACGGCACCTTCCTGACGGCCGAGCCACTCCAAAGTCAACCCGGTTACCCGGCGAACAGCCAGTATGACACGGTGGCGAGTCTCAGCGCCCTGTTCGGTACGGAGTTCTACAAGGTCCAGGCACCGCCGGCGCCGGCCGGGACGCCCGAGGTCTTGACCGTGAGCCTGACCGCGCTGCCGGTCAACGGGATCGTGCCCATCGTCGCGCTCTTCGATGCCAACGCCGATCCGGTCAGCGCGGACATCCTCCTCAACGGCAACGGCACCTACCTCCTTCAAGCGACCGGCTTGAATCCCGGTGCGACTTATTACCTCCGAGTCACGGCCGCGCCGCCGCCTGCGCGCGCCGTGGGCAATTACGCCCTGGTGGCCGACTTCGGCGGCGTGCCCGCCGACACGCAGTCGTTCGTGGACGGCACGCTGTCGCAAGGGAACCCTGAGGACGAGTATTCCTTGTATGTTGCCCAGAGCCAACTGTTCCAGTTCGTGCTGTCCTCCGGCGCCGACACGGCATGCGATGACGACGCCCAGGTGCTCCTGGAGATCTGGAATAGCTCGGGCCAGCTTGTGTTCAGCCTGTTCGGTCCGGCCGGGCAGACCGTCAGCGGTGCCAGCGTCCTCTTGACGCCGGGCCAGTATCAGGTGAGTTTCTCGATCGTGAACGCCAGCGGGGCGGCGCCCCCGATCGGCTATCGGCTCTGGGGAGCCAATCTCTCGGACCCGATCGGCCCGGCCTCGAGTGACCCGACGACCGAGCCCATGTATCCCTGCCCGAACGACCCCTCGGTGTACTGCTACTGCTACCCGGACGGGACGTACGGCACAACCCCCTATGAATACTCCCCGTCCAATTAGGTCTTCCCCCCGTGCACCGTTGCAGGGGTGGGTTGGCTGAGCCACCACACGCCACCACCTCCCTCCGCGGCCAGCACGCTCGAGGCGACCCCACTCCGGCGCCCTGCCGGCGCGACTTTGGCGGGTCGGGCGGCGAGAATCGGCTCCTCTCTCATGGAGGGTGCGGGAAGCCTCCCGGACGGTATGCGCCGGCATCCGAGCCCGCGAGACGTCGCCATGGTCAGACACCATCCTCGCCGACAACATCGACGGAACAGCACGGACATGCTTGACAACGGATCCTTGTCGCTGATGGACACTCCCGGCCTGGTCCCGTCGTCGAATCGGGCGGACGAGGCGGCTGACCCTGGATGCTCGCCCCGCCAGGCCGCCTACGAGGCGGGAGGCCCATTGAGATCGGACGCTCGCCTCAGGGAGGTTCCCTCGATGACGTCGATCCACCTCACTTTGGACTTCATCCGAATTCCTGGCGAGCGCGGTGGTCGCTCACGGCTGCGCTGTCCTCTTTGCACTGAGGTTCTCACGCTCCATCAGCCCGATGAGCAATCGCCCGACCGGCTCCTGGGCACCTGCACGGAGTGCGACACCTGGTTTGTCCTCGACGCCGCCGCCGGATTCCTGGTTCGGCTCCCGGCGGTGGAGGATCTGCAGGCCGCCTGGGGCGTGATTCACCCGCCGCCGGCTACCGGCTGAGCGGTCGCTGGCCCCAGGGGATGGGCATGGTCGGCGGAGTGCGGTGCCGGTCGCGGCGGACGTCCTGGGGACGGTCCTTGAACCAGGTGATGAACCGGACGAGCTGCTTGACGGCCTCCTCGTAGGCCAGGCGCCCTTTCTCGGCGGTGGCCAGCTCGGCCTCGCCCAGGACACCGGTCTCGGAATAGCTGCTGGTCCAGGAAATGACGGTCGCGGGTCCGGCGGCGAAGAGGTCGACCCACAGGAAAGGGCTGGCTTCCTCGTTGAACGAGATGGTGCCGCTGTGGATCTGGTCTTTGCGAACGTTGTCGCCGTCCAGGTAGAGATACAGCGAGGTCTCCAGCTCGCAGGCGTGGGCACAGCCGCCGGGGAACTTGCTCTGCCGC
>JAJPJC010000389.1 GCA_021324445.1 Isosphaeraceae bacterium
ATCGGGTGATCTGCGCGTCGCTCAGATCGCCCAGATCCTGGCCGTGGACGACGACCTTGCCCCGGGTCGCGCGGTCCAGCCCGGCGATCAGGTTCAACAGCGTGGTCTTCCCCGAGCCCGAGGGCCCCATCAGGGCCAGGAACTCGCCCTCCTCGACGGCGAGATCGAGGTTCACCAGCACGGGGATCCGGAACTCGTCGCGCCGATATTCCTTATCGACGCCGTGCAAGACGATCGAAGGCAGCTCGGCCATGGGACGGGAACCTTTCTGGGCGCCTCCGGGCGCCAGCCATTAGTCGGCGATCCGCACGGTCTCCCCCTCGCGGAGGCTCTTGAGGGGATTGATCACGACGGACTCGCCCGCTTCGAGGCCCGACTCGACGCGCGCCAGGGCATCGGCGGTCGTCGCCACCTCCACCCGGCGCCGGCGCAGGGTGTTCTCCCGGCCGATGACCCAGACGTGGTCGTGTCCGTTCTCCTGGAAAACAGCGGCCTTGGGCACGAACAAGAACGAGCGGTTGGCGTCCGGGCTCTTTCCCGACTGGTTGGGCAGGAAGTGGACGGTCGCCGCCAGCTCGGGGAAGAGCTTGTCGTCCGGGTCGAGGACCTCGACCTTGACCTTGACCGTACCCCGGGTCCGGTCGCCCATGGGGATCACTTGCCGGAGCCGGCCCCGATAGCGCTTGGACGGGATCGCGCTGACGGAGACCTCCGCCGGCTGACCCAGCGCGACCCGGGACAGCAGGTTCTCCGAGATATCGGTCTCGACGTCCATCTGGTCGAGATTGGCGATGGTCACCACGGCGGTGCGGCCCAGGGAGGAGCTCATCGCCGTCGGGGTGATGATCTCGCCTTCCTCCCCCTGCTTCTCGACCACGGTCCCATCGAAGGGGGCATACAGCGACATGGTGGCGATCGTGGCCTCGATTTCCTGGATATTGGCCTGGGTCAGCTTGATGGCGGCTTCCAGGGCCGCGACCTTGGCCTTGGCCTTCTTGAGACCCGCGACGGCCTTCTCGTAGTCCTCCTGCGTCACCGACTTCTGGGTCCGGAGCCGGGTCACCCGCCGCTCCTCGCGATCCTTCTCCCAGAGATCGGCCTGGGCCTCCTCCAGCTCCGCCTCGGTCCGCAGCAACTGCGCCTGGCGCGAGGCCAGTAGCGCCTTCATATCGTTGTGCTCGATGACGGCCAGCGTATCCCCCTTCTTGACCTTCATCCCTTCCTGGACGTACATCCGCTCGACGCGGCCGGGGACTTTGGTGCCGATCATCGCCTGGTAGCGCGACTTGAGGTAACCCTTGGCGCTCAAGAGCTTCTGGGCTTCGCCCGAGGTCATCAGCTGGACCAGGCCCCGCACGACCTCGGGCCGGGTCCGGATCTGATCGTATTGCCGGTAGACGACGGCACCGGCCGTACCCAGCAGGCTCAAGGGGATCAGCCACAGCAGCCAGGAGAGCAGCCGCAGCCCCCCGCCGCCACGGGAGCCGGAGGGCCTGGCCTCTCCGCGCACCCGGCCGTTCCCCACGCTCGGCCGCTCGATCTTCAGCGAGGCGAGCTCCTCGCGTAACGTGCTGGCCATGAAGTCCCTCGAACCATCACCCCAGGCCACGACCGTCGCCGCCGGACCACCGTCGGCTCGGCGGCACGTGTGGGTTTGTGAAAATCATAACAAAGTCGCGCGGATGCGCCGAGTCGAGCTATGACACGGACGGATCTGCCGAAGGTTCGGGTGATTCCGCCTGGACCACGGGCGGGTCCTCCCGAATTCGGGGACTGTTGGTGTACCCCCATACCCATCAGGTGAGTATTCTCGGCCGGCGGCGGAATCTTGGAGGAAATCCGGAAAAAAGGCCGGGCATCCGCGCCGCCTCGGCTCATCGGGGCGAGCCGGTCCTCCAGCCCATCGATCTGATGACGTGATCACACTGCGCTCGGCGCCCACTGGCCAAGCTCCACGCACGCATGGATCGCCGCTTGCCGGCTCGGGGCGAACTCAGCCTGATCGTCCAGTCCGATCAGGGTCGCGCCGAGCTGGACCATGGGATCGAGTCCACACACCTGGACCTGCCCCCCCTCGTGGCGCACGTCGCGGACGAAGGCGGCGATCTCGCCGAAGCTGGTACTGCCCAGCGAGCGGACGTTCTTGAAGTCGATCACGTACTGCCGCGGCCAGTCCGGCCGGAGCAGCGAGCGGAGCTGTTCGCCCAGCTCCCGCGCATGGTTCGGATCGGCAACCGTAGGGCTCAGGAACTCGATGACCACCACCTTGGGTTCGGTCTCGTCCACCAATTCGTAGGCAATGTGAGCGTGAGTGGTTGATGTGTCTGACATGGTCGCACCTCCGCCTTGGGACGCGGGCGAGCCGCATGAAATCAGGCGGGTCCAGGCGGTGCAAAGGCCATGCCAGGAGCAGGATCGACTTCGATCCCTGTCGGGCGGGTGCAAGCCACCGTTGCACGGTTCGACACAAGGTTGGGATCTCTGGGACCGAGACGACCGGACACGCGTGCCGATGATGCCGGTCAACGATCGCCACTCAGCGTCGCGCCCTCCAACCCGCCCGAAGTCACCCAGCCACCCGTCGGGCCGCACCAGCCAACCGGGGTGCGCCAGTGCGGCCTTGATTTTCAACCAAAGAACAATCATTGTTAAATTTTGTCTTTGGTCCGTGGTCGGTGGTTGGCTTCGCGGACTGACTCGCCTGGTCCGGGAGAGACCACGCACTCGAAAAAGCGGGCTGACGGCGCAGCGGAGCGGCAGCTCCCACCACGGACCACGGACCACGGACTAAGGGGCAAGAAATGATGAATCCTTCCTTGCAAGGCACGTCACCGGGTTTCCTACCAGAGCCGGACCGTCCGCGGACCTCAGCCGGCCCGATGCTGGCTGCCTGGATGATGGCGGTAGGGTTGTTCGGCCTGGGCGGAGTTCGCGGCGCCGACCCGGCGCGAGCGAAGCCGATCCGAGGGCTGGAGGTGTTCCCGGCGCAGGTCCGGCTCTTCGGCCCGGAGGCCGCGCAACGCCTGGTGGTCCTGGGCGTGGCGACGGACGGCTCGAAGCAGGATCTGACGACCGAGGCGCGACTGGGTGTCGAGTCGGGGGGTTGCGTCGCGATCGAACCGGACGGGACGATCCGGCCGATCCGCGATGGGCAGGCGGTGGTGGTCGTCCGCGCGGGTTCGCGCCAGGCGCGGCTGCCGGTGGACGTGCAGGGGGCTGCGCGACCGCGGACGGTCAGCTTTCGCCACGAGGTCGTGCCGCTGCTGACGAAGCTGGGCTGCAACCAGGGTGCCTGCCATGGCTCGCAGCACGGCAAGGGGGGATTCAAGCTCTCGCTGCTCGGCTTCGAGCCCGAGGCCGACTACACGGCGATCGTCAAGAGCGCCGAGGCTCGTCGCATCACACCGTTCGCTCCGGAGGAGAGCCTGATCCTGTTGAAGCCCAGCTTATCCGTGGCGCATGGGGGCGGCAAACGGATGGAGGTGGGCTCGGCGGCCTATCGCCTGCTGACGCTCTGGCTCGAGGGGGGGGCTCCGGGGCCGCGGGACCAGGACCCGCGCGTGGTGGGACTGACGGTTTATCCCCACCATCGCGTGATGGAGCCCGGCCAGGAACAGCACTTGACCGTGCTGGCTGCCTTCAGCGACGGCACCCAGCGCGACGTGACGGCCGATGCCCGGTTCGACACGCTCAACGAGGCCGTGGCGACCGTGCGGCCCTCGGGGAAGGCCAAGACCATCGGCCGGGGCGAGGCCAACATCATGGTCCGCTACCAGGGGCGGGCCGCGATGGCACGGGTGACGGTCCCCTTCGGTGCGGCCCGGCCGTTTGAGTTCCCCACCGCCAACGTGATTGACGCCAAGGCCGCCGCCAAGTGGCGGGAGCTGGGACTGGTCCCCTCGCCCCTGTGCTCGGACGCCGAGTTCCTCCGCCGCGCCATGCTCGATACGATCGGGACGACCCCCACTCCCGACGAGGTCGAAGACTTCCTCGCCGATGGCGATCCCGAGAAGCGCGTCCGTCTGATCGACCGGCTCCTCGACCGCCCGGAATACGTCGACTTCTGGACGCTCAAGTGGGGCGACCTGCTCCGCGTCGACTCGGACAAGCTGGGCGCCCAGGGAATGCTGGCGTTCAATCTCTGGCTCCGCGAGTCGTTCGGGGCGAATCGGCGCGTCGATCAGATGGTCGAGGAGCTGGTCACCGCCCAGGGCTCGGTCTTCCGCAACGGGCCGGCCAATTTCTTCCGGGTGGCGCGCAGCCCGGCCGACCTGGCCGAGACGACCGCGCAGGTGTTCCTGGGCGTCCGGCTCCAGTGCGCCAAGTGCCATCACCATCCCTTCGAGGCGTACGGCCAGGATGACTACTACAGCCTGGCCGCGTACTTCGCCCGCGTGAAGACCAAGCGGAGCGACGACTTCGGCCTCTTCGGCAACGAGCAGGTGGTTTATGTCGCCAAGGCGGGAGAGGTGTACCAGCCCCGGACCGGCCAGCGGATGGTCCCCCGACCCTTCGGCGACTCCCCGGCCGACGACCCGGTCGACCGCCGCCGGGCGCTGGCGCGCTGGCTGACGGCCGGCAACCCGCGGTGGCTGGCCCGCAACGTGGCCAATCGATACTGGGGTTACCTGATGGGCCGGGGCCTGGTCAACCCGATCGACGACCTGCGCGAGACCAACCCCCCGTCCAACCCCGCGCTGCTGGAGGCCCTGGCCGAGGCGTTCATCCAGTCGGGTTTCGATCTCAAGGCCCTGCTGCGCCTGATCCTGACCAGCCGGGTCTACCAGTTGAGCGCGGCCGCCACGCCGGAGAACCGCCTGGATACGACCTTTTTCACCCACTACACGATCAAGCGGCTCACGGCCGAGCAACTGCTCGACGCCCTCGACGCCGCCACCGGGACCGTCGAGAAGTTCGCCCGGATTCCCGCGGGGACCCGGGCCATCGCCTTGCCGGATCCCAGCTATGCGTCGTACTTCCTCGATACCTTCGGCCGGCCGCTGCGGGCGATCGCCTGCGAATGCGAGCGGTCCAGCGACCCGAACCTGAGCCAGGCCCTCCATTTGATGAACGGCGAGGTGCTCAATCGCAAGCTGCTCCAGCCGGACGGACGCCTGGCCCGGATGCTCAAGGACCCCAAGCTGACCGACGCGATGCTCATCCGGCGGCTCTACCTGCTGAGCTTCAACCGGGAGCCGAGTGCTGACGAGATCGCCCGCGCCCGGGTCGTCCTCAACGAGGCGCCGAATCGCGCCGTCGGGGCCCAGGACCTGTTCTGGGCCTTGCTGAACTCCAAGGAGTTCTTGTTCAACCACTGATCGACTCCAGGGGAGCATGCAATCGGAAAAGAGACCATCGCGGAAAGGGAACCGCAGATGAACCCGGCGCGTCCGAGCCTTGACCAGAAGATTAACCACCAAATACGCGAAATCCACGAAAAAGGAGAGGATATCAATTCTTCTCTTCTTTCTCGTTTCGTGTCTTTCGTGTATTTCGTGGTTAAAATCTCTGTTCCTCTGTGGTTCCTCTTCTCGGCCGAGCTGCTCGCCGCGGACCCGGCACCGCCGACCTACGAGGAGGCGATCCGGCCGATCTTCGCCCGCCGCTGCACGGTCTGCCACAGCGCCAAGAACCGACGCGATGAGGATCGCTCGGGCGGGCTGGCGCTGGACACGTGGGAAGCGGCCCTGGCCGGGACCGCTCGTCACAAGGTGATTGTGCCCGGCCGATCGGTCGACAGCGAGTTGGTCCGCCGGCTCTCCGATCCCGACGAAGAGCGGCGGATGCCGCTCCAGGATGCGCCCTTGCCGGATCCGCAGCGCGAGTTGATCCGCCGCTGGATCGACGCCGGCGCGCCGCGGGGCGCCCCGGCGGCGCGGGCCGATCGACCGGTCACGGCCTCCGGCGGTGGGGGACCAGCGCGGCCCGCGCGGCGGCGCCCGGCGCTCGACGTCGTGCTTCCGACGGAAGTGAAGCTGGCACCGAAGACAGGGAACTCGGCCCGGGTCGGCCTGATCGAGATCGTGCTGCCGGTCGGCCCGCTGCCGGTGGTGACCGCCCTGGCCTTCCGGGGTGACAGCCGGCTGCTGGCGGTGGGGACCTACGGGCGCGTCGTGCTCTGGGACCTCGTGGAGGGCCATCCCGTGGGGGCGCTCGACGGGATCCCTGGTCCGGCCCACGCCCTGGCCTTCAGCCGGGATGGCCGGCGGCTGGTCCTCGGTGCGGGCCTGCCGGCGCGCTCGGGGGTGGTCCAGGTTTATTCCGTTCCCGACGGCACGCTGCTCCAGGACTTCGCCGGCCATGATGACGTGGTCTTCGCCGTGGCGATTCGGCCCGATGGGGCCCAGCTCGCCTCGGCCTCGTTCGACCAGACCGTGCGGCTCTGGGACCTGGGCCGGTCCCGGCCGCTGGGCGTCTTCCGCGGTCATTCGGACTTCGTCTACGCCGTCGCGTATACGCCGGACGGCCGCGCCCTGCTCACCGCCGGCAAGGACCGGACGATCAAGCGAATCCACGCCCGGACGCTCCAGGAAGAGCGCACCTACAGCGGTCACGACCAGGAGGTGCTGACTGTGGCGGTGCACCCGGACGGCACGCGCTTCGTCTCGGCGGGCGTCGAGCCGCAGGTGCGCTGGTGGACGCTCGACGGTGACCTGCCGGTCGCCCGGCGCGGGGGCCACACCGGCCCGGTGCATCAACTCGCCTTCAGCGGCGACGGCCGCCGGCTGATCTCCGCCGGTGGCGACCACTCGGTCCGACTCTGGGACGCCCGCTCGGGTGCACCGCTCCGCCAGCTCGCCGGCCCGGCCGACTGGCAATACGCCGTCGCAATCACCGACGACGCCCGGCTCGCCGCGGCCGGCGGCTGGGACGGCCTGGTCCGGCTCTGGGACGCCGACTCGGGCAAGCTCCGCGCGATCCTGGTGCAGCCCGCCGGGTCGGGAGCCCTCGCGGAGAACGCGCCACGCATCGGCGAGTGGTTCGCCGCCAGCCCGTCGGGATTCGTCGCTGGCTCGGTCCAGCTCGTCGGCGCCGCGCGGTGGCGCGCGGGCGGCACCGACTTGAACCCGGCCGCCGCCCGGGCCGCCTCGGTCCACCCCGACCGCGTCGCGCGATCGATGCGAGGCGAGCCAGTGGACCCGATCGCGTTCCCCAAGAGTCTACGAAATCCCTGAAACTCCAGAGAAGATTTAACCACGAAATACACGAAATACACGAAAAAATAGGAAGATTTAACTTGGAAAAGCAATTGCCCTTGGATTCAGGATGCTGAGAGAATCCGGTCAGCAACAGTTTCCGGAGACCTCAATGTGCCCGCCCCGGCCGAATCTCGTAATTATTCTTCCTTTTCGTGTCTTTCGTGTCTTTCGTGGTTAAATCTTCTGTATTAGATTCTTCTGTATTTGATTCGAGGAAGTCAGGCTGCGTGAGGAGTGAGCCATGCGACGCGCTCGGATCGGGCTGATTGTGCTGGCGATCGGTGGAGGGGCGTGGTTCCCCTCGGGGCCGTGCGCGGCCCAGACCTCCTATCCCATGACCATGCGGATCGAGCCGGTTGCCGTCCAGCGGGGCCGGACCGTCGAGCTGACGGTGGCAGGCCGGGAGAGCTTCGACGGCGCCAGCGCCTTGCTCTGCCAGGCCCCGGGGCTGCGGGGAGCGGTCTTGAAGGTCGAGGTTGTCGACCGACCTCCGGCCAGGGCTCGCCCCGGGGCGCGCCGGCGGGCGACGCCGCAGGTCCGGGCGCGGCTCGAGGTCGCACCGGAGGCACCACTGGGGCCGAGGGAAGTCCGCGTCGCGACTCCGCAGGGCGTCTCGACGGTCGGGCTGGTCGTGGTGGTGGATGACCCGGTCGTCGTCGAAGCCGATGACCAGGCCAACGACCATCCCGAGACGGCCCAGAAGCTGAGCGTGCCGGCCGTCGCCGCCGGTCGCATCGGCAAGCTCGAGGACGTGGACTGGTATTCCTTCGAGGCGGAGAAGGGCCAGTGGATCAGCTTCGAAGTCTGGGCCAACCGGCTCGAGAACAAGATCCACGACCTGCAAAAGCATTTCGATCCGATACTCTCGGTGCACGACGCCCGGGGGCGCAAGCTGGTCGTCGCCGATAACACGTATGCCGGCGATCCGTTGCTGTCCTTCCGGGCGCCGGCCGGCGGCGCGTATTTCCTGGAGATCCGGGACACGACCTACTCGGGGGATGTCTCCTGGTGTTATGCCCTGCACGCGATGAAGGGGCCGGTGGCCACGTCGGTCGCGCCGATGGCGGTCAACCCGGGGACGACGGCGCGGGTCGAGGTCTGCGGGCCAGGGTTTGATCTTCCGCGGACGATCGCGCTGCCGGTCCCGAAGGGCCTCGAGCCGGGCCGGCACCTGGTCTCGCTCGCGGGCGCCGGCGGCGGCGCCCGGCCGGTTCCCCTGGTCGTGACACCGCATCCCGTGGTTGTCGAATCGGCCGACGCCCCGGATGACGGCGACCCGGCCCGGCCGGTCACCCTGCCGGCCGCCCTCTGCGGCCGGCTCGACCAGCCCGGCGACAAGGATGGCTATCGCTTCCCGGCACGCAAGGGCACGCCGTATGCTTTCGAGGTGCTCGCCAGCCGGGCCGGCTCGGACTGCGACCCTGTCTTGCGGGTGCTCGATCCCAAGGGCGCGATCGTCGTCGAGTCGGACGACACGCGGGGCCTGGGCAAGGACTCCCGGCTCGAATGGACGGCCCCGGCCGATGGGCCCTACCGGCTCCAGGTCGCCGACCTGCACGATCGCGGCGGGCCGACGTTCGGTTACGTGCTGGACGCCGAGCCGGCCCATCCCGATTTCGTCCTGACCTGCGACCCGGACAAGATCAACGTGGGACCAGGCGGGCGGGTGCCGGTCTTCGTCCGGGTGGCGCGGCGTCACGGCTTCAAGGGTGCCGTGACCCTGGGCTGGGAGGGCCTGCCGGCGGGCGTCACGGCGAGCCCGCTGACGGTCGGGCCGGCGATGACCGAAGGGGAGATCGTGGTCTCCGCGGCTCCCCAGGCGACCCACGCGGCGGCGCTGGTGAGGCTCCAGGGGACCGGCCAAGGTCCCGATGGACCGATCGTGCGCGCCGCGACGCCCCAGGAGGAGATCTACATCCCCGGCGGCGGCCGGGGCCGCTATCCCGTCGAGACGCTCGCCCTGGCGGTGACGGACCCCTCGGACATCACGGTCGAGGCCATGCCCCAGGAGGTCGTCCTGACCCCCGGGGAGTCGGTCCCGCTGGAGGTGACCGTCACGCGCCATCCGCGCTATACGCAACCGGTCAACCTGGCCATCGTGCTCCAGCACCTGGGCGGCGTCCACGCCAACCCGCTCCCGCCCGGGGTCACCGTCAAGGAAGCCGGCAGCAAGACGCTCCTCGGCCCGGGCCAGACCAAGGGGCGAATCATCCTCCAGGCTGCCCCGGACGCGCCGGCCTGCGACCGCGTGCCGATCGCCGTCATGGGGCACGTCTCGATCAACTTCGTCGTCAAGACGGCCTATGCCAGCGCCCCGGTCCGGGTGACCGTCCGGCCCAGGCGAGCTGGCACGACCCCCTGACATCAGGAGCCGACATGGGCCTGGACCAAGATTCGAACCGGTGGGAAGTGATCACCGTCCTCGGGCCGATCGCCCCCGGCGACATGGGCATCACCTACACGCACGAGCATCTCTTCATAGACGCGATGGACCACTACCCCAGCTATGAGTTCGTCATCGACGATGAGGACGTGGTGGCCCGGGAGCTGGAGGAATTCACGCGGCGCGGCGGCCGGACGATCTGCGACGTGACCCCGGACGAGATCGGGCGCAACCCCGCCGCCCTGGCCCGGCTGGCGCGGCGCACCGGCGTCCAGATCGTCATGGGGTGCGGCTACTACCGCGAGTTCGGCTATCCCCGCATCGTGGCTGAGCGAACGAGCTGGGAGCTGGCGGATGTGCTGGTCCGTGACATCGAGGTGGGCGTCGGCGATACGGGCGTGCGGGCGGGGATCATCGGCGAGATCGGCACCGGGCGGCATACGATCAAGCCGGCCGAGGAACGGGTCTTCCGGGCCGCCGCCCTGGCCCAGGCCCGCACGGGCGTGGCCATCACCACCCACACGACCCGCTGGGGCACCCTGGCCCAGGAACAGATCGCCATGCTCCGCGAGTTCGGCGCCGACCTCAGCCGCGTCATCATCGGCCACCTGGGCGATCGGATCGGGGTGCAGCACTTGCTGCCCCTGGCCGAACAGGGCGTTTACCTCGAGGTGGACAACATCGGATACCTGGACTACCAGCCGGAATGGGTGCGGGCCGATAACGTGGCGGCGCTGGTGAAGGAGGGCTTCGGCGACCGCGTGCTCCTCTCCGAGGACATCTGCTCGCTGCGCCATCTGAAATACCAGGGCGGCAAGGGCTATGGGTATCTGCTGGAGGTCTTCGTGCCGATGTTGCGCCAGCGCGGCCTGACCGACGAGATGATCCATCAGCTCCTGGTGACCAACCCGGCGCGGGCCATGGCGCGGAGGGTGCGTCATGCCCCGATCGAGTCCCTATGAGCGGCTGGGCGTACCGGAGATCATCAACGCGGTGGGGCATGCCACCCGGCTCGGGGGGAGCCGTCCGGCTGCCGAAGTGGTCGCGGCGATGGAGGCGGCCAGCCTGGCCTTCATCGAGATCGACGACCTGCAAGCCGCGGCCTCCCGGATCATCGCGGAGTGCACGGGGGCGGAAGCCGGGATCGTCACCTGTGGCGCCAGCGCGGCCCTGGCGCTGGCCGCGGCCGCCTGCCTGGCCGGCAACGACCCGGACCGGATGGACCGGCTCCCGGATGTCTCGGACTGCCCCCGGTTCGAGACCATCCACCCCCGGCCGGGCCCGTACGACTACGACCATGCCATTCGCCTCTCCGGCGCCCGGCTGATCACGATCGATTACGCCGCGCCGGCGGCGCTGGCGGAGATCGCCCGGGCCATCGGCCCGCGCACGGCAGCGGTCGCTCACGTCTGCCACGCGGGTGTTGACGGGGTGCCACTGCCGGCCCTGGTCGAGCTGGCCCACCGGCACGATCTCCCCGTCATCGTCGATGCGGCGATCGCGCTGCCGCCGGCGGAGAACCTGCGTGCCGTGACCGCCCAGGGCGCCGACCTGGTCGCCTACAGCGGGGGGAAGCACCTGGGCGGCCCCCAGGCATCGGGGATCCTCTGCGGCCGCGCCCACCTGATTCGCAGCGCCTGGGCCCAGATGGTGGACATGGATGTCCGCCCGGGGACCTGGTCGCTCCAGAGCTGGGTCGACGCGGGCTGGATCGCCCGTCCGCCCCGGCACGGCATCGGTCGCGCGATGAAGGTCGGCAAGGAGGCGGTGATCGGCCTGCTGACGGCCCTGGAGCTCTATGCACACCGCGACCATGCCGCGGAGCGCGCCGCCTGGATCAGCCGGACGATCGCGATCGCCGCGGGCCTGGCGGGACTGGAGGGCCTCCGCGTCCAGACCCTCCTGGGAGACCCTGAGAGTCGACGCTATCCGGCGGTGATGATCGAATCGGAGTCATCAACGGGTGGGATCGGTGTGCCCGGCCTCCTCCGGCAACTGCGCCGACTGCCCCGGAAGATCCTGCTCTCCGAGGACGAGCGGTCTCCCGATCGTGCTTATATCTACCCGGCCTGCCTCTCCGATGACGACGCGGTGGAGGTCGTCGCGTCGATCCGCGCGATCCTGACGGCACACAGTCGGAACCCGCGGCCGGACGCGCCAGAGCCTGGCGGATCCGTCTCGGCCCCGCCCGGCTGATCGGTCTGGCTTTGGGCTCACTCTCAGATCGTGAACGAGAAGCCTTCTCGTTCATGATCTAAGGAGGTGATCTCAGGCCCGGAGGGTCCGGTTGCCGCGTGGGTCCGGGGGCCTCCTTCCCGTTCTTCCCGTGATCAGGGGGAACGGCTCCGCGTGGTCGCCTCGGTTGCCTTCCTCAGACACGCCCTGAGACCTGAGCCGGCGCCGCGGCTGCGGCGGAGGCGATCCGGTGCTCCAGCGCGGCGGCGATGCGGTCGAAGACGGGACCCCACTGGCTGCGAGCGGTCTGACGGAACAGCCGCGCGGTGGGATACCAGGGGCTCTCGTCGCGCTCGAGGAACCATCGCCAGTCGGGTGAGCGGGGGAGTGGGATCCAGATCGGGACCCCCAGGGCGCCGGCCAGGTGAGCCAGCGAGGTATCCGGTGTGATCACCAGGTCCAGACTCATCATGAGGGCCGGAGTATCCTCCATCGTCTCCAGGCCCGGGTCGACCTCGTCACCGAGGTCGACGACGGGGAAGCGGTCTCCCAGCTCGCGGAGCTGCTCGCTTCCATAGCCTTTCTGCAGGCTGATCAGTCGGACACCTTCGATCCTGGCCAGCCGCTCGAACAGCGCCAGCGGGAAGGAGCGGTCGCGATCCCGGGTATGCCTGGGGTTGCCCTGCCAGGCGATGCCCACCTGGAAACCCGGCCAGGCGGCCAGGCGCTGCCGCCAGCGATCCATCCGCACCGGGTCGGCGCGGAGGTAGGGGACCGGCGCGGGGATGGCGTCCAGGGTCCTGGTGAACAGGCCCATGAGCCGCACCAGAGAGGAGTGGACGTCGCATTCCGGCAGCGGCTCGCCCCGGACGACGATCTGATCGACCCCCGGACAGGTCTGGAACAGAGGGGCCAACGGCTTCTTGCACACGACGATCACGCGGCCACCGCGGGCCTTGACCGCGGCGGCATAGCGAACGAACTGGATCGCATCGCCGAGGCCCTGATCTTCGTGGAGGAGGATGGTCCGCCCCTGGAGTGGCTCCCCGGTCCAGAGCGGCAGGGGGCATGGGGGCTTGTTCAGGAGCCGGCGCGCCCAACCCCATTCCAGGTCGGCCCAGCCCCGCTCCAGATCGCCCAGGGTCAGCCGGGCCAGGGCCCGGTTGCGCCAGGCCTCGGCGTAGTCCGAGCGGAGGCGAATGGCCTCGTCGAAGGCGGCGATGGCCTCCTCGTAACGGGCCAGCCTCCCCAGCGCGACTCCCCGGTTGTGGTGGGCTTCGGAGTGGCCCGGGTTCAACTGGATCGCCCGATCGTAACCGGCGACGGCCTCCTCGACCCGGCCGAGATCGTCCAGGAGGTAGGCGCGGACGCAATGCCCGTCGGCGTCGTCGGGTTGCAGCCGCAGCACCTGCTCGGCGGCCGCGAGCGCCTCGTCGAGCCGGCCGAGGCCGCGGAGGGCCCGCTCCAGCAGGGCCTGCGCCTCGGGGCGCTCCGGGGCCAGCGCGGCGGCCCGCCGCAGGGGGGGCAGCGCCGCCTCGAATTGATCCTGGTTGATCAGCACCAGGCCGAGGCCCAGATGCGCCTCGGGTGCCTCCGGGGCCAGCCGCAGCGCCACCTCGAAGCACCCCCTGGCCTCCTGGAAATCCTCCAGATTGACCAGCGCCTCACCGAGGCGGAGGTGAGCCACCAGGTGATCGGGCCGGAGTCGCACCAGCGATCGGAAGACCTCGGCCATCTCGCGGAACTTTCCCTGCGCCGAGAGGAGGTACCCCAGGGCCGAAGGGGCCATCGGGTGGTCGGGATTGCATCGGATCGCCTGCCGCAGGCTCGCCGCCGCCTCGTCGGGACGCCCGAGCTGGAACAACGCCATCCCAAGATTGCCGTGGGCCTCGACCGACTCGGGCGCCAGGGCGACGGCGCGCCGCAGCGGCTCCAGCGCCTCCGCGAGCCGGCCCCGAGTCGCCAGCAGGACGCCCAGGTCGCCGTGCACCGGGGCGGACTCCGGCCGCAAGGCCAGCGCCTGGCGGTAGGCGGATTCCGCCTCATCGAGCCGCCCCAGGCGGAATTGCACCAGGCCCAGGAGGTGCCAGGCCGCCGGGTCCTCCGGCTCGACCCGGAGGACTTCCCGACAGACCCGGTCCGCATCCTCATACCGGCCCGCCTGGTGGTGCTCCCAGCCGATCGTCAGCATCTCCGACAACCCGCTCCCATCCTTTGTTGCAATCGAGCACACACCTCAGGACTCGTCGAGCGGCATTCTAGCAGGGACGTGGCGGAAAGACGAGGGCGAGATCGCTGGATTGCGAGTCGCCCTGGCGGATCGCCATAATGGGAGCTGCGCTGATGCCCAGCCCGGGCGACGACCGATCCTTTCGACGGGCTTCCTCGGTCGAGCCAGGATTCGGGACTGGCCTGGAGAAGCGATGGAGGGTCCCATGGATCACTTCGTCAAGCTGGACCGGCTTCCGGATGGCTACGACTTCCCGGCCGATCTGAAGGACCGGATCTGGTTCGACGCCGCGGCGCATAAGCTGGGGTACCACGGCTACATGAGCAAAGCGGACTTCGATCGGCTCAGCCAGCCGACCCGGGACTGGGGCTTCCGCCGCGCCCTGGAAGACCTGTTCCGCCAGTGCGTGCCCGAAGTGGGATCCGCTCCGCAGGGGAGTCGTCGCCTGCTCGGCGTCTTCACGCGGCTGATCGCTCCGCGGTGACTGAACTCACGGCTGGGCGGTTCCCCGCCGCACGTCGATGTAGACGGCGGCCAGGATGACGGCGCCCTTGACGATGTACTGGAGCGAGAAGTGGACGCCGGCCTGGTTGAGGCCCTTGTCGAGGATGCCGATGATGATGGCGCCCAGGAGCGTGCCGGGCACCGAGCCCAGGCCGCCGGTGAAGCTGGTACCCCCGACGACCACGGCCGCAATCGCGTTGAGTTCGAAGCCCTGGCCCGAGGCGGGCTCGGCGGAGTAGAGCTGTGAGGCGTGGATCATCCCCGCCAGCCCGGCACAGGCCGAGCAGAGGATGTAGACGGCGGTTTCATGCCGGGCCAGGGAAATGCCGACGAAGCGGGCGGCCTCGCGACTGCCACCGATGGCGTAGAGGTGCTGGCCAAAGCGGGTGTGGTGCAGGAGCAGGAAGCTTGCCGCGAACGTCGCCCCCATCAACACCACGGGGAGCGGCAAGACGCCGAAGAGGCGGGCATTGCCCAGGGCCAGGAACCCCTCCTCTCCAGCCGGCACCGGGATCGGCCGGCCCTCGTTGAACCGCAGGGCCGCGCCCCGGGCCATCAGCATCGTGGCCAGCGTGATGATGAACGGGGGCATCGGGGTCCGGGCGGCGCAGACTCCGTTGACCACTCCGCAGAGGGCGGCCGCCGCCAGGCCCGCCGACACCGCGATTCCCGGGCCCGTCCGGGGCAGCAGCCAGACCGTGATCGTGCCGATCAACGCCACCACGGCGCCGACGGAGAGGTCGATCCCGCCGATCAGGATCACCAGCGTCATGCCCAGGGCCAGGATCGCGTTGATCGAGATCTGCTGGGCCAGATCGAGCAGGTTCTCCGCCAGCAGGAACTGCGGCACCCAGACCCGGAAGACGCCCAGGAGCACGACGATGGCAACGACCAGGGGCAGTAACTCTTTCCAGGATCGCATGGCCGCCTATGAACTCCGGCCCGAACGATGCTCCCGTAGGTCAGGCTTTAGCCTGACAGCGAGTCCGATCGTGTCAGGCTACCCCTGAACCGCGAAAATAATTCGTTACAGAGCATTGGGTTACGACAAATCTAGCGAATTCGTCCAGGGGTTTTGTCCGGTAGTCCTAAAGCCTGACCTACTTCCTGGCCGGGGTCATATCGTCGCATCAGCTCGGTCATCACCTCAAGGGGGCTAGTCGCCGATGATGGGACCTCCCGGAGGATGCGACCGTCGCGGTAGAGGAGGAGCCGGTGGGAAAGCCCGATGACTTCCGGCAGGTCGGAGGAGATCAGCAGGATGGCGATCCCCTGCTCGACCAGGCGACGAAAGATGCCGAGCATCTCCGCGCGGGCGCCGACGTCGACCCCGCGCGTCGGCTCATCGAGGACCAGCACACTGGGCGGGTGTTCCATCCATCGGCCGACGACGGCCTTCTGCTGATTGCCGCCGGAGAGGGCCTCGATCGGGCCCTGGGGATCCTCGGCCTTGATGGCGAAGCTTCGCACGGCCCGATCGACAATGGACCTGCGGCGGCGACGATCCACCCAGATGCCGGTGATCCAGTCCTGGGTCCAGGGGAGAGCGAGGTTGTAGGCCAGAGAGTTGGTCATCACCAGCCCCTGGCGTTTTCGGTCCTCCGGGACCAGGGCCAGCCCCGCCGCTCGCGCCTGCGCCGGGCTCTTCAGCGTGACGGGTCGGCCGCGAACCGCGATTTCGCCCGATCGAATCGGATCGATCCCGCACAGGGCGCGGGCCAGCTCCGTACGTCCCGAGCCGACCAGGCCGGCGATGCCCAGGATCTCGCCGGCGCGGAGCACGAAGCTGACGCCGTGAATGTGCTCGTTGTGCAGATCCTTCACCGACAAGACGACCGCGCCGGGATTCCAGGCCGGACGCGACACCTGGTCGACGATGTCGCGGCCGATCATCAGCCGCACCAGCTCCTCCGGATCGATGTCCGCCGCGTCCCAGGTGCCGACGTTTCGACCGTCGCGCAGCACGGTGATCCGGTCGGCCAGCCGCCGGACCTCCTCCAGCCGGTGGGAGATGTAGACGATCCCCACGCCCTGCGCGCGCAAGCGGCGCAGCCGGGTGAACAAACTCTCGGCCTCGACCTGCGAGAGCGACGCGGTGGGCTCGTCGAGGACCAGGACGCGCGCCTGGACGGCCAGGGCCCGGGCGATCTCCACCAACTGCTGCCGCGCCACGCTCAAGCGGTCGACTCGCACTTCGACCGGCCCGATCTCCGGCAGCCCCAGCTCCTCGACCAGGGCCGCGGCCGCGGCGTTCAATCGCCGGCGATCCAGCAGGACCCCGAGCCGGGTCGGCTCCCGCCCGAGAAAGAGGTTCTCGGCGACCGAGAGGTTGGGCGCCAGGGACAGCTCCTGGTGGATCAGCCGGATATCCAGCCGATCCGCGTCGGCCGCGTCGCGGACCGCGACCGGCCGGCCCTCCACCGCGATCGTGCCGGCGTCGGGCCGGACGAGGCCCCCGAGCACCTTGATCAGCGTCGACTTGCCCGCGCCGTTCTCGCCCAGCAGGGCATGGATCTCCCCGGCACGGACGTCGAAGTCGACGCCGGCCAGCGCCGTAACTCCGCCGAAGCGCTTGGTCAGGCCCCGGAGCGACACAAGTGGCCGTGCCATGGTGTGAGCAGAATGGTCCGACATGGCTCTCAGCTTAACACCAACGCGGTCCAGTTTTTCGCCGCTCGCGAACTCACGGGAGGTTACCCAGCAAGAGCTTGGCAGGAATTGCCATCAGTGATAGAATACCTCTCGAGGAGGATCGACCCGATGACGACCATGAACATTTCCCTGCCCGAAGAGATGAAGGCTTTCGTCGAAACTCAAATGGCCCAGGAGGGTTATGCCTCGGCCAGCGAGTATCTCCGCGGCCTGATTCGCGAGGCACAGATCCGGCGGGCCAAGCAGGAGCTCGAGGCCAAGCTCCTGGAGGGGATGCAAGGCCCAGCGGTCGAGATGACTCGCGAGGATTGGGATTCCATCAAGCGTGAGGCCTTGGAGGGCCTGGCCGGCGAGGCCATCCGCCCATGAGCGCCATTCACCGCCGCGCCAAGGCGAGGCAGGACTTGGTGGAGATCTTTCGCTACTATTCCCGCGAAGCCGGGCTGCGCATTGCCCACCGCTTCTTCGCCCAGGCCGAAGCCACTTTCAGCCGGCTGGCGGGCATGCCGGGACTGGGCACCCGCTACGACCACCGCCATCCGGCACTCGCGGAGGTGCGTTTCTTCCCAGTCTCCCGCTTCCGAAAGTATATCGTCTTCTACCGACAAGTCGCCGACGGCATCGAGATCGTCCGCGTCCTGCACGGGGCACGAGACATCGCCGGCATCCTGTCGGAGGAATTCGGTGTCCAGGCCGACGCTGGCGACGAGGGGTCGGAGACGGGAGGCCAACCCGAAGAATAAGATTGGCTCCCCGCGCCGTTCTCGCCCAGCAGGGCATGGATCTCCCCGGCACGGACGTCGAAGTCGACGCCGACCAGCGCCGTCACCCCGCCAAAACGCTTGGTCACGCCGCGAAGTGATAAGACCGGCCGTGCCGGCGTGTGTGCAGCCTGTTCCAACATGGGCCTGGTGCGGCATCGCCGCGGGCGAACGAGGGAGGCAATTGCCGATTTCCCGACGCCGCGAGAGCGGGCATTCCACACGTCGTGGCGAAGCGAACCTCGGAATCGTGACCGACGTACCGCGGGAGAGATCGGGTCCCTTCAAACAAACCAGTAGCAATTTACCGCCTTTGCGGTCCAGGTTCTCGGCTCTACCCCATTGACGCCGGGAGTCGCAAAGCCTACAGTGAAGAGTAGGTGTGAACCTGCCCGTCGCGAGAGCCCGGTATGTTTCCCCTCCGCAAAACGCTTCTAGGTTTGGCTTTGGGGCTGGCCGCTTGGATTGGGTGGCTCCATGACCCCGTACCCTCCGGCGCCGAATCCGCGCGCGACGGACGGTCGATCAAACCGTCGCAGGTCCATCAAGGTCAGGCTCACACCGGCTCGCACCGGCCCCATCCCGCCCGGCCCCAAAAAACACGGCCTGATCCCACGCCCGAAGAGTCTCATCCCTTGTCGGTGCATCTGGACGACCCGGGACCTGGAGTCGTTCAGGGGGCTTTGACTTCCAGCGCGATGTCCTGCCTGATGGATGCGCCCTCCCTTGCATGGTCTGAGCCCGCAGGTTCCAACCCTCTCTTGCTGATCACACACCGCTTCCGCTGCTGAACGTCCTCGCCTCGTGCCTCGTCGGCATCTCTGCAAGACTCCTGGCCGCGCCGAACCTTCGGTAGCAACCCTTGCAACATCTTGCGCAGCACGTGCGGACGTGGCCGAGGGCCCTCCGCCCGGCTTCGCCGGTTGCGTTGTCGTGGTGAAGCGCAGACCACTACGTCCCCTGGGAGCACGGCCGAGACCGCCACCTCGTTGGTTTGTTCAAACTAGCGGTGCGGTCTCTATTGGAACAACTATCGGGAGAAGGATTTACGGCCCCGTCCGTTTTCATTCTCCTCCTCCCGCTCCCCAGGGCAGATCGTGTGGCCACACCTTCGTTGGGCTTCCAGGATGATTCCAGGACTCACCTCAACTGGCGGTCGCGTCTGAACAGCGTTGAATCTCTGGCATGCGGGTCCCATCGCGCATCGTCCAGCCCGGATCGACGGTCCAGGACGCCTTCGAGAGGAATTTGTGATGAACACGGCAGCGGCGCTCCCAACGGATAACCCCGCTCACGCCCCAGTGGACCGCGAGATGGACCACGAAATGGACCGCGCGGCGCGCGCGCGGCTCCGGATGGGTTGGGGTCAGAGAGCAGTCGTCGTACTCCTCTTGACGGGGGTCCTGGTCCCGTCGCTGGCGGCGTTTTATAGCTACTTCTCGGGCGTCCCCTTGAAGTTGCTCGCGGCCACCAATAAAGAGAAAGAAGACAAGGAGAACTCGGCCGCGACGGCCCCGCGCAGCATCTCGCTGGTCTCGGGCCAAGCTCACATGCTGGAGGTCTCCCAGGAGGTCGCGGGCTCGCTGGGAATCCGCAAGGGCGAGCGGTACTCGGTCGCGGTGGCCCAGGTGCCCACCATGATGCGACCCCTGGTGCTGCCGGGCTCCACGGCGATCATTCCCGGTCGGCTGGCCCGGATCAAGGCGCGGTTCGCTCCGGCCCGAGTGGTCGAGATCGCCAAAGTCTGGGATCGCTCGCCCACCACCGGAATGACCGAGTTCCGCGAGTTGAGGTCCGGTGATCACGTCTCGAAGGGGGATCTCCTGGGAATCTTCTACAGTGTCGACGTGGGAACCAAGAAGAACGACCTGCTGGATGCTCTCGTCCAACTGGATATGGACCAGAAGATCCTGGACCACCTCGAGCAGAACCGGGCCGCGATCCCCGAGGTCTACTGGCTCAACCAGTTGCATTCGGTTCAAACGGACCGCAACGCGATCACTCGGGCCCTCATGAATCTCAAGACCTGGGACATCCCCCAGGCGGAGATCGACGACCTTCATGAGGAGGCCAAGAAGATCTGTGCCAACAAGGACGCATGGCTCCGGACTCCGGAGGGCCGGTGGGTCAACCGCGAGAAGCTCGCCCAGGGGGGCAAGCTGGATCCGCACAAGGAGGCGGAGAGTCCCTGGGGCCGCGTCACCTTGCGCGCGCCGTTCGACGGCGTC
Source organism: Isosphaeraceae bacterium (assembly GCA_021324445.1). Taxonomy (GTDB): domain Bacteria; phylum Planctomycetota; class Planctomycetia; order Isosphaerales; family Isosphaeraceae; genus JAJPJC01. The sequence goes on from JAJPJC010000389.1 coordinate 20,133, forward strand.
ATCGTCGAGGAAAACGTCAGCATGGACGAGATGATCGTGGACAACACGGTCAACCTGTTCCAGATCGCCGACGTGAGCCGGCTCCTGGTCACAGCCAACTGCCCCGAGGATGACTTGCCGAGCTTGGAAGTCCTGCAAGGCAACGAGAAGCGGTGGAACGTGCGCACGGTGGGCGCAGCCTCAGCCACGGGACTCTCCGGAACCATCGCCGAGATTGGCTACCTCATCGACCCCAATCAGCATACCGCCATCATCAAGGGGTATGTCGACAACCCGGGACAGCAGATCCGGGCCGGGCAGTACGTCACCGCCACGGTGAACATCCCGCCGCCGAAGGACGTGGTCGAGATCCCGGTCGATGCCCTGGTCGACGACGGCCGGCAGAGCTTGGTCTTCGTGCAGCCCGATGCCGCCAAATGCCAGTTCGTGATGCGGCGCGTCCAGGTGACCCATCGGTTCGACCGCTCGGTGTTCGTGCGCATGACGCCGATTCCCAAGGAAGAGCAATTGACGCTCAACGAGGCCGAAGAGGGCCTTTTGCCCAAAGTGCCCCTTCGGCCAGGCGAGCGCGTCCTCACGGCCGGGTCGGTGGAGCTCAAAGCCGCCCTGTTGGACCTCGAGTCGCGACCTCAAGCGAAACCAACCGACCTCCTGGCCAAGACGAAAGCGCGACCGTCCACGGACCTCGAGTCGCCCCCGGAACAAAAGCCGAAAGCGGGCAAGGGTTGAGTGGGTGTTCGGTCTTCGGCCGCTGGCGCGGGCTGACTCACCCGGAGCCGAAACAACCCGGCACTCGCAGCGGCCGGTGATGGCGCAAGGCAACGGTGGCTCCCCTTCCGGAACACCGAAAACCGAAGACCCGCGAGCGGAGCCAGCGGAAGGACACCAACGCAGCAATGGTTCGCAAGCTCATCGCCTGGGCGCTCGATAATCCCCTCGTGGTGATCCTGCTCGCCGTGTTCCTCGCGGTGATCGGCGTCACCTCCTTCCTGAACGTCAACGTCGAAGCCTACCCCGACCCGGCACCGGCCATCGTCGAAGTGATCGCGCTGTTCCCGGGCGCGTCCGCCCAGGAGGTCGAGCGACAAGTCACCATCCCCTTGGAAGTGACGTTCTACAGCATGCCCGGGCTGAAGAAGATCAATAGCAAATCGCTCTTCGGCCTGAGCGACCTGAAGATGACCTGGCACTACGGCAGCGAGTACACCTATCCGGCCGCGCGCCAGGAAGTGATCAACCGCATGGCGACGATGTCCCAGTCGCTGCCGGCCAACGTGACCCCGACCATTTCGCCGATGTCGCCAACCGGGGAGATCTTCCGCTATGTCCTGAAAGTCCCCAAGGATCGTTCCGGCCGCGAGATCTACACGCTCAACGACATCAAGGCAATGCAGGACTGGGTGCTGGAGCGCGAGTTCCGCACAGTGCCGCGGATCGTGGACGTCACCAGCTTCGGTGGCACGGTGCGCCGCTACGAGGTCCAGCCCGACCCCGATCGCCTCCGCCGCTACGGCATCTCACTGGCCCAGCTCCAGGCGACGCTCCAGAATGCCAACGCCACGGTGGGCGGCGACTACCTCAGCCAGGGCCAGGTGGCCATGACGGTGCGGAGTATCGGCCTCTTTGGCGGCGGCGTAGACCCGGTGAACAAGGTGCTGGGGCTGAACGACCCGGCCGCGGCCGCGGCGATCCTTCGCGCCGAGGAGTTGCGCCGCATCCGGGAAATCCGCAGCCTGGTCATCACCTCGATCAACAACCAGCCGATCCGCGTCGAGGACGTGGTCGAGGGGGGACGGCTCTTGCCGGGACAGTTGCCCGGCGAGAAGGGGGTGGTTGTCAGCAACCTGACGCGGCTGGGCCGGGTCGGCTATTGGAGTGCCGACAAGGAGCGGCCGCCGGGATCGACCCTGACCCTCAAAGACGTGGGGCACGACGAGGACGACAAGGTCACGTGCATCGTCCTGCTGCGCAAAGGGGAGGAGACCCTGCCCGCCCTCAAAGATGTCCAGGCCAAGGTCCAGCAGTTGAACGATCCCGCCACGGGGAGACTGCTGCCCGGGACAGCGATCGAGCCCTATTACGACCGCACGAACTTGGTCCACCTCACCACCGAGACCGTGACGGAGAACCTCTGCCTCGGCGTCGCGCTGGTCGTCGCCATCCTGTTCATGTTCGTGAACAACATCCGGACCGCGGTCATTGTCGCCATCAACATCCCCCTGGCGCTCTTGTTCGCCTTTTCGATGCTGTACCTGCGCGGCAAATCCGCCAACCTGCTCTCGATCGGGGCGGTCGATTTCGGCATCATCGTCGATTCCTCCGTCGTCGTGGTGGAGAACATCTACCGCAACTTGGCCGCGCACAATCACCCCGACCTTCCCATCAAGGAGCGGATCCTGCTCTTCGTGAAGGAGATCGACCACGCGCTGTTGTATTCGGTGTTGATCATGGTGTGCGCCTTCGTGCCGCTGTTTGCCATGACCGGACCGGAAGGGCAGCTCTTCGGGCCCATGGCGCAAACCTACGCGTTCTCCCTGGCCGGCGCCCTGGTGCTGGCTCTGACGTTCACGCCGGTGATGTGCACGCTGTTCCTCAGGCGTGTCAAGCCGGTCGAGGACAACCTGCTGGTTCGTTTCCTCAAGGGCCGCTATTTGCGGCAACTTCAGCTCTGCCTTGCGTACCCCAAGACCACGGTGGCCGTGCTGGCATTCCTGATTGGCGGCACCGCTTGTCTGATCCCGCAGTTGGGACGTGAGTTCATGCCGGAGCTGGAGGAGGGGAACTTATGGCTCCGTGGCATCGGTCCGCTGAATATGAGTCTGGAGCACCAGGTGACAATCGCCAAGCAGGCGCGGGCCATCATCGCCGGCTATCCTGAGGTGGAGTCGATCGTGACCCAGAGCGGCCGGCCCGACGACGGCACGGACACGGAGGGCTTTTACAGCGGCGAGTACTTCGTGCCACTGCGGCACCAGGAGGACTGGCCCAAGTTGGTGCCGGCGACCGGCTGGCGGCGGTGGGTCTTCGGCGAAATGCGCGCGCGGACAAAACGCGAACTCGTCGCCGCGATGAACGCCGAGCTGGAGAGCAAGATTCCCGGCATCACCTGGAACTTTTCGCAGAGCATCCGTGACAATGTGCTGGAGGCCTTGTCCGGGATCAAGGGGGACAACTCCCTCAAGATCTTTGGCCCGGACCTCGACCAGTTGGAGCTCCTGGCCGCCAAGGCCAAGAACATCCTGCAAGAGATCCCCGGCATTGCCAACGTGGGCATCTTCCACGTCCAGGGGACCTCGCACCTGGAGTTCCGCGTCGATCCGGAGAAGTGCCAGAAGTGGGGCGTGTCGACGGCCGACATCAACAACGTCGTCAGCAGCGCCATGGCCGCCCAGCCCCAGTCCACCATGGTCGAGGGCGAGAAGCGGTTTGACGTCGCCATCCGCTGGCCCCAGTGGCGGCGGAGCAGCGAGACCTCGATTCTCGATATCCCGGTGGACATCCTCAACAACCAGGTGGTCCTGACCCAGGGCTCGGGATTTACGCCCAATGCGAAGGGGCATGCCTTGCCGCCCCCCGCGGTGGTCGGCAGCCTGGCCGACACGACCAACCCGATCAGCAGCACCCCGCGACTGCGGCTCCGCGATCTGGTCACGCCGGTAGGCAAGGACTTGGAACCGGACCCCAACGGCCAGTTCAGTCGCCCCGGCTACTCGACCATCTACCGCGAGAACGGCAAGCGGATGATCGCCATCAAGTTCAGCGTCCGCGGCCGCGACCTGGGCAGCGCCGTGGATGAGGCCAAGGCGCGGACCAGGGACCTCTTCCAGATCCCCTACCGGGCGGTCTGGAGTGGCGAGTTCGAGCAGATGGAGGAAGCCAACGGCCGGCTCCTGTGGATCATTCCTCTGTCGCTGGGCCTCATCTTCGTCCTGATCTACTCGGCGTTCCGCTCGTTCCTGGACACGATTGTGATCTTCAGCAACGTCTTCGACGTGGCGGTCGGCGGCATCTGGTCCTTGTACCTGACCGGGACCAACTTCAGTGTCGCGGCGGCCGTGGGCTTCGTCTCACTCTTCGGAATCGCCATCATGGACGGCTTGCTGCTGATCTCGTATTTCAACGCCCTGCGATCCCAGGGCCTGCCGCTCCACGAAGCGATCGTGCAGGGCGCCGGCAAGCGCGTGCGGCCCGTGATGATGACGGCTCTGACGGCCATCCTCGGCCTCTTGCCTGCGGCCGTGTCGACGAAGATCGGCGCCCAGACGGCGCGTCCGCTGGCCATCGTGGTGGTCGGTGGGATGACGACGACGCTCTTCCTGACCCGCTACCTCATGCCGGTGCTGTACAGCTTCTACGGTCACCGCGAGCCCCCGGCCGGGAGCGGCGGGATGGCCCATTGAGCAGTGTCCTTGAGTCCTTGAGTCATTAAGTTCTTGGGTCTTCGACCATGCTCGAGCGGATCCTCAGCGGTGGCCAGACCGATACGGACCAAGCCGCGTGGCGGGCTGCGCAGGCGTTCGGAGTCGCCACCGGCGGTGGGATGCCCAAAGGAATCCTGATTGAGGACGGGCCTCGCCCCGAGTTCGCCGAGTGTGCTGGCGCGGCGGAGATGCCGGCGGAGAACGACCTGGCTCGGACCGAGCACAGCGTCCAAAACGCCGACGGGACTCTCTGGTTCGGCGCGACGACGACCGCGGCCGCCCAGATGACAGTCGGGGCGTGTCACCGATTGGGCAAGCCGTGCCTGCCGGTCTACCCGGACGCGGCGTTCGAGCCGTCACAAGTCGCGACGTGGATCACGGAGAACCAGATTCGGACGCTGAATGTGGCCGGCAACCGCGAGCGCGAGGAGCCCGGGATCGGGGCCCGCGTGGAAGCGTTCCTCACCCAGGTCCTGCAACAGCTTGGGCACCAACGAGCCTGATCCCGGGTACGGTGCTGCCGGCTCACGACCAGACCTCCAACTCGACATCCTCTGAGACTTCGGGGGCTTTCGCCGGGGATGGGTTATGGCCATCGTTCGTCACTCCCTTACTCGATGGTGGATCGTCTTCGCGACGACCGTGGGGACGATGCCGACGACAGCCGATGCCTCGGCGTGCGCGACGATGGATCAGGGCCGCTCGGCCGTTGCCAGCGGCATCACCGGCGACTGCCCCGAAGCCCGCTCGCATGAGGCGCGGGTCCCCGCCAAGAGCCGGCTCGGGACCGCCGATCGACTGATCGCGCCTGCGTCCGAGACAGACGGCCCTGTCCGGAAGAGCCGCTCTCAACAGGCCCCGATGGCCGTCCCGGACGGATCCGGCTCCTCCGCCCCCGTCGATCGGTTGTGGAGGGGTTCACTCCACCGGCCGCACAGACGTCCCCACGCACTTCCCAAGATCAGGCATTCGTACGATCCGAACGACGACACGGCGTCGGACGACCCCGATGACGACGACGAGCCGTCGATCTTCCTTCACGATGACGATTCCGACGATGGCGATGTGCTGATCATCGCCTGGGTCGAGGAGAGGGTGCCCTGCCTGATCCCACAGATGTGCGCACCCGTAACCTGGACTGCCCCATCCTCCTGTTCCCTCCCGATGCTGCAACGGCTCCGATGTTAGCCCTGGCTGGCTCACCCCGCGCTGACCGACCTTCCACCTCGTGAGCGCGGGAGTTGCCCACGGGACGGGACGCTCCGGCTCGACGACCTCCACGGCACCGGCATCTCCGGCACACCAGTGCTCGGTCAATCGTCGATTGATGAGCCGTGATGCGCGGGTGATCGGCGCGAGTCTCCTGAGCCCTGCGGTGACATCGTGCTGGAGTCCTGCCTTCAGACGGAATCCCCACGTACTGGGGACCGCCTGAAGGCGGGACTCCAACGGTCCGCTCCTCGTTCGGAATCCGGCGCGTCGTGCGGGAGTCCCACCTTCAGGCGGAATCCCCGCGCTGGTGACCGCCTGAAGACGGGACGACCTCGACCCCAGTCACCGCAGTCGCTGTCCCAGCAGAAGCCCCAATGCGGGCAAGGGCTGATCTTCGCAACAAGCATGGAGTAGACAGTGCGCGGTGAAGGCTTGTCTTCTCTTCACTGCCCGCTGGCTACCGCGCACTGCGTCCTCTCAAGGTCTTTTTCTCGCTGCGTACTGTGTACCTCGCACTCCAATTCGCCTGCTCCCTTCGGACGGAGGTTTCCATGGTTCGCAAAGTCATCGCCTGGGCGCTGGACAATCCGATCGCCGTCATCCTGGGGGCTTTCTTCCTGGCGGTGCTCGGCTTGTATTGCTTCATGCACGTCAACGTCGAAGCCTACCCCGACCCGGCACCGGCCATCGTCGAAGTCATCGCCCTGTTCCCCGGCGCGTCGGCCGAGGAGGTCGAGCGGCAGGTCACCATCCCCTTGGAAGTGACCTTCTCCGGCATGCCCGGCTTGAAGAAGATCAATAGCAAGTCGCTCTTCGGCCTCAGCGACTTGAAGATGACCTGGCACTACGACACCGCCAACTATTTCACGGCTCGGCAGGAAGTGATCAACCGGATGGCCACGATCGCCCAGCCGCTGCCGCCCAACGTGACGCCCGCCATCTCCCCCGAGTCGCCCACCGGGGAAATCTACCGCTATATCTTGAGGGTCCCCAAGGATGCTTCCGGCAGAGAGCTCTACACGCTGAATGACATCAAGGCGTTGCAGGACTGGGTGCTGGAGCGCGAGCTGAGGCGGGTGCCGCGGGTCGTGGACCTCACCAGCTTCGGCGGCACGGTGCGGCGCTATGAGGTGCAGCCCGATCCCGACCGCCTCCGCCGCTACGGGATCACGCTGGGCCAGCTCCAGGCCACCTTGCAGAATGCCAACGCCACCGTGGGCGGCAACTACATTACCCAGGGCCAGGTGGCCATGACGGCGCGGAGTATCGGCCTCTTTGGCGGCGGCCTGGACCCGGTGAACAAGGTGCTGGGGCTGAAGGACCCGGTCGCTGCCGCGGCGATCCTCCGCGCCGAGGAAATCCGCCGGATTCAAGAAATCCGCAACCTGGTCATCACCTCGGTCAACAACCAGCCCATTCGCGTCGAGGACGTGGTCGAGGGGGGACGGCTCTTGCCGGGACAGTTGCCCGGCGAGAGGGGCGTGGTCGTGAGCAACCTCACGCGCCTGGGGCGGATCGGTTATTACCATGCCGACGAGGAGCGACCCCCGGGTTCGACCCTGACCCTCAAAGACGTCGGTCACGACGATGACGACCGCGTGCAGTGCATCGTGCTCATGTGGAAGGACGCGGAGACGATGCCTGCCCTGAAGGACATCCAGGCCAAGGTCGCGGAGATCAACGACCCCGCCTCCGGCCGGCTCTTGCCCGGGACGAAGATCGAGCCCTACTACGACCGCACCGACTTGCTCCACCTCACCACCGAGACCGTGACTGAGAACCTCTGCCTCGGTGTCGCGCTGGTCGTCGCCATCCTGTTCATGTTCGTGAACAACATCCGGACCGCGATCATCGTCGCCATCAACATCCCGCTGGCGCTGTTGTTCGCCTTCACGGTGCTGTACCTGCGCGGCAAGTCGGCCAACCTGCTCTCGATCGGTGCCGTCGATTTCGGAATCATCGTCGATTCCTCGGTGGTGGTGGTCGAGAACGTCTACCGCAACCTGGCCTCGGGCAACTACCCCGGTCTGCCGATCAAGGAGCGGATCAAGCACTTCGTGATGGAGATCGACCACGCGCTGCTGTTTTCCATCCTGATCATGGTGTGTGCCTTCGTGCCGCTGTTTGCGATGTCCGGCGCGGAAGGGCAGCTCTTCCGCCCCATGGCGCAGACCTACGCGTTCTCCCTGGCCGGCGCCCTGGTGCTGGCCATGACGCTCTCTCCCGTGTTGTGCATGTTGATGTTCAAGAATTTCAAGCCGGTCCGGGAGAACATGCTGGTCCGGGCCTTGAAGTTCCGCTACCTGGCGCAACTGAAGTTGTGCCTCCGGTATCCCAAGACCACCTGTGCCGTGATGGCGGTCCTCATCGGCGGCACCGCTTGCCTGATCCCGCAGATCGGGCGCGAGTTCATGCCGGAGCTGGAGGAAGGGAACCTCTGGCTCCGCGGTATCGGCGAACTCAACATGAGCCTGGAGCACTCGGTGGCGATCGCCAAGCGCGCGCGGGCCATTATCGCCGGCTATCCCGAGGTGGAGTCGATCATAACCCAGAGCGGCCGGCCCGATGACGGGTGCGACACCGAGGGGTTTTACAGCGGCGAGTATTTCGTGCCCCTGCGCCGCCAGGAGGACTGGCCCAGGGTGGTGCAAGCCACCGGCTGGCGGCGGTGGATCTTTGGCGAAATGCGTGCGCGCACGAAACGCGAGCTGGTCGATGCGATGAGCGCCGACCTGGAGCGCGACATCCCGGGCGTGACCTGGAACTTCTCGCAGAACATCCGCGACAATGTTCTGGAGGCGATGTCCGGGGTCAAGGGAGACAACTCGCTGAAGATCTTCGGCCCCGACATCGACAAGCTGGAGCTACTGGCCGAGAAGGCCAAGCACATCTTGCAAGACATCCAGGGCGTCGCCAATGTGGGCATCTTCCACGTCCGCGGCGCGACGCACCTGCAATTCCGCGTCGATCCGCTCAAGTGCCAGAAGTGGGGCGTGACGACGGCGGACGTCAACAACGTCATCACCAGCGCCCTGGCCGCCCAGCCCCAGTCCACCATGGTCGAAGGCGAGAAGCGATTCGACATCGCCATCCGCTGGCCCCAGTGGCGTCGGAATGACGAGACATCGATTCTCGACATCCCGGTGGACATCCTCAACAATCAGGTGGTCCAGGCGCAGGGCTCGGGCTTCACGCCCAATGCGAAGGGGCATGCCTTGCCGCCCCCCGCGGTGGTCGGCAGCCTGGCCGACACGACCAACCCGATCAGCAGCACCCCGCGACTGCGGCTGCGCGACCTGGTCTCGCCGGTGGACAAGAACCTCGACCCCGAGCCCAACGGCTCGTTCATCGACTCCGGCGCCGCCACCATCTACCGCGAGAACGGCCACCGCATGATCGCCGTCAAGTTCAGCGTCCGCGGCCGCGACCTGGGCAGCGCCGTGGATGAGGCCAAGGCGCGGACCAAGGACCTCTTCCAGATCCCCTACCATCCGGTCTGGAGCGGCGAGTTCGAGCAGATGGAGGAAGCCAACGGCCGGCTCCTGTGGATCGTCCCCTTATCGCTGGGCCTGATCTTCATCCTGCTCTACGTGGCGTTCCACTCGTTCCTCGATACGATCGTGATCTTCAGCAACGTCTTCGACGTGGCGGTCGGCGGCATCTGGTCCTTGTACCTGACCGGGACCAACTTCAGTGTCTCGGCGATTGTCGGCTTCGTGTCGCTGTTCGGGATCGCGATCATGGAGGGCCTGCTGCTAATCTCCTATTTCAACGCCCTCCGCGCCCAGGGGTTGCCGGTGCAGGAGGCCATCATTCAGGGTTCGCTCAAGCGGGTGCGGCCGGTGATGATCACCGCCATGACGGCCATCCTGGGACTCTTGCCCGCGGCGGTCTCGACCAAGATGGGCGCCCAGACGGCGCAGCCTCTGGCCATCGTCGTGGTCGGCGGCATGACCGTGACGCTCTTCCTCGACCGCTACCTCATGCCGGTGCTGTACAGCTTCTACGGTCACCGCGAGCCCCCAGCCGGGGGCGGCGGACTGGCCCATTGACGCCCAGGTTCTTGAGTCTTTACATCCTTGAGTGTCTGGTGTCTTCCTGCAGCAAGGGCTTGCCCGCGCGCACGCCGAGCGGAAACCGCCCAAGTGACAACCTCCGATGCCCAAAGGATTCCTGACGGAGGATGGGCCTCGTCCCGAGTTCGCCCGGCGCTACGGCGCGGTGGAGATGCCTTTCGAGAACGATCTGGCTCGGACCGAACAGAACGTTCAGGGCGCCGACGCGACTCTCTGGTTCGGCGCGACGACGACGGCGACCGCTCAGATGACAGTCGGGGCGTGTCACCGATTGGGCAAGCCGTGCCTGCCGGTCTACCCAGGCGCGGCGTTCGAGCCGGCGCAGGTCGCCGCCTGGATCGTGGAGAACCGAATTGGGACGCTCCATGTGGCCGGCAACCGCGAGCGCGAGGAGCCCGGGATCGGAGCCCGCGTGGAACAGTTCCTCGGCCAGGTCCTGCACCAGCTCGGGCACCAACGAGCCTGATCCCGCGCCCCAGCTTTGGCCGGACATCTTCTGTCCGTGTCGCAGACTCGAAGTGAACAATCGGTGAAATTCGAGACCTATCCGCGATAGTAGGGGATTCCAAGCCCGGGGAGAGGTCGAGGTGGAACTCGCGGCGGAGCGACTGTAATAGGCTGTTCCGAAAGCCCCGGAGGGGGCGATCGGACGGAGCCAGGGGCGTCCGCCCCTGGACTGGGGGCCTCCCCAGAACACACACCCCAGCCGCAGGGGTGGGGTGGGTGGCTCGGCACCGCACCAGGG
>JAJPJC010000391.1 GCA_021324445.1 Isosphaeraceae bacterium
GGGCGGTAGCCCCTGGGAGAGCGTTCCGGCGCCTCCCCTTGGAAGAGCCCCGCAGGGGCGACAGTCACCCCTGTCGCCCCTGCGGGGCTCCTGGGAAGAGAGGGGGGCTCGGCGCTCCGCGGTCCACCAGGGGCTGACGCCCCTGGCTATTGACTCCGGGGCTTTCGGAACAGACTCTTAGTGGATCTGGACGGCTGGGAGCTGAGGGACGACGACGCGGATCGGCAGAGAGAGTTGTTCGAGATCATGCTGAGGACCCGCAATGTCTCCGCTGAGCACCTTGCGGATCTGGCCAGCGAGGTGGGTAAGGTCCCATGAGACCGTCCCGAGGAGGCCGCTGGGGCGTGCCTCGAAGATGAATTGCCCGCGAAGTATCACCAACGCAAGCCGAACGGTGAGGCGCTCTTGAGAATCATTGATCGTCGCCTGCTCGCCTCGCCTCAGGGCACCGCCGGAGCCTGAAGAAGCCATGAAGCATCTCCCGGTTGGTCCGCTCTACTACGAGTTCAGCCGGCACCACGAGCCACGTCTTCAGATCGAGCCGGGCGAGACCTTGGTCGTCGCGACCGAGGACGCGCTCTCGGGTCAGATCCGCAGCGATGCCGACCGCCGTGATAAGACCAGGATGCCCTACAGCAACCCGCTCACGGGCCCGATTGCCGTGGAGGGGGCCGAACCGGGCGATGCTCTGGCGGTGGCGATCGGCGCGATCCGGCCGACGATCGGGCAGTGCGCCACGCGGACCGCCGACCCCAAGCAATTGTGCGAATGGCTGGGGACCGACTGCCCCCACGGCACCCATGTCTGCCCGATCCGCGACGGCTGGATCCACTGGAGCGACTCGGTCCGCATCCCCTACGCCCCCATGCTGGGCTGCATCGGCACGGCGCCCGATTGGGGCTCACCGACAACCGCGCCGGCCGGGCCGCACGGCGGCAACCTGGACCTCGTCGAGACCTGCCCGGGAAGTACGATCTTCCTCCCCGTCTTCGTCCCCGGTGGACGGCTCTACCTGGGCGATGCCCACGCCGCGATGGGTCACGGCGAGCTCTCGGCCACCGGTCTGGAGATGCCCGCCGAGTCGACGATCACCGTGGACTTGATCAAAGGGAAGCGGCTGACCGGTCCCCGGATCGAGTCGCCCGAGGAGATCCTGGCGGTCGCCAGCGGCTGCCCGATGGAACGGTCGATCGCCCAGGCCTACGCCCAGCTCATCCTCTGGATGGAGGCCGAGCACGGCTGGGACCGCTGGCGGGCCTATGATCTCCTGACCCATGTCGGCCGGATCTCGGTCGGCTACTACGGCATCGGCACGGTCGCCGCCAAGGTCGAGAAGCGCTACCTCGCTGGGCGATGACCCCGCCGATCGTCACCGCGCCAGGCCGGCCTCGGCCGCGAGGATGGGTTCGATCAGCGCTCGGATTTCGGCCTCCTCCGCGGCGGTGACCCGGCGCTGGGGTGGTCGAGGAGGGCCGAAGTCGCGACCGGTCAAGCGGAGGGCCGCCTTGAGCATGCTGATGTTGTACGAGTCGCCGGCCCGGGCCCGGTAATCCTCGATCGGGCGGAGGACCCGCAGGGTCTCCATCGCCTCGGCGTATTTTCCTTCGATCAGAGCCCGGTGCATCGACAGAGTCAGCCGCGGGCAGAGGTTCCCCGCGCCGGTCGTGTAACCCGAGGCCCCGGCCAGATGAAAGAACGGCGCGAACCGCTCCGCCGTGCCGCAGTAGATCCCCAGGCGCCCGCGGTGGGCCTGGACGAAGCGGGCCAGGGCGTCCACGTCGTTGACCGCGTATTTGACCCCCACCAGCCGACCGGTCCCGGCCAGCTCGCCCAGCAGCTCCTCGCTGGGGAACGGCCCCTTCTTGTAGGCGAGGAACGGCAAGGGGAGCGCCTCCATCAACGCCCGGAAATAGTCGCGCAGGCCGGCGTCACACAGGTACGGATGGACCGGCGGCATGACCAGCACGGCGTCGGCTCCGGCCTCCGCCGCCCCACGCCCGATCTGGAGAGCATGCGGCAGACTCAGTCCAATCGGCGCCACGACGACCCCATCGGAGCCGACCGCCCGGTGCACAGCCTGGACGCAGGAGACGACCTCGGCCGCCGTCAAGGAGTGAAACTCGCTGGTCCCCGCGCCGGGGAGGAAGACGCGAATCCCCGCCTCGTAGACCGACCGTGCGAAGGAGCCGAGCACCTCCGGCAAGAGCGTGGCGCCATCCGAGGAGAACGGGGTCAGAGGAACGAGCTGGACCGTCGCGAGGCGCTCGAGATTCAATCCCATCGATAGTGGACTCCCAGGAGTTCGGTGCTGGTGGAAACGGAGTTGCTCTTTTCCCAAGACCCGACCACGGCCATCGGCCACAACCAAACAGGAATGGCAGATTCCAAATACCAGATTCACCCCCCTTTGGAATTGGGAATCTGTCATCTGGAATTCCCAAGACGCGCACGGCGCGGAGATCCGACAGAGATCGACGCTAATCGAAGGAGACGACCTGCTTCCAGTTCTCATAGATGATGCGATGAATCGCGTCCTCGGGGAACCGCGGGAACCTCGTCCCCTCGACGAGGTCGTTGACCTTCCAGAGCCCGGCCATGGCCTGGGCGGGCGTGGCGGAGGGGAAGTCCGACCCGAAGATCAACTTGTGCTCGACGCCGTACTCCAGCGCCGTCAGGAACGCCTGATAGTGCCGCCAGGGCCGGTAGTGCAAGGCGCTGGTGTCGGCGTAGAGGTTGCGGTGCTTGCGGATCAGGACGACGCACTCGGCCTCCCAGGGGTGGCCCAGGTGCGAGATGATCATCCGCAGGTCCGGGCAGGCCACGGCGATGTCCTCGAGGAGGATCGGGTTGGCGTACTTCAGCGGGCCGTTGCGGACGAACGACGTCCCCTGGTGCCAGTTGATCGGGATGCCCAGCCGCTCCGCCTCGCGAAACAGCGGCAGGTGCTTCGGGTCCGACGGGTCGAAGCCCTGGTAGATCGGACCCAGCTTCAGCCCGCGCAAGTGGAGGTCGTTGACGTAGTGCCTGAGCTGCTCGACGCAAGCCGGGTCGTTGGGATCGACCGAGCACCAGCCGGTGAAGCGCTCCGAATGCTGCCGCACGAAGTCGGCCACGGTCTCCTGCGAGCCGAAGATCCCGGTGAACGGCGCGCGGATCGCGAAGACGATGACCTTGTCACAGCCCTTCGTCGCTTCCAGGAGCTGCTCGGGACGACTGTCGAAGTTGTGCTTCCAGCTCTGGTCGTCCACCGCACAATGGACGTCCGTGGTCAGGCGCATCTTGGCCTGCTTGGCCGCCCAGGACGACGCGACGAACTCCTCCGAATAATGATCGGGATACCACATCAGGTTGGTGTGAATGTCGACCAGCATCGATGGCTCCTGGAGCCCGGGCAGTTCAGGGTGTCGATGAGGATTCCAGGACGCCTTCCGCCTCGCGGAGGAATCCGAGCGCTTCCTGGTTGTTGGCCCAGCGGTCGGCCTTCACGAGGGTGCGGAGCTGGTCGAGGGCCGCGCGCGCGTCCGGGCTGTGTCCCAGCCGGTGGCTGGCCATGGCCGTGACGGCCAGCGCCAGCGGTGACGGCTCCTGGCCGGGCGGGGCGCCGGTCCGATCGCGGAGCGTTTCCAGGGCCCGGGCGGATTCGCCGGCCCGGTAGAGCGCCAGGGCCAGGGCATGGCGGTATTCGGCCAGGCGTTCGGGATCGCCGGCAACCACCCGGCATGCGGCCTCGAGCCGGCGCAGGGCCAGGCGATTGTCGTCCGGTCGACCGATCGGCCGTACGATGGTCAGCCAGGCGGCCTCGTACAGTCGCGAGGCATTCTCGCTGCGGCGCTCGGCCACCTCCAGCGCCGCCGCCCGCAGCCGCGGGCTGAGGGTGCCATCGGCGCGGAGGGCCTCGAGGACCTCGGACTTGAGCAGGAGCCGCGAATACAGCGACTGCACCCGTTCGACGGCCGCCCGGCGCAGCGACAGCTCGAAGGCGGTCTCACCCTCCGGGGCCTCAATGCTCCAGATCTTGGCGGTATAGTCGATGCTTCCCGAGGCGATCTGGCGTCCGTCCCGGCTGATGGCCAGGCTGACGACCCCGCTGGTGTGGCCGCGGAGCGTCAGGACGGTCTCGCCACTGGCGACGTCCCAGAGCTTGATGGTCCGGTCGTCGCTGGCCGTGGCCAGCCGCCGGCCGTCGGGGAAGAACGCCACGGCGGTGACCAGCCCGGTATGCCCGTGCAACTCGGCGGTCTGCCGGCGGGACTCCCAGTCCCAGAGCTTGACCTCGGCGGCGATCGGCCCGTGATACGCCCCGCCGACCGACGCGACCAGGCGGCCGTCGGGCGAGAACGCCACGTCCTGGACGCCGGTCGCGTGGCCGGCCAGTTCGACGACCTCGGCCCCGGTATTCGCGTTCCAGAGCCGGACGGTCTGATCCGCGCCCGCCGAGGCGATCCGCTGTCCGTCGGGCGCGAAGGCCACCGCGTGGACCGACCCCTTGTGGCCCGAGAGGGTCCGCACGACCGAGCCCTTGGCGGTGTCCCAGATCCGCAGCGTGCCGTCTTCGCTGGCCGTGACCAGCAGCGACCGGACGGGCGAGAAGGCCAGGTCGCTGATCGGTGCCGCGTGGCCCTCGAGCACGCGGCGGCAGACCCAGCTCGTGGTGTCCCAGAGGTTGAGCGCGCCGCCCCGGCCCGTTGCGGCCAGCGTCGAGCCATCGGGGGAGAACCCCAGGCCGATGTGTGCCAGCAAGCCGCGCCGGGCGAGGATCCGGCGCAGCTCCTCGCCGGTGCGCGGGTCCCAGATCCGGACGTTCCCATCGTGGGCGGAGGCGACGCGACGCCCATCCGGCGCGAACGCCACCGTCCCGACCCACCCTTCACCGCCCCGGAACGTCACCTGGGAATCGGGCGCCGCCGCCGGCCAGAGCTTGACCGTCCCGTCCAGGCTTCCCGAGGCGGCCAGGACCCCGTCGGGGCTGAAGGCCACACAGTGGACGAACCCGGTGTGACCATGAAAGGCGTCGTGGTCCCCGCCGGTGGCCAGGTCCCAGCGCCGGACGCTCTTGTCCTCGCTGCCGGAGACGAGCTGGGCCCCGTCGGGGGAGAACGCCAGGCCCCGGACGAACCCGCGATGGCCGATGAAGGTGTCGAGGAGCCGGCCGGTCTCCCAGTCCCAGAGCCGGATGCTCTGGTCCCAGCCGCCGGTCGCCAGCCGCCGGCCGACCGGGCTGAAGGCGGCGGCATAGACGAAGTTGACATGCCCGCGAAGCTGGTGCACGATTGGCCGGCCCGGGTGGGAGAGGTCGCAGAGGTCGACGACGTCCCGACTGGCCAGGGCCAGCCGGCTGCCGTCGGGGGAGAACCCCACGCTGAGCACGCCGCCGGGTCCACCGGCGATCGGCCGGCCCAGCGCCGTGCCGGTCCTGGCCGCGCGCAGCCGCGCATAGCCGGCCGTCGTGTAATCGTTGAAGTGCCCGCAGCCGCTGGCGATCGTGAGCCCATCGCGGCTGAAGGCCAGGCCCAGGATCTGAACGCCGCGCTCGGAGGCGCGCCACAACTCCTGTCCGGTCGTGGCATCGAGCAAAGCCAGGACGGCACCCTCCTCGGGTCCGGTGAATCCGTGGGCCATGGCGATCGTGCGGCCGTCGGGCGCGTAGGCCACAGCCTGGACGGCTCCGCGCAGGCCCCGAACGGCGAAGACCTCGGCACCGGTCTTGACGTCGCGGACCGTCAGTTCACCCGTCGCGCCCGCGCCGACCTGGCCCCAGGGGCCGGTCCCGGCGGCGACGCGCGCCCCGTCGGGCGAGAACGCCACGCACCAGACGTCGCGGCCCTGGCTGGAGGCCCTCCAGGTCACGAGCTCCGAGTGTCCCAGGCGTTGAGCGTAGGCCCACTCCCAGGCACGGAGATCGGCCGGGCAGCCGGCCAGCAGGTCGTCGGCCAGGGCGACGTTGTCGTCGAGGTACTCGCGACAGGCCAGGTTGACGCGGCTGACCGCGTCGCGGCGGCGCAGCGACTCGGCCTTGTGGGTGGCCTCGTACGACTTGACCAGGGCCACCATCCCCTGCCGCTCGGCCTCCTGGCGCTGGGCCTCGGTCTTGCGCTGCTCGCGGCCGATCAGGACGATCCCCGCCGACAACGCGGCCACCGCCGTGATCAGCAAGGCGGCGGCGCCGGCCACGATCGGCTTGTGCCGCCGCCCCCACCGCGACAGCCGCGCCAGGGCCGGCTCGGGGTAGGCCGCGACCGGCTCGTCGGCCAGCCAACGCTCGATCTCCTCGGCCAGCTCCGTCGCCGAGCGATAGCGATCCTCGATCCGCCTCGCCATCGCCTTGAGACAGACCGCTTCCAAAGCGCGGGGAACTCGCGGATTCACCTGCCTGGGTGCGGGGAACTCTCCCAGCCGGACCCGGTCCAGCAGGGCCGTGACGTCGCACCAGACGTATTCGAACGGCGCGCGGCCGCTCAGGAGGGTGTAGAGCATGGCCCCCAGGCTGTACACGTCGCTGGCCGGCCCGAGCTGATCGAGCCGGCCCTCGGCCTGTTCGGGACTCATGTAGGCCGGCGTCCCGAATGCCGTACCCACCGCGGTGTCTGTCGAGCTGATGCGGCCCAGCGGCGGCTCGACACTGGAGCTGTCCCCGGCGTGCGCCGCATCGCCGGGGCCGGATCGGGGATCGGCTCGTGGGCCCGCGTCGGGTCGGCCGCCGCGAGGACGGTCCGCGGCGTCGGGTTCACGTCCCGATGCCGGGTCGGGCTCCGGTCGCGGCTCCGGCGCCGGTTCGCCGGGCGCGCGGGTGAAGACCTTGGCCAGGCCCCAGTCCACGACCAGCGACTCGTTGAACGGCCCGAGCAAGATGTTGGCCGGCTTGAGGTCCCGATGGAGGACTCCCCGGCTGTGGGCATAGGCGATGGTGTGGCAGATGTCGACCAATCGGTCCAGCAAGTGCCTCAGGGCCAGGATCCGCTCCTGCGGGTCGCGGTGCGGCTCCTCGTCGGCGCGATGGAACCGCGCAATCGCCTCATCGAAACCGGTCCCGCGCACGAACCGCATCGCATAGAACGGCCGGCCCTCGTCGTCGATCCCCAGGCCGTAGACGGGGACGACCCCGGGGTGCTCGAGCCGGCCGGTGACCTCGGCCTCCAGCAGGAAGCGGTTGCGGCTGTCACCGTCATCGGCGCGCTCCGGCTTGATCTGCTTCAGGGCCACCTCGCGCTGAAGCTCGGCGTCGAAGGCGACCGAGACCTTGCCGATGCCTCCCTGCGCGTGCGGGCGGAGGATCCGGAAGCGCATCCCCGCGGAGGTGGGCATACCCAGGCACCATTCGATCGCCGGGGCGACGTGCGGCTCATCCTGGGGTGCTCCGGACCCGCTGGGGGCCAACGAGTCGTCGACTGCGGCGTCCGGCCCCGGATCGAAGCCCTGGCGATTGCCATTGACCGGGATCGAGGGCAGGGTGGGATTGGTGCTGAACTTGCCGGAGGCCGGGAGGCCACCCGGGTCCAATCGCCGGCGTTCCAGCTCGCCCCGCAGCCGTCCAAACGCGCTCAAGGCGTCCAGGCATCGGGACACGTCGCCCCCATGGCGCTCCAGCAGGCCCTCGACGAGCGACTCGAGCATCGCACACTGCTCGGAGGTGAGCGCGGCCCGCTCGACCAGCCGCTCGCCCAGTGAGCGGGGCCTGGCTGGGAAGGCTTCGTCGGGGCGGGGAGCCGCCAGATCGATCAGCGCGCGCCGTGGCAGGAAGCCCAGATGCACCGCCAGGGCCTCGAACAACAGCTCGCGATCGGCGCGGTCCTCCGTCACGGCATCGACCCCCCGAAATCCAACCCGTGTCGTCCCGTCCCGGCGACATGCGCGGCGCCGACGATCGAAGACGAGCTGGAACGGTCGCAGACCGGACCCATCAAGATGGCCTTTATTGTAGCCGTTCGAACCGCACAGGGCCAGATTTCGGGAGCCACCGTTTCGCTGCGGCAGGCCGGCCCGCCGTGCGATCCGGCACAGGCGGACTGACCGATCGATCGGCCGGGACCTGGCGAGGTCGGCGCCCGGTCCCGTATACTTCGGACCGGCCGTTGATGAAGGGATCGGCAATCCGGGCGTCCTCGCCCTGGGTAGGATCTCCGCTTGGGAATTCCCAATGACAGATCCCAGATTCCCAATGGGGAGGGATCCGGAGTTGGGAATCAGGAATCTGGGATTTGGAATCTGGAATCTGCCATTCGGGTCAGGTCGACCGCGCCCCTCGATGAGATGACGGAGGAAGACACGATGAGTCGAAATCACGCCGGACGCATGGACCGACGCGCCTTGATCGATGGCGGTGTGGCGGGAATGCTGGCCGGTTCCCTGGCCATCTCGGGGTTGATTCCCGGGCCGGCGCGGGCCGCCGGGAGCCAAGCCCAGCCGGAGGGAGCCGGCCCGCTCGTGGGTCTGTATCCCGAGGGTGCTCCCGCGGCCGACGTCGGCTACTCTCCGGGCATCGCCGCGGGCGGACAGCGGGTGATCTTCGTCTCGGGGCAGGGGCCCTCGGATTACGACGCGGACATCGAGACCCAGATCCGCCAGACTTTCCAGCGGATCGGCGCGGTCCTCAAGGCCGGTGGGGCCAGCTTCCGCGACGTGGCGATGATGCGGTCGTATTTCGTCAACATCCAGCGCGACCTGGCCAGTTTCCGCAAGGTGCGCCGGGAATTCCTGACCAGGCCGTACCCGGCCTCGACGGCGGTCGGCGTGACCGCCCTGGCGATCCCCAAGCTCCAGATCGAGATCGAGGCCATCGCCATCATCGGGCGTTGAAACCGTCGCGTTGCGGTTGACGGATGCCTGGCCTTGGCATACGATCCGGGCGCGTTTCGGTCACGTCACGGAGGTGTCGAAGGTCCCCTCTTTCACGACCACGTCGGGCGGAGGAATGGGCTGCGCATGGCCGTGCCGAGCTCTCCGGTTCCCGTCTCCACCCCGGGTACGGCCGGGCGATGGGCCGGCGTCTTGGGCCGGTGGGCCTCGCTGGCCCTGGTGCTGGAGCTCGCGCTGGCCTTGCGCGTGGTGGCGGCCGACGCCATCGAGTGGCGCGTCCGCCACGGGACAACGGACCCGGTCCAGCTCTGTCTGTTCCCCGATACGAGGTACTACTGGGAGCTGGCCCGCGCCATTCGTGCCGGGGGCCCGTACGAGATTGTCGAGTGGCGCGACATCCCGCATTTCGCGATGCGAACCCCCGGATATCCGCTCGTGCTGGCGGCCTGCCAGGCCGTCTTCGGCGAGCGGACGCTGGCGGTCCGGTTGGTCCAGGCCGTGCTCGGGACCCTGTGCGTCTACCTGGTCTATTGCCTGGCTCGGCAGCTCGTTGGGGACTCTCCCGCCGGGTTGGCGGGCGAGAGCCTGATGGACCAGGGTTCTGCGGCTGGCCCAGCTCGCCGATGGACCATCCCCCTGGTTGCCGCGGCCTTGACGGCGGTCCACCCGTATTCCGTCATGCTGGCCCCGCTGATCTTGTCGGAGGCGGTCTTTGAGCCGTTGATGCTGGCCGCGCTCCTGGGGCTGGCGGTCCTCTGGGGGAGAACCCAGCCGGGTCCGGACTCACGGCGGGGCGGATGGTCGGCCGTCTGGGGTGTCGTGTTCCTACCCCTGGGCACCGGCGCCGCCGCCGGCGCGGCCGTCCTGGTGCGGCCGTCCTGGGCGCTGTTCATCCCGTTCATGCTGGTCGCCTGGATCGTCGCAAGGCGTGGCAATCGCCGCGTCCTGGCCAGTGTGGGTCTCTGCCTGATGGGCGTGGTCCTGGTCATGGGGCCGTGGTGGTACCGCAACTGGCAAGTCTACGGCCGGTTCGTGCCCACGGCCTTGTGGTTCGGTGCCAGCCTCTATGACGGCCTCAACCCCAGGGCAACCGGCGCCAGCAACCTGGACGAATTCCTCGCGGACCCGGCGATCTGGCCGCTCGACGAGCAGGACCAGGACGCCGAGCTGTCGCGGCGCGCCTGGGCCTTTGCCCGCGAGTCCCCGTTGCGGGTGTGCTCGCTGGCGATGACCAAGCTCCGCCGGTACTGGAGTCCCGGGCCCAACGCCGCGGGGTTCCAGAATCCCGCGCTGGCCGCCGCCGGCTTGGTCGTGGAACTCCCCGTGTTCGCCCTGATGGCCCTGGGCCTGTGGCGCCGCCGCCGCGACCCGCGCGCCTGGGTCCTGCTCGCCGGGCCGGTGCTCTACTTCTGCGCCGTTCACATGATCTTCGCCAGCTCGATGCGCTACCGGATCCCCGGCGAAGTGCCCGCCCTGGGCTTGGCGGCAGTCGGTTTTCTCTCCCTGAGGAGGCGGTGATGCGCATCGGCTGGAGGGTGGCGAAGGTCGTAGTCTGGATGCTGGTGCTCTGCCTGTCGATCCTGGGAGGCGGACTTTGGTTTGCCTATACCTATGTGACCGACAGCGAGACGGCGGCGCGGCTGATCCGGCACTATGCCCAGCGCTACCTGCCGGGGTCGGCCCTCGATCCCGGGCGCGTCCGGATGCGGCCCTTCACCGGTGAGGTGACCCTGCTCCAGGGTTCGGTGCGCCAGCAGATCGACGGCGCGCCGTTCGTGGCGCTGAGGTTCCCCTGGCTGCACGTCAACATCAATTCGCGCAAGCTGATCCGGGGCCAGTTGGAAGTGCGCGAGGTGGTCGTCTCCCAGCCGGAGCTCTGGCTGTGCCGCCGCCGGGACGGGACCTGGAACCTTCAGGGCTTGCTGGCGGATCCCTGGCCCGGCCCGTGGCTGGAGAACGCGCCGCCCATCTTCATTCAGAAGGGGACGCTCGGGTTAATCATTGACGAGGATCGATCGGGCGAGGTGAGTCCGGCCGAGCCCGCGGCGATCGCGGCGGCTCCCGGAACCGGTCCCCTGCCGGCGGCATTCCGGCTCAAGGCCGCCGGTCGCGCCGCGGTGATCCTGCGCGAGGCGACTTTCGAGATCAAGCAGGTCGCGGGTTTTCTGTTCCGGTTCGAAGGCTCGGCCCGCGGCGATGTTCTGGATCGATTGCAGATCAGCGGGACGATCGACTTCGCGACGGGCCGAATCGCGCTGGAGGGCAATCTCTCCGGGCTGACGCTCACCGAGGCCCTCCGCCGGCGGATCCCCCTGGAGGCCCGCCCGGTGATGAAAGCCCTGGCCCTGAACAGCGGCGTGGTCGACATCGCGCCGAGCCGGGTGAGCTATGATCCCACGGCTGCGCCCGGGGACCGGCTGCATTATGCGGCGACGGCCCGATTGAGCGAGGGCGTCTGGGAGTGTCCCCATCTTCCGTTCCCCGTCAACAATCTCTGGGCGGCTGTCAGCGTTGCCGATGGCCGGCTCACCATCGATCACGCCGAGGGTCTCAACGGCAGCACGACCCTGCGCGCCCAGGGGAGCGTGGGACTGTGTGATCCCCGGTGCGGTCCGATGGACCTCCAGATCACGCTGACCGACCTGAAGCTCGACCAGCGGCTCCGCGACCACACGCCGGCCGAGTATGACGACCTCTGGGACGTCTTCCAGCCGCGCGGGCAGGTCGACGCCACGTTGCACGTCGCCCGCGCCCGACCCGGTGGGCCGCTGGCGCTGAGTGCCAAGGTCGCGTGTCGCGACGTCTCGGCGAAGTACCGCCATTTCCCCTACCAGCTTGACCACCTGACCGGGCAGCTCACCTTGGAGAAAAACACGCTGGAGGTCGATGTGACGACCAGTAGCGTGGGCGGTCCCTTGCGTCTGAAGGGGACGATCGAGAACCCCGGCCTGGAGGCCGTGGTCCAGCTCGACATCCTGGCCGAGTCGGTCCCGGTGGATGAGACGCTCCTGGCCGCGCTGAAGCCCGACGTGCGCGAGGTGGTCAACCTGTTCGATCCCCGGGGGACGGTCAAGGCCCACGCGACGGTGCACCGCGAGCCGATGGCCGGGCGGCCCGAGGGATTGATCGCGATCCATGCCGAGATCGATCTGAGCGAACGGTGCGAGATCCGCTGGGCCGGGCTGAAGTACCCGGTCCGCAACCTCACCGGCCGGCTGGAGCTCCACCCCGATGAATGGATCTTCCGCAACATGCGCGGGCACAACGGTCAGGCCACCATCACGGCCAGTGGCCGGGTCAAGAAGCTGGGTCCCAGGCCGAAGGGCGGTGTGGACCCCCTGAAAGTCCACGTCGACCTCCAGGCCGAGAACCTGCCGTTCAACGAGGAGCTGCGGACGGCACTCGCGGCTGCCTGGGACAAGACGTGGAAGACGATCAACCCCTCGGGCGCCTGCGATGTCGAGGCCACGGTGGAGACCCAGCCGGGTCAGCCGGATCGCACCCACATCGTGATCGTGCCCCGCCCGGAGTCGAACGCCCGCCTGGAATTCCGGCGAGCCCCCGTGCCGAACTCCGACCCCGGCGGCCTCGTCGAGCTCCGCCTGGACGACGTCCATGGCCGGTTCGTCTTCGACAACGGCATGGTCACCATGAACGACGTCAGCGTGCAGTTCCGCGGCGCGCCGGTGAGATTCTCACGCGGGACGGTCTTCGTCGAGGACTCCGGGCGATTCGGCTTGAGCATGGACGAGCTCTGGGTCAAGGACATCCGGCTCGATCTCGACCTGCGGAAGAAGATGCCGCCGCTGATGAGGGAGTTTGCCGAGCGGCTCGACGGCCAGACCTTCACGGCCCGGGGCGACCTCAAGATCGGCTGGTCGGGCAGACCCGGCGAGCCGGCCTGGTGCCAGTGGGACAAGACCCTGATTGTCTTCAACGACAACACCCTCAAGACGGGAATCCCCCTGGAGCACATCCAGGGCGAGCTGGACCACGTCAGCGGCTGGTCCAACGGGCTGGCGCTGCGGGCTCAGGGGATCATCAACCTGGAGAGCATCATCGTGCTCGGGCAGCAGGTCACCCGGATTGAGTCGCCGTTCCGGGTGCAGGATGGGGTCGCGGAGCTGGTGGATTTGCGCGGCCACTTGCTCGACGGCGAGCTCTGGGGCCAGGGCTGGGTCAGCCTGGATGCCACTCCGCGCTATGGTGCCACGATGTCACTCCAGGGCGCGCAGCTCGAACAGTACGCGCGGATGCTGGGCGGTCGGCGGTCGTTCCGTGGCGTCATCGATGCCCAGCTCGAGTGTAGCGGCCAGGGGAGCGACCTCCACTCGCTCGACGGTCGGGGAGAGGCCCACATCACCCAGGGAGACCTGGGCGAGCTCCCGGTCGTGTTGCGGTTCGCCAAGTTCCTCAACGTCCCGAACACACTTTCCGACGCGCCGCGGGCCCGGATCAAGACCATGTTCGACTCGGCCGATGTTGCCTTCACGATCGCGCACGGACTCTGGAGGCTCGACCCGATCAAGTTCACCGGCAACGCCTTCAGCCTCCAGGGCCGCGGGTGGCTGGATCCCCAGGCCAACCTGGATCTCCGCCTGCGGGTGCTCCTGGGCCGCGATCGCTGGCACGTGCCGCTGCTCAGCGACGTGACCCGCGAGGCCAGCGCCCAGTTCTTGATCGTGCACGTCAAGGGGACGCCGGCCTATCCCGACTTCCGGCTCGAGGCCCTGCCGCAGCTCAAGCGGGACCCGGGTCGCCTCGACCGGCCGGAGCGTTGAGCGCCAGCCGACCCACGTGCTGGAGATGGGGACCGGGTCCGGCCCGAAGCCCGCGGCATCCCCCGCTCCGATCGCTCGGAGTCAGGTCCGGACGTGGTTCGCTGGTCTTTCGGGATCGCCGTGCGCGGAGTGACCACGGGCGTCAGCCCGTGGTTCGGACGGGGCACCTCCAGCCTCGCACGTCCGTGCGATCCGCGGGGCGGGGGAATCGGGCTGACGCCCGAGGTTGGGGGACCTTCGTCCCGTCCGAACCAGGCACTGACGTGCCTGGTCAGATCTTCTGGAGTACAGACTCTCAATCCCCGGGCCATCCCTCCCCCTCGGTCACCGGCTGCCGCCGACGGGCCGGCCGTGTCACGGCTGGCCGATAGATCAACCGGCCCGATCGTCCCGCGCGCGCCCGCTCGATCAGGGCCAGGTAGCGTTCGATGTGCTGCGCCTCGGACCATTCCCCCATCCGCCGGGCGAACCCGCGGGCGGCCAGGGCCTCGCGCAGCCCGGGCTCGTGGAGGATCCGGCGACACGCGGTGAGCAGCTCGATATCGGCCCGGTAGCCCAGTCCGCCGCCGCTTTCCACGCCCGTCTCCGCCAGCGCGCCGGCCGCGTCGTGGACGATCACCGGCGTCTGGACCGCGAAGGCCTCGAGCACGACGTAGCCGAAGGTCTCGGGGAAGAGCGACGGCACCACGACCGCGCGGGCGCCCCGGAAGAGCTGTGCCAGCGCGGCGCCGCCCAGGAGCCCTTCGAAATGGACGTTCTCCAGGTCCGAGGCCAGCGCGCGCAGCTCGGCTTCGTACGGGCCGGTCCCTGCGATCCGCAGGTCGGCCTCGGGGAGGTAGCGCATCATCGGGATCAGCCGCTGGAAACCCTTCATCTTCACCATCCGCCCCGCGGCGGCCAGATACGGCCGCGCGGCCGGCCGGGCAGGCGGGTCGTCGCGCGGTCTGCCCCAACCGTCGGGGAGGAAATAGGGGAGCTGGACCAACCGGACCGACGCCCCGACCCCACGGCGGCGGTGCTCCTCCAGCGCGGACCGGCTGGGGAAGACCAGGGCGTCGAGGTGGCGCAGCCCGCGGTCGATGGCCCCAGTCCAGCGCCAGAGCTGGGGCGGCCGCCCACCCGCCAGGCAGCAGCTCCCGCACGCCGGCTTCTCGCAGATGCGGCTGTCGTATTTCCAGAGCAGGTGCATGGGACAGATCAGCCAGTGTTCGTGGGCCGTCATCAGCCGCACGGCCCGGCGATTCGCGCCCAGCCCCAGGACGCCCGGACCGCCCACCAGCGAGATGTTGTGGAAATGCACGACGTCCGCGGCCGGATCGTCCAGCGCCCCGCGGAGGGCCGCGGCCTTGAACCAGGGCTGGCCGGTCACCTGGGTCGCCACCGGCGAGAGAATGCCGTATCGGCTCTTCAGCGGATGCAGGTGCAGGCCCGGGGGCGGCGTGTAGTCGCGCAGCGGGTGATCTCCGCGCACCGCCTCGAAGGCATCGACGCAGTAATAGATGTGCACCTCGTGACCGCGGCGGCACAGTGCCTGGCTGAGCCGATCCACATAAGCGGCGTCCCCGCCGAAGCTATGGCCCCCGAAGAAAGTCGTGACCATGCAGAACTTCATGGGCGACCTCCCTGTCGCATCCCGGTTGCTGCCGCCTGGTCTGGTTTGGACCTGCCGTCGCGCCGGCGGACCCTCACGGCCGCAGCGCTTTTCTCCACTCCCGGGTATGTCTCAATCCGCCCAGGGCCAGCCACATGGCGATGTAGGTCACCGCGCCGCCGACGACCGCCAGCCGGACGTCGAAGCGCTGGAGCGCCAGGCAGATGGGAATCATCACGAGCGAGGCCAGCAACGGCCGCAGCAGGTGATGGTGCCAGGCCGGCTGACGTCCTTCCCGCGCCAGGGAGCCATACCCGGCCAGGACCAGGCCCAGCCCGACCAGAAGCACTCCCAGCGCCGCTCCCGGCAGGCCAAAGGCCAGCCGCAGGATGGCGACCAGGGGACCGATGAGGATCGCCGCGGTCACCAGCGAGCGCACGCCGACGGTCTCCCGGTTCAGGGCGATCAGCGTCGTCTGGTAGAGATAGGCCAGGATGAACAGCGGCGCGCGCCAGATGCCCAGGGCCAGGAGCGTCCCCGCCCCGGAATACTCCTTGGGCAAGAACAGGTGAACCAGCGGATCGGCCAGCACCGTGCCACCGACAGCCACCGGGACCAACCCGGTCACCAGCACTTCCACCAGCGAGTCGAGCGCCTCGCGACCGGCGCAGGCCGTCTGCCGCCACAACCGGGCCAGCGCCGGAAAGGCCGCCTGCTGGAGGATCAGGCCGAAGGTTAACAGCGCCGTCACCATCCGGTGCGGTGCCCCATAGCGGCCGACGTCACTCCAATCACTCAAGAGTCCAACCATCAGCAGGTCCGCCGAGGTGATCATCGCCTGGGAGAGCTGGATCAGGCAGACCGTCCGCCCGCGCTGCACGATGATCGAGAGGAACCGCAGCCCGATCCGAGGCCGAGGCAGCCGGTAGCTCTTCAGGTAGCTCATCCAGACCAGCGCGATCCCGCTCACCTCGCCCAGGGTCAGCCAGATCGGCACCCAGACGATCCGGCTGTCATCCCCCACCCAGGCCAGGACGCCGATCGCATAGATGCTCGTCCGCACGCACAGCGAGATGGCCACCAGCCCCATGCGCTCCGTGCCGCGATAGACATAATCCAGTCCGATCGCGGTGGTGAAGAGCATCAACCCGTAGAGGGACAGGATCGTCCAGGCCGATCGGTCCGTCAGCGTCAACGAACCCACCAGCGAGAGGCCGGAGAACAGCACCAAGGCGAGCAGAGCCTTGTAGGCCAGGACGTGATCGACCAGCGGCCGGATCAAGCGCGGATGCCGCGACAGCTCCCGGGTGACGATGTAGTCGCTGCTGTCCCGCAGCAAGAGCACCAGCCAGAAGACCACGTTGAAGGCGAATTCGATCCGCCCGTAGCCAACCACACCTAACCGCTTGGCCAGCGAGAGCGTGACCACCACCGACGTGGTCCGGCAAATCAGCTCCGCCAGGCTCAAGAAGGCAAAGTTGGAAGCGATCCGCCGCTTCGCCGGAGCATCCACCCTCGCGGGCACTCCCGGCCGGGGCCTCGTCCGAGACCGACGACTCCTGCTCTCTCGGACCGGGCGGGGTCGGGCGTTAAGGGATGTGCTGGCCATTCGCGAAGGCACTTCCTTGTGCGTGGTTCCCGGCTCGCAGCACAACGAGCATCACCAGCTCGCTGATAATCTACCCAAAGTTATCGGGCATCCTGTCTTCTCTACCTTAATGGGACTTCGCAGCCGACCTAACCTCCGATCTAGACTTCCGAAGGATCAATCGTCATGGGAACGTAATGAGGCCCGGTTCGAGCCTTGGCTCGGGTGATTGGCGGCGCATGGTAGTGGGGTCGTTCCCCACTGTCAACCGGAGCTTCGCACCAGAAAACGCGATTCTCAGGTTCTCGGGGCGGCGCGGGGAGCTGGAACGCCCCGGGCGCGATCCCGCCAGCAGAGGGACCATGGTTTCCTCAGCGACTCACCACAAGTCGCAAATTCGGTTTGACTTGCGATGGAGCACCCATCACGATCGGCTCCGCCTGACCGGCGGGCGCCGCCGGGCCGAGGCGACTCCGGCTCAAACGGAGCGGTGCTGGGATCTCGCCGGTTCGCGGTTCGATCCGATATGATCGGTTCCAGCGGGGATCACGGCCTGCGGAAGCTGGGACGCGGAGTCGATCCTCGGACCTTGTTGACTCGCGTCGAGGTGGGCGCTGATGGCGAGGACGCTAGCTGGATCCACGGAACGGCCAAGCATTGATGCGATCTTGAAGCGTCATTTCGGTTTCCAATCCTTCCGCCCCCTGCAACGGGAGATCATCGAGAGCCTGCTCGCCGGGGAGGATGTCCTGGCACTGCTGCCCACGGGGGGAGGCAAGTCGTTGTGCTATCAGCTTCCCGCGGTCGCGATCGAGGGGCTCACGATCGTCATTTCGCCGCTGATCGCCTTGATGAAGGATCAAGTCGACAGCCTGGAAGAGATCGGCCTGCCGGCCACGTTCCTCAACTCGTCGCTGTCTCCGGATGAGTTCCGGCGGCGGTGGAGGAGCCTGGGCAGCGGCCGATACAAGATCCTCTACCTGGCGCCCGAGCGGCTGGTGACCGACGAGATGCTCGCCGCCCTCGACGCGTGGAACGTCGGCTTGATCGCCGTGGACGAAGCACACTGCATCTCGGAATGGGGTCACGACTTTCGACCCGAGTATCGCGCGCTTGCGATCCTGCGCGAGCGATTTCCGCGGGTGCCCCTGGTCGCCCTCACGGCCACCGCGACCGCCCGCGTTCGGGACGATATCGTCACACTCCTGCGCATGAGGCAGCCCCGCATTCACGTCGCGAGCTTCAATCGCCCGAACCTCTCCTACCGCATCGTACCGCGCCTCTCGCCGCTCAAGCAGATCCTCGGGATTCTGGCCGAACATCGCGGTGAGAGCGGGATCATTTACTGCATGACCCGCAACCGCACCGAAGAGCTCGAAGAGGCGCTGATCCACGAGGGGGTCCTGGCACGGGCCTACCACGCCGGGATGGAGTCGGCCGAACGCGCGCGGCGGCAGGACCTCTTCATCCAGGACCAGATTCAGGTCATCGTCGCGACCATCGCCTTCGGCATGGGCGTGCACAAGCCGGATGTCCGCTTCGTGGTGCACCACGACCTGCCCAAGAACATCGAAAGCTACTACCAGGAGTCGGGTCGCGCCGGACGCGATGGCCTGCCGAGTGAATGCGTGCTCCTGTACAGCCGGTCCGATGCCGCCCGACTCCATCATCTGATCGACAATATTACGAATGAGCAAGAGCAGACGGTTGCGCGCCGCCATCTCACGCAGCTCATCGAGTTTTGCGAAAGCCCGCTGTGCCGCCGGGTCCAGCTCCTCCAGTACTTCGGGGAGACCTACCAAGGTCGGGACGGACGATCGCTCGCCGCCTGCGGAGCCTGTGACAACTGTCTCACGCCCCGCGAGCAGGTCGACGGCACCGTCGAAGGGCAGAAGATCCTCTCGTGCGTCCTCCGGATTCAGCAGAAGAGCGGTTTTCGTGTGGGCCTCCACCACGTCGTGGACGTGCTCTGCGGCGCGGATACGGAAAAGATTCGAAGATGGGAGCATCAGACGCTCTCGACCTACGGGATCGGGGGCGAGCATACACGGTACGAGTGGATGCATTTCGCCCGGGAGTTGATGCGCCTCGGCCTGCTGCGCCAGGACGCGGAGCGGTTCAATGTCCTGGAGGCAACCCCGACCGGGCGCGAATTCCTCAAGAACCGGGCGCGCATCGAAGTGAACAAGCCGCTGGTGACCGGCCGGTTGAGCCGCGAGAAGCGGGAACAACAACGGAAGATGACGGGGGCGATTGTTTACGATCAAGGTCTGTTCTCCCGGTTGCGAGAGTGGCGCAAGAGCGTCGCGGCCGAGCGCGGCGTGCCTGCCTACGTGATCTTCCACGATTCCACCCTCCAGGCGATCGCCCAGGAGAAGCCCACGAGCAGGGCCGGGCTGGCGCGCATCGCCGGTCTCGGCGAACGGAAACTGACGCAATATGGAGACCAGATCTTGGCGGTCATCCGAGACGCGGACTAGTGTCCGGCCGACCTTCGATTGACGGGTCAAGCGGAGCGACTCCCAAACAAGGATGGTGACAAGTGGCTGGTGGCTCGTGAAGACATTGCAATTCCAGGCACTCGTCACTCAAGAGTCAGATTATGATGAATATGATGATTAGATCACTTCAAGATGACGATTTTGCGCACTTGAGTCAAGTTTTCTCGGTCGAGCCGCCACAGGGACCTTTGCTTTCTCGGTATTTCAGTTCACCTCTTGATCGAAACGGTCGAGTGCGCGGCGCGGCGCGATCCCTTCGGGGACTTCTTCGGCAAGGAGGTCCCCGAGTGCGGGCCGAAACAACCGCGCGTGGCACCGCGTGAACCACAGCGCCGCCGGCAACCCTTGGTCGGTCACCGTGGAGCGATGGGATTCCGGGGCACGGACGATCAATCCGTGCAGGCGTAAGCGGCGCAGTTGGTACGTCAGTCGGCCCTGGGTCCATTAGCTGGGATCATCCCCTAGCAGCCAAGCGAGGTGCTCCCGCAGATCACGACTGCGAATCCGCAGTGGCCCTGAGGCGGAGCTACCACCGGCGTTGAGGCCGGAGGCCCTTGGGCGCCGGGTCGTCCACAGAATCCTTCCCAGGAAAAGAATCAAGACAACCGGAGCATCCGGTCGAAGACTGGAACAGTGGCCGCGCACGCCGGGCCGGATCGGCCGGCGACGCGCGGTGGCGGCGCAGGAGGCGAAGCCTGTGAGGGGACGGGTCCTTCCCTGGATCATGGCGGTCACGACCCTCTCGGCGACGTCCGGCTGCGGCGCCCTGGGTTTGTATCAGTCGTCCGGGCATCTCCCGGGGATCGCGATTACGGACTATGCGTTCACTTTCTTCTGTGACACGGCCTCGCAGCTCTACCCGTTCGCGCCGCCGGTGGTGGGCAGCTCGTTGATGGAGGCTCTGGCCGACCTGGGCTTCCAGGTGGTCGCGCCGCCGGCTCCGCAGCCGGACGGCGAAACCGTGATCCGCGCCCGCACCGGCGACGGCCGCCCCGCTCGGATCCGGGTCACCCCGCAGAATGCGATGACCAACGTGCGGGTCGCCATCGGTCCCGGCTTCATCGGCGATTTCGAGCTGTCGCGCGACCTGCTCCGCCGGGTGGCGGCCAACCTCGGCACCGGGCTGCGCGCTTATACCCCGTTCGAGACAACCCTGGCGCGGCGGATCAACCTGCCGCACGGGACACCGCCTCCAGTCGGGCCCAGGCCGCCGGAGGAGTTGCAGGGTGAGGGCCTGCGCCCCGGCGCCAACCAGCCCACGACGCCTCTGGAGGAGCAGACGGTCCCCGGTTCGGTGGTCCCGCCGATCCTCCCGCCGTCGCTGAGCGTGCCCGGCGTGCTCCAGCGATACCTTCCGACTCGCGACTACCCCAATCCTCCCTACATGCCCTACGCGCCGTTCCCCTATACGCCGTTCAACCAGGACGGCTCCCAGTGAGCCGGGAAAGGACCCCCTGCGCTCGAAGATCGCCCATCAGCCCGACCAGGTGGCCACGGTCACAGGCTCCGGGTTGGCGAAGGCGCAGCGAATCGTCGATACTTTCGAGGAGCGTCCAGGATCCACCAGTCGATCGAGGCGCGCGAGATCTCAGTCATGGCCCAATGCCGCCAGCCCAACCGTAACCGTCGCCGGTTTCGACCCATCCTCGCGGGCTCGAACGAGGGGGCGACCTTGCTGGATCCCCGGCTGTTGCTCAGCGGTGGACTCGCCAGGGATGTCCGTCCGGGCCATCCGGCCGTTCCCCACGCGCGCCCGGCCGCTCATTCGACCGCCCATCCCAAAATGCATCCGCACCGCCTGCGCGTGGGAGTCGAGCGGGAGATCAACACGGTCTTCCAGCAGTTCGTCGCCGGGTTTCAACAGCAGGTGGAGTCGTATATTCAGTCGCTCAGCGAGCAGTCCACCGGGATGGTCCCGGTGACCGCGACCGTGGCGGCGCCCTACGCCGCCGGCTCACCCGTCATGCAGGTCAACGACGCCGCGGTCTTCGGGACGCCCAGCATGGCTGCTCCTGTGACGGCAACCGCCCTGGTCGGCACCACCTCCATTGGCACCTTCTCCCTGATCGGCAGCTCCGGCAACCAGCTCATCCTCAATCTGGCGAAGTCCAGTTCTGTCCCGTTGAATATCGGGACGACGCTGACGGCGACGGTCCCCGTGTCCGCCGCGAGCAGTGCCGCGGCGATCTTTCCCAGCTACGTCACGGCCAGCACAACTCAGATGGCCGTGCAGCTCGTCCAGTATTTCAACAGCTTGCCGATCCCGTTGCCTCGGAAGTACGCCATGCCGCACCAGCATCCCCAGACCGGGGCCCTGCCGAGCTACGTCTACGACCAGATCGCCAGCATTCGCCCGGGTAGCCTCAAGAGCGTGCTCCTGGCCATCCCCCTGCCCACGACGTCGGGTCCCGACCTGCAGATCTATCAGTCCGCCGTGACCGCCGCCGTGGCGACGGCCCACTTGAACGTGCTCGCCGGTGTCGAGCAGATCTTCGCCGGCAAGCTCCAGGTCCCGCCCTCGAACGCCAGCAGCGGGACCAGTTCGACCGCGACGACCAGCACCACCACCGGCGCAACATCCCCGACCGGGTGAACGTCGACGGGCACGGCTGGAGGTTTTTCCCGGCGGAGAGCAATTCATGTCTTAGAGTACAGAAGGAGGGCGAGGAAGCCGGACTCCGCAGCGATCGGGAGTCGACCGAGTCTCGCCGCACGATCCGCACAGCGAAGGGCGGCCGAGGCTGGGCCAACGATGAGCGACCAGAACAAGAAGACGGTGGACGCGACCAGAGATCCCGCGAACTGGCTGCCCAGGAAGGGGCGGCGCGGGATTCGCCGGGCGCCTCGGGAGACTCGCGGTTGGTTGAGCTGGGATGAGGGTGGTCAGCGCGTCACCGCGGAGGCGACCGTGCTCGATCTCAGCGGGCAAGGCGCGGCCGTGCTCGCCGACCGGGCGCCGGCGGTGAGCCAGACGGTCTGGCTGTGTCCCGAATCGAGCTCCGCCGCGGGACCAGCCTGGGAAGCCCGGTCGGTGGCGATCTCGGAAGTTCCCTCCGGCAAGTGGCTGGTCCGCATCCGGTTCGCGACCAGGATCGCAGTCGATTCGTACTTCGGTCAGAAGCAGGAATGCCGCCTCTGGAAGCGCTACCCGGCCCGAGAGACGCGGGCGGTGCTCACCTGGATCGAGGAGAGCCAGGTGAAGACGATCCCGTGTGAATTGTTGAATATCAGCGGCGGTGGCGTGGCTGTCATCACCGCCGCCGAGCCCCCGCGCGCGCAGTCCTGCTGGTTCAGCCTGGAGACGCCGCCTCCGGGCCTTGACCCGGTCGAATCCGAGGTGCAGGGAATCGCGCTCGATCCGGCCGGCTCGACGATCCTTCGACTCCGGTTCCTCGACCTCTGTCCGATGGCCTTGTTCGACCTGGCTGTCAAGGGCTCGCGCTGAGCCACCACCCGATCAAGCCGAGGGCGGCGACGCGGCAGGCTGCTCCAGCATCGCCAGCAGGTTTCCCTCGATCGTGGCGCAGATCTCGTCGAGGGGAAGGTGGTTGAGGCTGTCGGTCGAGAAGGGGTTTTGCAGCTCGGTGCCGATCTTGTCGACCGCCAGGAGCGGCAGGGCGACCAGCACGGTCACGGCCGGGGTCAGCCAGGCGATCCGGTCCACCAGGCCGAATGGGAGCACGGCGAGGAACCCGATGAGGAACCGGCGGATCTCGATGCGGTAGGCCAGGGGCAGCGGGGTCTTGAGGATCTTCTCACAGGCGCCGATGTGGTCGATCAGGGAGGCGCGCTCTGTGTCGATGCGGAGCAAGGCGAAGCCGTCGAGGCCCAGCCGGTCGCGGGCGTCGCGGACTGCCTCGCCGATCAACTGGGCGACGGCCGAGGGCAGGTGCTCGGCGGTGAGGACCCGCTCCAGGTCGTCACGACCGAGGAGGCGGGCGAGTTCCCTGGGCGTGCGGTCACCGCGAAGGCTCAGTCGGGCGGCGTGGGAGAAGGTGGCGGCGAGGCGGACGATCCGCTCGCGCCAGAGCGGATCGTCCGGGCCGTAGCTCAGGGCGGCGATCGCCAGGTTCCGGCTCTGGTTGACGATCCCGCCCCAGAGGCGGCGGCCCTCCCACCACCGCTCGTAGCCGGCGTTGGTGCGCAGGACCAGCAGCAGGCTCAAGGCCCCGCCGGCCAGTTCGAACGGCGTGATCTCGATGCCCAGATTGGGCAGCCGGGCGTCGAGATGGATAGTCGTGACCGCCAGGGCGAACAACCCGATCAGCAGCGCGCGCAACACGATCAGCGGCAAGGCTGAGCCCCGGATCATGAGTGCCTCGGACCAGAAGAGCCGCTCCTTCTCCGCGAACTTCATCGGGCCTCCCCTCGAGCGAGGAATCCGCGACCGGTTGCGGCGCGCCTGCGCCCCCCCTCGGACCGGCCACCGCGACGTCTTCATCCCGGCTGCCCGCCTCATTCTAAGCCGGAAGCAGCCTGGTGAGACAGGGCGAAGTATCCCTCCCAGGGCCAGGGCATCCCGCCGCCGACCCAGGCAGGTCCCGAGGACATCGCGACGATCGGGCACCCCGCCACGGCAGGCCAGGCCCCTCCTCCCGACGGACCCATCAGGCCGATCGGACCGAGCCGGCAAAGCACCCCCCGCGATGCGGTCGCGCCGCCCGACCCCGACCGCCGCGGGGTCGATGACGCCCGCTTGACACGACCCTCGTGCCTGTTTAGGCTGTCCGCTGGTCGATGGATGTCTCCATCGACCATATCCTCCAAGCTCGTTCCGGTTCCGGCGAGCACCGGGCGACCCTGGAGTGAGGAGGCTCCGATCACCGATTCCGAGGCTCACCACCTGCGAGGTCAGGCGACCTCCCCAGGCCGCCCTGCCGGCGCATCGAGATGGAGTCATCGAGCTCGCCGTTCATCAAACATAAACCTTTATTAAAATGATAAGATATATTTACATATTATCGAGATTCTTGGCGATCGTTGGCCCGCTCCTGTGCGGCCTCCCCGCGTGTGGGCAGAAGGCCGAGACCGGGCAGAGGTCTCGGGCTGAGTCCTTGATCGCGAAGATGCCAGGGGTCGGCGACCTCCTCGAGGTCCCGACGCAGGAGGGTCGGGAGGCGTTGGTGCGCGAACGGGGGAAGAAGGACGCACGTTTGAGCATTCTCCTGAGCACAGCCGGCTACTATTACGAGAAGGAAGGGAACATCGCTGCCGCGCGCGCCTGGGATAGGCTGCGCGAGGCGGCGGTCGATGCCTATGACGAGAGTCAGGCGGATCGGTCGTCGGAGTTCTTCGAGGTCAAGGAAAGGCTCCGCGCCGACGTGGAGCTGTCGAAGGGGGACGACTTCGGGAATCGGGGCGAATACCTCAATGCCCTCCAGCATCATCTGCTCGCGCTGGACTACCTGGTCAGGGCGAAGCAGAGACGGTCCGACATGGGCCTGCCTCCCTTCAGCGAGATGGATCGGGTGTTCCATGGCGACGGTGTCGGGCTGCACGCGTCTGTATGCCTGCGCATCAATTCGGATTACACACGGTTGGGCGACATGCACCGCGCGCGTGTCTACGAGGACCGAGCCTATGAGGCGGCCAAAGACTCGGCCAAGCTGGAGAATTACGCCGTCGCCCGCCAGTACGAGGCAAACCGGGCCATCGCGTCGGAGCGCCCGCACGAGGCCAGGGAGATCCTCCGCAAGGCGATCGACCACATCTTCGCCCCGGGGAATCTCCAGAAGGGCGGCTATCTGGTCCCGCTCGATGACATGGTGCATCTCTATCGGACCGCGGCTCAACTCGCCTCGGACGCCGGCGAGCACGATGAGGCCGTACGGTTGTGCGATCAGGCGATCGCCTGGGGTTCGAAGAAGCTCGCCACCGACCGGCTGTTCCTGGATCACGTCCTGAAGGCGAAGTATCAAGGGCGGGCGGGGCGGTTGAAGGAGGCCGAGGCGACGCTGGCCGCGTCCCGCACGGTGCTCAGCCGGCTGGGTGAGAAGAGTCCGGATGCGGCCATCCCACCGCGGGAACGGTATTTCTTCTATTCGACCTCCGGGGAGATCCGCTCGCGCGCCGCGGCCGGGGACGATGGGCGGGCCCTCGATGCGGCCGCCGCCGACTTCCGCAAGGCCATCGAGGCCGTCGAGATCCTCCAGGGAAGCGACCAGATCGTGACGGATCCGTCCGCGAGCGCGACCGCTCAGTTCGCCTCGGCCTATGAAGGGCTGGTCTCGATCCTGTTTCGAAAGTTTCGCCAGAATCCCAGCAGGGTCGTGTTCAGCCAGGCGTTGCAGGTCGCCGAGCAGAGGAGCGCGCGGAGGTTCCTCGAAGGGGCTTCCTGGTCTCGGACCCAGCTCCTCAACGCGCTCCCGGCCACAGTGCGCATGCTCCTCGTCCCGACCGATCGGCGCTATCGACAGTTGCTCAACTACCTCAAATCCCAGCCACTCGATGCCGAGACGCGACTGAAGGTATTGACCGAGCTGGAGGGCGAGTTCAAGAACCGGCAGGAGTATCTGAATGTGCTGCGCGGCAGCTTCCCCCGCGCGATGGAGTTGCTGTATCCGACCGCCTTGTCGGTGGCCAGGCTGGTCGAGGATCTGCTCCAACCGGGGGCGGTTCCGCCCACCCCGGCGGCTGCGCCCGAGACGGTGCACGACGGCTCGGGGCGCGCGATCCGTCCCCCCGATCGGGAACGCTCCCCGGTCGAGTTGCCGCTCAAGGGGATCGCCTTCGTCCGCTACTTCATCGCTGACGACGCGGTTTTCCTCTTCTACATCTCCTCGAAGCGGATCGAGATCGTGCGGTCTCCCGCCGACCCGGACCACCTTCGGAGCAAGATCCACGTGTTCCGCCGCGCGCTCGCCGATCCGAACCGGAATGTCGGGAGTGAGCTCTCGGACATCGGGCGGCCGCTCTCCGAGGGGTTGATCGCACCGATCGACCGGTTCCTCGATCAAGATGGGGACATCGAGACGCTGGTGATCGTGCCCGACTCATTCCTCTTCACACTCCCCTTCGAGGCCCTGGTCATCGCGAAGGGTTCCCCGAGACCCAGGTACCTCCTGGACCGGGTGGCCGTGGTCTATTCCCCGTCGCTGGCCATCTACCGGCTGCTCCTGGAGGCGACCAATCGAACGCGGGTCGGCCCTTCCTGGTTCCTGGGCATTGGCGACCCCGAGTACCCCACGGAGGCCGAGGGCGGCCGGGAGCGGGACGAGGCTCGGGACAGCCGGACGCCGATCGTGGAGAATCCGCTGGGGATCCTCCGGCGGGGGGGGCTGCGGCTCAACCGCCTGATCAACTCGCGACTCGAAGTGGAAGGCATCGGGGCCCTCTTCGGCCAGGGCCGCAGCAAGCTGCTCTTCGGTCCCGATGCGACCAAGGCGCGGTTGAAGGATCTCTCGATCGGCAATTACGACTTCGTCCACTTCGCCGTCCATGGCCTCCTCCCCGGGCAGCTCGGGCTGGTGACCCAGCCGACGCTGGCGCTGACGCCCGGCAAGGACCGTACCGAAAACGGCCTCCTGACCCTCACCGAGACGTTCAATCTGAGGTTGCACGCGCACCTCACCGTGCTCTCGTCGTGCAATACGGGGGTCGGTCCCAGCCTGGGAGCCGAGGGGATCGACTCGTTCAACCGGGCCTTGCTGATGGGCGGCAGTGACAACATCCTGGTCAGCCTGTGGTCGGTCGAGGACCGCTCGACGGCGATGCTGATGGGCCGATTCTATCGCGAGTTGCTCGCCGGGGCCGCTCCGCCTCAGGCCCTGCGGCGGGCGAAGCTCTGGCTCATCGATCAGCCCATCCCTCTCGATGAGCGGCACGCCGCCCCGGACACGAGACCGCCGAGCCTGCCGGGGCGCTTCCCTTTTTTCTGGAGTGGTTTCGTCCTGTCCGGGACACACCTCCCGGTGAGATTCGAGGAGCCGACGGATTCGTCAGACCTCGGGTCGCCGAAGGCGCCCGTGAAATGCGAAGCGGCCCCGGGCGAGCGCGAGTATCTGGACCGGCTGCGATGCCCCGACGGGCTGCCCGTGACCTATAAACGCGCGGGCAACGTGGGAGTCGGCGCCTTCGGCCACATCGTGGATCTCTACGACATCGAGTGTCAGGACCACAAGCATCGGGCTTCCGTCATGATGGACTTCTACTTCTGGGGCTATCGCGAGCGCAGGCCGATCCCCGGCTTCCGGATGCAGGAGTAGGCACGGCGCCGCCGGCCATTGGGTCCGTGGCTGGGATCGGTCCCGCTCGGAGGATCTTCTCATGCGAGGGCGCCTGGTTTTCGAGGGGGTTTGGCTCATCTTCGCAGCGTGGGCCGGCGGGACGGCGGCCCGGGCCGAGATCAGCCGTGAAGATCGGGAGCTCGTAGATCGGACCTGGGCACGTCTCGTGGCGGCGGCCCAGCCGACCCCGAAACTCGCGCTGGCAAAGTCCGTCACGATCATCGACGATGATACGTTGAACGCCTACGCCACGATCGTGCAAGGGGAAGATGCTGGACCGAAGGCGATCGCCGGTGTGGTCGTCTTCCGCGGCCTCATGGAGCACGTCATCAAGGGGAGCGAGGACCGGCTGGCGTTTGTGCTGGGTCACGAGTTCTCTCACGTCGACCTGGGCCATCTCGCCCAGGAGCAGCCCGCACGGACCGGCTTTCCCCGCCTGGTCTTCAACCGCCAGCAAGAGCTGGATGCGGACCGGCGCGGGATGATCGTCATGATGAAGGCCGGCTACTCCTTCAAGCGAGGGATCGAGGCTTATCGGGAATTTCATGATTATGTGGAAGCTCATCCAGAATTGAGGCTGAAGTACAGCTCGTTCGAGGGACTCCTCGCCGATCACCCGGCCTGGACCGTGCGCCTGGCCCAGCTCGATGGGGACCGGCGCACGTTCTGGAGGGCCATGAGTGCCTTCGAGAGCGGCATTTATTTCTTACAATCCGAGCAATACGTATCCGCCGAGCGGTGCTTCGAAGCGGTCACGGAGGAATTCCCCCAGAGTGACGAGGCCTGGACGAATTATGGCCACGCCTTGCTGATGCAGTACTGCGACAAGCTGGAACCTGCCGACCTGAAGCGGCTCGGGATCGGCCAACTGGTCGCTGGTGGGTTCTTCCGCCGGGCCGCGGTCCTCGTCCCGGTGCGCGGCGTGGACGATCAAATCTGGCACGATGCGGTCGAGGCCCTCAATAAGGCTCGGCAGCTCAAGCCCGGACAGACCCTGGCGAACGCCAATCTCGGGATCGCGTATCTCGTCGATCCGAGCCTCAAGAGCGACGTCGAGCAAGCCACAAAGTTCTTGCGTGAAGCTGCCGCCGGCCAGGCCGACGAGACCGTCAAGGCAGCCATCGCGATGAACCTGGGCGTCGCCGAGCTGCGGAACGGCCGTCGCGAGGAAGCGGCCCGCCTGTTCGAGCAGGCCCGGACGGCCGCGGGCGTGATCCCGTCGTCTACACTCACAGACGCGATGCTCTACAACCAGGCCGCTCTCCTGGCCGATTCCGGGGATCGGAAACAGCGCCGCGAGGCCCTGGAGCTGCTCCGGAGATACCTGACGAACGCGAATTCCTCCTCGGCCTGGTACCGGCTCGCCTTCGATCGCTATGTTGCGCTCTCCCGGGAGATGGGCGGCACACCCGCCCCGCTCGAGGAGTTTGCGAAACCTCCGGCCCTTCGACCGGTCAGCTCGATCACGATCGCGAAGGGAATCACGATCGTGCTCAGCGAGCCGCTTGACGGCGTGTTGCGCCGGCTGGACGGAGGACAGAAACTGCCCGTGTCCACCGAGACGACGCTCATGCGGATCCGTTTTCCAGCCCGAGGCATCGATCTTCTCGCCAACGACTGGGTGACCGCCATCATCCTCAACGGACCGAACAGCCCGACGCTGTCGCTGGTCACCACGGCCGGCCAGGCCGCCGGCACGCTCCATCCGGGCATGTCGACCGGGGAGGTCGATCGGATCCTCCGAGGTGTCCCGTCGGATCGCGGTCCCCTCGATGACCCCGCACGCGATTACCGGCTCTATCCCGACCTGGGCCTGGCCCTGCGCGTGTCCCGGGATGTGGTCGAGGAGGTCGTGATCGTTCAAGTCCCCCGTCAAAGGGAGGGTCCCCGCTGACCCTTGCCGGACCCCCCGCAGGAAATCGCGGAGGTCCCCGCTCACGAGTCCACCACGCGCTCCCTTCTATCGCACCGTGGAGGGACCGCCCAGGGCCGCCTCAACACCGGCGACGCCGACGACCGGCTCGCGGCAGGCGAAGTGTTCGCAGATATAGGTCGTGGTCCGACCGTCGCGCGGTGGTCGGTCGGCCAGCAAGGGGACCTGGCGCTCGAGGATGCCGGCCTGGTCGTAGGTGGCCGGGGCGACGACCTTGTGGGGCAGGAACGGCGTTGCGATCGCTTCCAGGACCGCGCGATACTCGTCGGTATCCGAGCCAGCAATCACGGCGAACTCCCGGGTCGAGCCCAGCAGGAAGTCGAGCGCGATCAGGCTCTGGCCGCCGGCGGCCGGCTCGCGCTCGAGCACGAGCTGGACCGATTCCAGGGCCGACCGGCCGGCCCCGGTCAGGTCGTCGCGCCCCGTCAGGGCGCCCAGGCGGACCAGGGCCGTGGCCGCCATGCCGTTGCCCGACGGCGTGGCGTTGTCGTAGAAGTCCTTCTGCCGCGCGATCAGCGCCTCGTGGTGATGGCCGGTGTAGAAGAACCCGCCGTGCGCCGGATCGGCGAACTCGTCGATCAGGACCCGGGCCAGCTCCAGCGCCGACTCGATCCAGCGCGGTTCGCCGGTCGCCTCGTAGAGCCGCGTCAGGCCGTCGATCAGGTTGGCGTAATCGTCGAGGTAGGCGTCGAGGTGAGCCCGGCCGTCGCGATAGGTGTGGAGCAAGCGTCCGTCGTCCCGTCGCATCCGATCGAGCAGGAAGCCGGCCGCGCGGCCGGCGGCCTCCAGGTAGCGCTCGTCGCGGAGGATCCGCCCCGCATCCGCCATCGCGGCGATCATCAGGCCGTTCCACGAGACGAGGACCTTCGTATCCTTGCCCGGGGGCACCCGACGATCGCGCGCCGCCAGCAGCTCCGCCCGGCAAGCGTCCAGCTCGGCGCGGAGGCCCGCCTCGTCACGGCCCAGCAGCTTCGCCGCCTGGTCGATCGTCTTGGGGAGGTTCAGGATGTTGTGACCCTCCCAGTTCCCCTGCGCCGTGATGTCGTAGACGTATCCGAATGTCTTGGCACGATCCGCGCCCAGGATGCCGGCCACCTCGGCGAGCGACCAGACGTAATACTTCCCCTCGACGCCCTCGCTGTCAGCGTCCTCGGTGGAATAGAATCCGCCCGCGGGGTCGGTCATGCGCCCCAGGACGTAATCCAAGGTTTCGCGCGCGACGCGGCCGAAGCCGGCGTCGCGCGTCAACTGGTACGCTTCGAGGTAGGCCGAGGCCAGGAGGGCGTTGTCGTAGAGCATCTTCTCGAAATGGGGGACCAGCCAGCGCTCATCGGTGGAGTAGCGGGCGAAGCCGCCGCCGAGGTGGTCATAGATCCCGCCGCGGGCCATCTTGTCGAGCGTGTGCCGCACCGCGTGCAGCGCGCTGGCGTCGCCGGTGCGCGCCTGGTGCCGCATCAGGACTTTGAGGTCCATCGGGTGGGGGAACTTGGGCGCGCGGCCGAACCCGCCGTGGGTCGGGTCGAAGTTCCGCAGGATGGCCCGCGCCGCGCGGTCGAGCAAGCCGGCGTCCAGCGCACCGGAGCCCTTGGGGATCGTCCCCAGCCCGCGGAGCTGCTCGGTCATGGCCTCCGCCGCGCTCCGGATCTCGTCGCGACGCTCCTCCCAGGCCCGGTGGACACTCGCCAGCACGCGCGGGAATCCCGCCATGCCCCGCGAGTCGACCGGCGGGAAATAGGTGCCGCCGAAGAATGGCTGGAGGTCCGGCGTGAGGAAGACCGACATCGGCCAGCCGCCGTGCCCGGTCATGGCCTGGACCGCCGCCATGTAGATCTGGTCCAGGTCCGGACGCTCCTCGCGGTCGACCTTGATGTTGACGAAGTGCTCATTCATCAGGGCTGCAATCGCCGGGTCCTCGAAGCTCTCGCGCTCCATGACGTGGCACCAGTGACAGGCCGAATAGCCGATCGACAGGAAGATCGGCTTGTCCTCCCGCTTGGCCCTGGCCAGGGCCTCCGGCCCCCACGGGTACCATTCCACCGGGTTGTGCGCGTGCTGGAGCAGGTACGGGCTGGTCTCGCCCGCCAGGCGATTGGTCGGGTGGGACGATGTCGGTGCAGGTTCCGAAGAAGATGACGTCATGAGTCCGCCGCTTTCGTGAATCGGTGGTAGGGCTTGTTCTAAAGTTCCCGGACAATACGGCGCAATCCCTTACAATGCAAGAGGAAATATCGCCTCCAGGCGGTCGTGGCAGGAGGCTTCGCGGGCGTATCAGTATGCCTGCCTGTCCATGCAGACGCCGGGCCGACGGGCCGAGCTATACGAGGCCACGCAGGATCTTCGGGGACCCCATGCGATCGGGTGCCTGCCGGCTGGCGGATGCCCGATGATGACTGCTCCTTGGAAGCAGTCGGACGGATGGTTATGGCTCCAGTTCGTCACGGGCGGTGTGACGGACATAGAGGACGTAGACGGTGTCCTCGCCGACGGTGAAGATGATGCGGTGCTTGTGTTTCCGCTTGCCACGCGGGCCGTAGAGCAATTCGTGGATCTCCTCGGGGAACTTGTCGCTCTCGGCGGCGACCGGGCACCGCAGGGGCCGGGTTTGCAGGCTATCGATGGCCTTGTACAGTCCGTCGAGCCACTTCGTGGCGGCGGCAGGCGACACGTTCTCCCGGAGCCATTGGGCCTGGCCGCGAATATCCGCCTTGGCGGTCGCGGCCAGCTCGATGCGGTAGGTCATGACCGGTGGGGTAGGTTCAGGTCGCGGCGGATGTCGGCAAACGCCTCGGCCAGGGGCTGGGTGCGGCCGGCCCGCACGTCGTCCAGGCCCAGGCGGATGCCCTCCAGGACGCGGGCGTCCTCGGCTTCTTCCTGCTGGCGGAGCAGCCGCACGGCGGCGGTGATGGCCTCGTCGGAGGAGGAAAAGCGTCCGCTGCGCACCTTGGCCTGGACGAATTGCTCAAGATCTGCTGGCAATTGGGTGTTCATACGCGACATCCCCTTCATTTCTCAGCCTACCACGACGGGCTAGCTTTGTCGAGCCGTGCATCCGAATGCGTGCGTGCCGCCATTGACGCCGCGAAGACTCCGCCACGCGGATCATGGCCTGCTCCAAATCCGGATGCTCAACGAGTCTCACGATCCCGGCGCTCCTTTGCCTGCCATCGCCGCGCATGAGCCAGCGCGGCGAGAATCCCGAAATCAAACCGGGAGAGGGGATTCAAACTCTCCTGCAACTCGGCGAGAACGGGTTCGGGTTGGCCGAGCTGCTCGCCGATGGCCCCGAGCAGGGCGCGGACACGCGGGGGTTCGGTCGCGGCGACCTTGAGCATCCGCTCGAAGCGCCCCGGCTCGCGGAAGTAGCCAAGCAGCTTCTCGACCGTCTTATCGGGAAGGAGTTCGCTCGATTCCCCCCGGTTGCGAAGAAAGTCGAGGAGAGCGGCGTCGATCTGGGACAGCGTCCGCCACACCGCCGGCCGCCGGGTGTGCACCAGCACATCCTTGTCGAGGAAGAGGCGCGAAAGGCTCGCGCCATCGGTCGCCAGCTCGATCCGTGCCGGATTCTGGGTCGTGAAACCCAGCAGGTTGGCCGCCGCGATGCCGGCCGGAAAGATGGCCTTCTGCCCAAGGGCCAGGGATCGGACCTGGGCCAGGTTGGGCCGGCTGGGGCCGAAGGCCGTCGGCCGCGCCCGGTAGTAGAGTCCCTTGCCCAGCCGCTGGATCAGTCCTCGGCGGGCTAAACGGGACAGGGTTTGCGCCACGGCCGTGAGGGGCAGGCCGTCGAAGTCGGCGAGCCGCCAGAGACGCTCGCCGCTGGATTCGATCTGCGCGCGGACGGTCTCGGCGGTGGTTCCTGCACCGCTCCGGTTTCTCTTCTCGCCGATCCTCATGGTGGGATGATCGCCCAGGAAGGATTGCAAGTCAAGTTTTTTTGCTAGGAAACTTGCCACAACCGCCCCAGGGCGGGGCGGGAGGAAGTTCATTCTCGAAAGCTGGCAACGGGACTTTACCACCTGTAGCCTGGAACGGGA
This sequence comes from Isosphaeraceae bacterium, assembly GCA_021324445.1. GTDB lineage: Bacteria > Planctomycetota > Planctomycetia > Isosphaerales > Isosphaeraceae > JAJPJC01. Next base: position 33,444 of record JAJPJC010000391.1, read on the forward strand.
GGTCCCTCCGCCTCCGTTGGCCAATCGTACTCGAGGACAACAGACGTGTCACGGACACCCAAGGACTTCGCTCCTCAGCCGCTCGTGCCTGGTCTCTATGAAGAGGTCGTCGATCGGCTCCTGGAGCGGAGGCTGATCGGTCTGCAAGAATCGCCCATCGAGGTCAAGGTCGAGGCGCTCGATGCTGGGGATAGCCACGCCGTCTTGGCCGACCATCTCCGATGCGTGGTCCGTGAGTACCTCCATGGCCTGACGGGCGAAGACCGGCTGGTGCGGCAGGTTGAGCTGGTCAACCGCATCCTACGCGAAATCGCAGCGTCGGCCTGTGAGAGCGAGCGGTCCCTCTCGACACCGGCGCGTCGCCTTCTGGGAATCTGGCCCCGGGAACCGCTCAGTGGCCGAGAGCCTGAGCGGCCCGATACGCCTCTGGCACTGGGCTGCCTTCTGGCGGGAACCCGACTCGACCCCAGCCTCGTCTCGCAGATTCGCAAGGAACTCGCCTCGGCCGATCGCGTCGACATTCTCTGCTCGTTCATCAAGTGGAGCGGTCTGCGCATCTTGGAAGAGGACCTTCGCGCCTTCACGACTCGGCCTTCGGCCCGACTCCGGGTGCTGACGACGAGCTACCTCGGCGCAACCGACCTGAAGGCGGTCGACCTCCTCCAATCGATGGCCCGTAGCGAAGTCCGTGTCTCGTACGACACCCACCGCACCCGGCTCCATGCCAAGGCGTACCTGTTCCATCGCGACACCGGCTTCGGTACGGCCTATGTCGGCTCGGCGAATCTGTCGCGTCCGGCCCTCACCGAGGGGCTGGAGTGGACTGTCAAGTTGAGCCAGTATGAGTCGCCCCACCTCTGGGATCGTGTCGCCGCAACGTTCGAGACCTACTGGGAAGACGGCGAGTTCGAGCCATACCACGAGGCTGACCGACCGCGCTTGAAGAGAGCACTGGAGGGGGAGCGATTGGTCGGATCGGCCGGACCCGAGCCCCTCCTCTTCGAGCTACGGCCCTACGCGTTCCAGCAAGAGATTCTCGACCGGCTCGATGCCGAGCGCCGGGTCCAGGGGCGCGACCGGCACCTGGTGGTGGCGGCGACCGGTACGGGCAAGACGATGATCGCCGCATTCGACTATCGCCGCTGGTCTCGTGAGAACGCCTCGGCAGCGGGCCGGTTACCCCGCCTCCTCTTCGTGGCTCACCGTGAGGAACTGCTCCAGCAAAGTATCCAGACCTTCCGCGGCGTGCTCCGTGACCCGAACTTTGGTGACCTGCTCGTCGGCGGACGAGAGCCGGACCAGCTCGACCACCTGTTCGTGTCAATTCAGAGCTACAACAGTCGATCGCTCCAGGAGCTACCCCCCGATCGCTATGAATACGTAGTCGTCGACGAGTTCCACCACGCCGCTGCGCCGAGCTACCAGCGCCTGCTCGACCACGTGCGGCCCCGCGTCCTCCTGGGACTGACCGCCACCCCCGAACGCACCGATAGCCTCGACGTCGTGAACCACTTCGGGGGGCACCTCAGCGCACAGATCCGCCTGCCGGATGCGATCAATCGCAAGCTGCTCTCGCCGTTCCAGTACTTCGCCGTTGCCGACCACGTCGATCTTCGCGGACTCCGCTGGCAACGTGGCGGATACCGACTCGATGAGCTCGACCAGATCTACACTGGCAACGACCTGCGTGCCGCCCTGGTGATTGAAAAGGTCCGGTCGATTCTGCTCGACCCCCGGGAGATGCGGGCTCTGGGTTTCTGCGTCAGCATCGCCCACGCCGAATACATGGCGACAAAGTTCAACCAGGCGGGAATTCCCGCCGAGGCCCTCTCGGCAGTGACCGATCGGGCCGATCGTCGCTCGGCCCAGGACCGCCTGCGCCGCCGCGAGGTGAACGTGCTATTCGTGGTCGATCTGTACAATGAGGGGGTAGATATCCCCGAAATTGATACAGTGTTGTTCCTTCGCCCGACCGAGAGCCTGATGGTGTTTCTTCAGCAACTCGGCCGCGGCCTGCGGCTGCACGAGGAAAAGGAGTGCTTGACCGTCCTCGATTTCATCGGCCAGGCCCATCGCAACTTCCGGTTCGACCTCAGATACCGGGCTCTCCTGAGCGACCCATCGGTGGCGCTTCAGGAACAGGTGGAGCACGGATTCACCCACCTGCCCGCCGGCTGCTCGATCCTGATGGAGCGGGTCGCGCGGCAGCATGTGCTTGAGAACATCAAACAGAGTCTGCGCCAAACCCGATCGTCCTTGGTCAGTCGGCTCCGCGAACTGGCCGGATCGCTCGGTCGTCCCCCCCGGATGGCTGAGTTCCTGGAGTGGACGCGTCTCGAGCCCGACGACCTCTACCGGCGTGGGGTTGGCTGGTCGCGACTGGGAGTCGAAGCAGGGCTGCGCGAGCCGTTCCAAGAATCCGATGAACCTCGGCTCACGAAGGGTCTGTGGCGGGTCGCACATATTGCTGATGCAAATCTGATCGACCGCCTACTGGTCCTGCTCGATCCCAAAGCGACGTCGCGCTCGGATCAGCGGCTCGACGCGCTCGACGAACGCCGACTCCTGATGCTCGAACTCGGACTCTGGACGCAGTCCGGCCTGCCGGCTACATCGGAGGAGGGCTTGCGGCGGCTTGATGCCAACCCGACGCTCCGCGACGAGCTTCTCGAGCTGTTGTGTTACCGGCTCGGCTGCATCGATTCGGTGGCCCCGCGCCTGGTCCTGCCGTTCGATTGTCCGATGACGCTCCACGCCCCGTATACCCGCAATGAGGTCCTCGCCGCTCTGGGGCGCTGGACTCGTGCCGAGCAGCCCGACATGCGCGAGGGGGTGCTCCACCTCCCGGACCTCAGAGCAGACGTCTTCTTCGTAACCCTGCACAAGACGGAGAAGGACTACTCGCCCACGACGATGTACCAGGATTACGCGATCAACGAGCGTCTCTTCCACTGGCAGTCGCAGAGCACCACCTCGGCCGACTCCCCGACGGGGCGCCGCTACGTCGAACACGCCGAGCGGGGCTACACCGTCCTGCTGCTCGGTCGCGAGCACAAGAGCCGCAGTGGCCTCGCCCAGCCCTTCTTCTTCCTCGGCCCGGCCCGATACGTTGACCACTCCGGCAGCCGACCGATGAGCATCACCTGGCGGCTGGAGCACCCGCTGCCCGCACGGCTCTTCCGCATTCTGGCTCGGCTCGCGGTGGCCTAGTGACCGTTGGCACGATTGCCGGGGCCGAGGCACACGCGCCGAGCGGAGCGATTCGTGATGACGCTCTCGGGCAGTGATGGCGCGTCGCCAGCCAGAGGAACGCCCGGTTCGCGGCCCTGGCGTTCTCCTTCCCTGGGAAGGGACGCAGCCGCTCGATGGCCTGCCAGTGCGATGCCACCTCGATCGCCAACTCGCGCTTCTTCCGTTCGGCGTCGCGTCGGCGGAATGCGAGCGGGCACCCAGGCGCCCAATCCGTCCCGCGAAATGGGAAAGTCGGGCCGGCGGTGCCGGCCGGGACCACCAATCGCACCGGCGCATCTGCGGGCCAAGTCCCCGCCTCTCAGTCGCAACGCGGGGGCTCAACGGTGCCCAAATCCCAGGGCGATCATCCTGGTTCAATGATCGCCGGACACGATCCTGAATCGGGTCCGCTGGAATCGAGGGAACTCGATGTCGAGGGGACGTTGTGACGGCAGAACTCGTCGAACACGCGGGCGATCCGCGGTTGGCCAAGCTGCGACCAGGTCTCCGCGCGCAGCCGTGCCAGATCCAGCACGGGAAGTGCGGGAGCACACACGCGAAGTTGATGCAAGAATCGGTGCCATTCCGAGGTGTTCCGGGCTTCCTGAAGCGCCTGCCGATCCGCGGGCGAAACGTCCTCGGGTTTCGGGCCGCGCGGGGCGAGCGTGCCGCCGCGGCGGACCCAGTTGAGGTCCGAACCGAGTCCGGACAGGCTCTTCCGCTGGATCGGGTCGAGCCGGTCCCAGAGATCGGTCATCTCGTCCTCGACCGCGCGCAGTTCGTCGGCCGTCTCCTTCCCTTCGCCGAGAAGACGGTGGTGCTGCAGCAGCCGGTCGGCATAGTCCAGGTACGCTTCATTCAGGGTCGGCGTGAACGCGTCCATCGGCTCAACTCTCATCAATCACCCAGCCACCCCGGGTCGCCGCCAGATCGTACTGATACTGATTCAACAGAACGGAAGCCGTCGGTGCCACCACCCCGCTTTCGGTGGAACCCGCCTTGTGCAGCAGCTCCAGGCCAACGGAAACCGGCCCTTCGACAAACATCCCCGTCGCGTGGGCGAAGACCCGCATCCCCTTGCCGGCTGCCCCGTTGAAGCCATCATCCAGGTGCTCCGGGATGAGATGTCCGGGCAGGTCCCTCCAGCCCTTGGAGACCGATGAGCCTTTGCGGTTCAAGACAACCTTTCCTGCTCCATCAAGATCGACATCCGCGAACCGGTCCGGTGGCACGCGAACACCGAGGCATTTCGACCGACTTCCGACCATCGGGAGACCATCCGTGTCCTGGCGCATGGGGCGCACAATTCTGGGCACTTCAGGGAACCCCTGACGTCGCTGGACAATTATTCGTGGCGCTGGCCGATCCGGCCAACCGTTGATCGAGATTCACCGCGAGTCTGGCTCCCCACGATCCGGTTGACCCGCTCGGCCTCGGACCGGATGAATTCGACTTCGAGGAAGGGATCCGCCGAGATGCGTTGATAGCGGACATCACCCTGGGCGTCGACCAGGAAGGTGCCGTGCAACGGCTGGTTTTCGAAATCGTCGTAAGCCTGGTAGAGCCTGAACAATTCGAGCTTGGGATCGGCCAGCATCGGCATGGGGAACTTGATGCCCTCCTTGTTATTCTGAAGGTCCCGGGTGGCCCGGGTGTCGTCGGTGCTGATGGCGACCGTCTCGACGTTCAGCTTCTTGAGGGACGGGTATTCCTGGCCGAAGAGCTGGAGTTGCTGCATGCAGTGGGCGCACTTGCCGCCCAGGAAGAACAGGATCAGGACGTTCTTCCCCTTCTGGCCGGCCAGCGACCAGGGGGTGCCGGCGGTATCGGGCCGGGAGAACGGCGCGGCCGGGAATGGCGACCAGACCAGCGGCCCGAGGGTCGTCAGGTCGGTCCGATTGATGCTCGTCTCGTCAGTGTCCGCGGCGTGGGCCGGCTGAACCGGAGCGGCCGGCCAGGTCTTGTCGGCCTTCCACCGCGCCACGATCGGATCGAGGCGGCGGAAAACCGGCAGGTCGCGGTCGGCCCACCGGGCGATCGGCTCGAGCGTCCGGTAGGCGTCGCGCGCCGCTTTCTCCTTGCCCGCCGCCTGGAGGACCTCGACCAGCGCCGCCAGCGGCGGGACCTGGTTCGGGTTCTGCTCGACGGCCCGCCGCGCCGTGCTCTCGGCGAAACCATAATTGCGCGCGGCCAGATGGGCGCGGGCGAGTGCCTCGGGACGCATCGCGCTGGCCCTGGCGAACTGGTCGAACGCCGGGCCGATCGCGCCGCGCGCCAGGTGTTGATAGCCTTCCAGCTCCGCCTGGGCGGCCCTGGCCGCGGGGATGGTCAGTTTCTTCAGGGCCTCGATCTGCTCGGCCAGCTTCCTCGCATCGTTCTTGGCGGCGTAGGCTTGACCGAGCGTGTACGCCTTCTCCTTCTGCTCGAGCGGGATCGTGGACCAGTCGAGCGCGCCGGAGGTGGTCGCCGCGATCAGGTCGTCCCAGAGCTCGTAGCGAGTGAGGACCTCGGCCCATCGGATCCGGCCGTTCCGCTGCGCCGAGCCGCCGTCATTGGGCCCGTTCTTCTGCGGATCGCGGGGCTGCTCGACGAGATTCCGCGCCACGGCGATCGCGTCGCGGACCCGGCCGATGTGGCTGTAGCTGGTGCAGAGCCACTGGTTGTTGTGCGCGTAGTTGTGGATCTCGAACGGCATGATCCGGTCGCGGAACATCGAGGCGTGGTCGACGCGGGCCGAGGCCTCCTGCTGGTAAGCGGCATCGGCATACCGCTTCAGCCCGGTGTAGGTGTGGCCGGGCATGTGCCAGGCATGCGCGATCCCCGGTGCGGCCGGGCCATACAGGGCCGCCGACTTCTCGGCGCGGATCGGCTTGACGTTGTCCCAGAGGTGGATGCGGTAATGATGCGCGCCGGGATGCATCGGCTCGACCTGGAGGACCGTCTCCAGCAGGGTATCCAGCGCCTGGCGGCTGCCGATCCCGTCCTGGGCGTTCTGCCAGGCGACCATCACGAGCCAGGCGCGGGCATCGAGGTCCTCGGGGAACTCCTGGACGACCGTCTCCAGCCCCTGGAGCCAGCTCTGTCGACGCGCCTTGTCGGAGGCACCGTCCTTGTACAGAGCCTCCAGCGCGTCGAGATAGAGCTGCTCGCGACGGCTGATCGCCGTGGCGCGTTTGCGGGCCTCCTTGAGAAACCCCTTGGCCCGCCGGGCATTGTTGGCGTTGGACATCGCCATGCCCCAGTAGGCCATGGCGCAATCGGGGTCGATCCGGGCGGCCTGTCGGAACGACCGCTCGGACTCGAAGTAGTAGAAGGAATGGAGCTGGGCGACGCCCTGATCGATGAAGGCCTGGGCTTCGGCCTTCTTGGTTGTGATCGGGAAGTGGGCCTTGCCCATGCCGGGCATGATGTGGGCGGCGTGGCGCGGGCCGTCGTTGAAGGCCTCGCCATGCACCGAATGGCCGGGCGCCGGCACGGCCGGATTCGCCTCGGAGGCCGATGCGGTCGGCTTGGGCGGCTCGTCGCCGAAGGTTGATGGGGCGGAACTCCAAGCTCCCAGGGCGGCGAGGAATGCCCCGAACCGACTCAAGCAGGCGCGCATCGACAAGGTCTCCGGTGGGCCAATCGGCGTGGCGGATAGGTTCCAGGTACGCCTCATTCCTGGCTGGTGTGAACTCGTCCATCGGCTCAACTCTCATCGATGCCCCGGTCGCTCCGGGCAGCCCTTTCTGGTGTAAGCTCACCTTGGGGGAGAGTCGAGCGATTGTCGCGGTTGGGCATCATGGATCTCAATCAGGACCTGAGTCTCCCTCGATCTCGACCAGGAGATCGACCAGCCCGAGCGTTGCGGCACGTCGTTCGAGGACTGCACGATCCAGGTCTTCGGGGCGCTTCAACATCACCTTCACGTCGTGCCGGGACTTGTGGCCGCTCCCAAGCCGGATCCACAGGAGCTTGGACAGGATCGCGTCCTCCTTCGACACGAGCGGGGCCGTCACTCCCGGCACAATCTCGCAGCGCGCGCTGCGTCCCAGTTCCCCAGGGATCTTCTCCCCAACGTGAAAATCAATCTTGACCATGGACTCCTCATCGATCGCCTGGAAGATGCTCTGGCTCTGAATCGCCTCCATCGCTGCCTGCTCATGAATAAGATATCCTGATGACAGTCGATTCAGCAACGCCTTGGTAACGGGCTGGCCGACCTCGAGCTGGATCACAAGATCCACGTCCTGGGTGAGTCGAGGATCGCCGTAATAGGTCGCCGCCAGGCCGCCCGTGAAGTGATACCTCAGTCCCAGGTCTTCGAGAATCGTTGCGATTCTCTGCATCGTTTCCGGGATGCCTTGTCCCTGCACGAGTGCTCCTTTCGAGTCTTCGAGCAACCGCTGCGCCGCGTCATCTGAGAGATACATCCTCTGGGCTGTTCGCCGCTGGACCTCGCGGTCCTCGAGCTCCGGATACTTCTTCTGAATCTGGAACTCGATCATCCGCCGGATATCGGCGTAGAGCGAAAAGGTGCGGCGGAGCCTACCGGCTCCGCCGACCCTCCCCCAGGCCTGGAAATACGCCTCCTCGATCGGGAGGTGTTCCAGGCCTTTGAGCATTCCGGAAAGTTCGCGGGACATCGGTCAGATCTCCCACCCCTTGCGGAAGTAGAGCTTGAGGTACTGGGCCGCCTTGGAGCTGCCGGTGATCTGGCCGGTCTCGGGGTTGTAGTCGAAGGCCTCGCCCGCGCGGACGGCGATGTTGCCCAGGAGCATGGACTCGGTCAATGTGGCGGAGTAATCGAAGTTCGACAGGGCGATCTCGGGCTTGCCCGCGCGGATGGCCTCGACCCACTCACGCTTGTGATTGTTATCGATGTCGCGCCCCCCTCCCGGCAGGCGGGGCAAGGTGCGCTCGGGGACCTTCAGATCGGTGTATCCGTCCTTGGGCCAGAGCATCTGGTTGGCCCCGTAGTCGTTGGGCGAGTACATCCGCCACCGCGAGCCGACCAGGAGCGAGCCGCTGTCCGAAGGCTGGAAGCTCCGGTCGGGGAAGAGCCGCTGGGGCGGCAGGTTGCGCTTGCCGTCCTTGGCGCCCTCGTACCAGGTCAACTTCACCGGGGGCAGGTTTCCCCGGGCCGGGAACTCATAGGTGATCGTGGACCAGGCCGGGTAGGTCTCCGGGTTGATCTCGCTGCTCTTGGCCGAGACCCGCACGGGCAGGCCGAGCTGCAATGCCATGAAGGGCAGATTCGTCGTGTGGCAGGCCATGTCGCCCAGCGCCCCGGTGCCGAAGTCCCACCAGCCGCGCCAGTTGTGTGGATGATAGACCGGGTGATAGGGGCGCTCGGGAGCCGGCCCGAGGAACAGGTCCCAGTGGACGTAGTCGGGGACGGGGGGCCGCTCCTTCGGTCGCGCGACGATGTCCGGCGCCTGCTTCCAGTAGTTGAAGGGTCGATTGGTCCAGACGTGAACCTCGGTCACCTCGCCCAGGGCCCCGGAACGGACCAGCTCCACTCCATTGCGGAAGCCCGGATCGGCCGTCCCCTGGTTGCCCATCTGGGTGCACACATGCTTGGCGCGGGCCGTCTCGCGCATCAAGCGGGCCTCCCAGACCGAATGGGTCAGCGGCTTCTGGCAATACACGTGCTTGCCCATCCGCATGGCCGTCACCGCGGCCGGGGCGTGGGTGTGGTCGGGTGTCGAGACCACCACGGCATCCAGCCGCGGGCCGAGTTCCTGGAGCAACTCGCGAAAATCGTTGTACTTCTTGGCGTCCTTCTGCCGGGCGGCCTGGGCGTCCAGGCGGTGCTGGTCGATGTCGCAGATCGCGATCACCCGCCCGTGATTGGCGGCATGCTCCGTGTCGCTTTTCCCCTTGCCGCCGACCCCGATGCAGGCGATGGCCAAGGTCTCGTTGGGGCCGACACCCCCCGCCCAGCCCCTGCGGCCCTGGGCGAAGATGCCGAATCCCGCGACCGACGCGCCGAACAAGAACGACCGACGGCTGGCGTGGCTCTCCATCGGAAAGTGCTCCTTGAGATCGATCGAACAACGGACCCGGAACGAACGGGCCGGCCCAGGCTCGCCTTCCAGGGGCGAAGCCCCCACCCCCTTGGCGCCGGCGGCCTCGCCTCATTCTCGCGGAACCTCCGGCCAATTGCCAGCGGTTCCCGATGGCGATCGCGCCGCGCGGCCTGGGGTGGGGATGCGGCGCGCCGAGCCCGGGGCAGCGGAGTGCCTGCGCGGACGACCGGACGGGAGTTCGGACGGATGCCCTTGTGTTCGGGGCGACCGCAGGGATAATACGGGTTTGGGGGCGTTCCCACCGGCGCAGTCCCTGTCGTGGCTGTCGCCTGCGGATGTGCCCGATCGGTGGCGGGGATCATCATGAGCGACTCCTGGCGAATCGGCGTGGTGTTGGGGCTGGCGGTCCTGGGCAGTTCGACCACCGCGCAGGGTCAGGGAGGCGCCTCTGTGCCGAGCGGGACGCCCGCGACGGCTCCAGGGACTCAGGCATCTCCCGGACAAGGGGTCGTGCCGGCCGCACCGGTCTGGTGGAATCCCTTCTCCCCTGGGTTGACCGGAGGTCGGGTCGTGGCGGCCCCGAAGAGCCGCTCGACCCCCAGTCCCCGTCGGGCGCGCGCGACACCGACGCCCGGCGCGGGTGCGTCCTCGTTCCAGCGGGTGACCTCGACGCGAATCGACGCAGCGCGACGGGGGACCGGTTCCCGCGGAGTCGAACGGACGAGGGCGGCGGATCCCCTCCGGCCCTACAGCCTGCCGCCCCAGCCGGCGACGAATTCCCAGGTACCGGCGGCTTCGACGGCGTCACAACGACCCTCCCGACCAGTGAGTGCACCTCCGGCGCTCCAGGTGACGACGCATAACTATTATCCGGGCATGCGGCCCGGGCAGCATGCCAATGCCAACACGGCGCGGACCCGGTCTCCTCGCTCGACCCCCAGCCGCCGGTGACCGCGCAGCCGCCCCCCTGCCGGGCTTGAGGGGAAACCCTGGTTTCTTTGGCGGCGGCCTCCTGGTATGATGGGGGTTGAACCATCGGTCGGACACGACGGGACGTGCGGGATCGTTCGGATCGTATCCCGGCAGCGCGTCCCCCTCCGAGACCGGTCGGAGTGCCCCTTGTCGGGACCCTCGGGCCATCCCCTCCCTTCAGCCGGGCTCGCGCCCGTAGCGAGTTTCCCAGGGTGGCGCACGCGGCTGGCCGGCTCACCGCCGACAACAGTCGCCGCCGGGGTCATCTTGCCGACGGAGGGCAACCTCGGTTCCTCAATCCACTTATGAAACGAAACACCGAGATCCAGAAGATTGCGTTCGTGGGCGACTACTTGCCGAGGAAGTGCGGCATCGCGACGTTCACCTACGACCTGTGCACCTCGACGGCCACCCAGTATCCCGGGACCGACTGCTTCGTCGTGCCGATCAACGATACACCGCTGGGATACGACTACCCCGCCGAGGTCCGCTTCGAGATCGAGGAGCAGGAGGTCGACTCCTATCTGCGGGCGGCCGACTACCTCAACTTCGCCAATACCGACATCGTTTGTCTCCAGCACGAGTACGGCATCTTCGGCGGGCCCTCGGGCAGCCACGTGGTGCGGCTGATGCGCGACCTGCGGCCGCCGATCGTCACGACGCTGCACACCGTCCTGCGCGAGCCCAACGCCGACCAGCACCGGGTGCTCGGCCAGGTCGCCGAGCTCTCCGCCCGGCTGGTGGTGATGTCGGAGCGGGCCCGGACCTTCCTCCGCGAGATCTACCAGGTCCCCGACGCCAAGATCGACCTGATTGCTCACGGCATCCCCGACATGCCGTTCGTCGATCCCAATTTCTACAAGGATCAATTCGGGGTCGAGGGCAAGTTCGTCGCCTTGACCTTCGGGCTGCTGTCGCCGAACAAGGGGATCGAGCACATGCTCCGGGCGATGCCGGCGATCCTCCAGGAGTTCCCCAACTTCGTCTACATCGTGCTGGGTGCGACGCACCCAAACCTGATCCGCGAGCAGGGGGAGCGGTACCGGATCAGCCTGGAGCGGCTGGCCAAGGACCTGGGGATCAAGCCCCATGTCAGCTTCGCCAACCGGTTCGTCACGATCGACGAGCTGATCGAATTCCTCGGGATGGCGGACATTTACATCACGCCCTACCTCAACCCGGCGCAGATCACCTCCGGGACGCTGGCCTATGCCTTCGGCTGTGGCAAGGCGGTGATCTCGACGCCCTACTGGTATGCCGAGGAGCTGCTGGCCGAAGGCCGTGGGGTGCTGGTCCCCTTCGGCGACTCGCAGGCCCTGGCGCGCGAGGTCTGCGAGCTGCTGCGGGACGAGCCCCGGCGGCACGCCATGCGGAAGAAGGCGTATCTGCTCGGCCGGGAGATGATCTGGAACCACGTGGCCCATCTCTACATGGACTCGTTCCAGCGCGCGCGGCGGAGCCGGCTGGACGTCCCCTACAAGCCGCTGGCGGTCCGCATGCTGGCGGAGCAGCCGATGGACCTGCCCGGCTGGCGGCTCGATCACCTGATCCGCATGACCGACTCGGCGGGCCTCTTGCAGCACGCCAACTCGACGATCCCCCGCTTCAGCGAGGGGTATTGCACCGACGACAACGCGCGGGCGCTGCTCCTGACCGTGCTCCTGGAGCAGCTCGGCCAGGCGTCGGCGACGGTGCAGCGGTTGGCCCAGACCTATGCCGCGTTCCTGAGCTACGCCTTCCATCAAGGGCGGTTCCGCAACTTCCTGGGCTTCGACCGGCGCTGGCTGGAGTCGAGCGGCTCGGACGACTGCCACGGCCGGGCGCTGTGGGCCCTCGGGGCCTGCGTCGGCCGCTCGCGGCGCCGCGACCTGCAATTCTGGGCCTCCCAGCTCTTCGACCAGGCGCTGCCGGCGATTACCGAGATGAGCTCGCCACGGGCCTGGGCCTCCGGCTTGATCGGGGTCTGCCTGTACCTCCAGCGGTTCGGCGGCGCCCGGCCGGCCAGCCAGGTGCGCGAAGCGTTGAGCGAGCGGCTGATCGATCAATTCGAGGCGAATGCGACCGAGCAGTGGTGCTGGTTCGAGGAGATTCTGAGCTACGACAACGCCCGGCTGCCGCACGCCCTGATTGCCGCCGCCCGCTCCGGCGGCAGCCCGCGGGCCCTGGACGTGGGCCTGCAGGCCCTGCGCTGGCTGGTCGACCAGCAGAAAGCCCCCAGCGGCTACTTCCGCCCGATCGGGTGCCACGGCTTTTTCCGCAAAGGCGGCGACCGCGCCCAGTTCGACCAGCAGCCGATCGAGGCCCATGCGACCGTGGCGGCCTGCCTGGAGGCCTACCACGCCACCGAGGAGCCCAGTTGGCTCCAGGAGGCCCGGCTGGCCTTCGAGTGGTTCCTCGGCGGCAACGACCTGGGACAGGACCTCTACGATGCCAAGACCGGCGGCTGCTGCGATGGACTCCAGGAAGACCGCGTCAACCTCAACCAGGGGGCCGAGTCGACCCTCTCGTTCCTGCTGGCACTCGGCGAGATGAAGCTGGTGGAGAGCACACCCGCCACCCTGCGACACGCCCAGGTGAGTTGACCGATCCGATCCGATCCGATCCGGCCGGATGGATCGAGCTGGTTTTGCGTTCTATCCTTCTCTTGACACCGAGGTCAGGAGCCCCTTTCCATGGAAGTGAACGGATCGACGATCACCGACGAACTCAGCCCCGCCGCAGCCCGGACGCCCTCTCGTGATGGCCAGGCCCGGCGGCACCGGTTGCTGGGCGTCCGCCGGACCGGCATCGTCTTGAAGCCGAGCAACGGCCGGGTCGTGATCCGGCCCTTCGAGCCGACCGATGAGAAACGGTTCGAGCGGATCATCGCGCGCGTTTTGTCGCTGTCGGAGTCCGAGGTCGACGCCTTGATCGCCGACGTGATGCAGGAGTTTCATGGCCGCCATCTCAAAACGCGCGATTTCTTCCTGCACCGGTTCCAGCAGGTCAAGCAGTACCTTCTGACCGACCAGCACCTGAGCGAGAATCGGCGGATGCTGATCGGCTCGTATTTTACCCAGGAGTACTCGCTGGAGTCTGCGGCGTTGTTCAATCCGTCGATGGTCTGGCACCCGGATCAGTCCGATCTACCCCCCGGGGCGCGGCGGTTCCTGCTGAGTCTCCGCGCCACCGGGGAGGGGCATATCTCCTCGATCACCTTCCGCAGCGGCACCATCGGCGCCGAGAACCACATCCGCATGGACGAGCCGACCCGCTACGTCACGGCGCCGGAGCTGGTGCCCAACACCCTCTACGAGAAGACGTTGTTCTTCCGCAAGCTGGTCGAGCTCAACGTCGACGGGCCCTTCGCCGAGCAGGTCCTGGCCACGCTCAACGAGCAGTTCACTCTGGAGGAGCTCCAGCAGGCGATCCGCCGCGGCCTGCACCAGAGCCGGCCGCGGCATCACGAGCTCCAGCCGGTCGTCCAGGGGATGCTGACCCTGGCCAGGTCCAACTACGAGATCCGGTATTCGCCCGAACAGCACATCTCCGAGCGGATCATCTTCCCAAGCTCCCCTACCGAGGCCAACGGCATCGAGGACGCCCGGTTCGTCCAGTTCACCGAGGACGATGGCTCGATCCGCTACTACGCGACCTATACGGCCTTCGACGGCAAGGTGATCCTACCCCAGATCCTCGAGACCGACGACTTCCTCCGGTTCAAGATCAGCACCTTGAACGGTCCCGAAGTCCGGAACAAGGGCTTCGCGCTCTTCCCGCGGAAGGTCCGGGGGATGTATGCCATGCTCTCGCGCCAGGACAACGAGAACATCTACCTGATGTACTCGGACATGCTCCACTTCTGGTACACCAAGGAGCTGATCGCCAAGCCGACCAGCGCGTGGGAATTCGTCCAGATCGGCAACTGCGGCTCGCCGATCGAGACCGAGGCGGGCTGGCTGGTCTTGACACACGGCGTCGGCCCGATGCGCAAGTACGCCCTGGGGGCCTTCTTGCTCGATCTCGAGGACCCCTCACGGGTCATCGGCCGGCTCGACGTGCCCCTCCTCGAGCCCGACGCCAACGAACGCGAAGGCTACGTGCCGAATGTCGTCTACAGTTGCGGCGGCGTGCTGCACAACCGCGAGCTGATCATTCCCTACGCCATGTCCGACTACGCCAGCACCTTCGCCACCGTCTCGCTCGATGAGGTCCTCGGCGCGATGGTGCGGGAATAGCGCCGCCCTTCGTCGGCTGCCCCAGGATCCGATCCGAGCATCCCGGCAAGTTCCGGCCTCATGGGGACGAATCAAACCTCCAGTTCCCGCTCGAGGCCGTCGGGGAACCGGGCCCGGATCGACCACGAGGCCCCCATGGCTTCCACGATCCGAGCCAGTGTACTGATCCTGAGATCATCCCGGCTTTCAATTCGTGAGATATTGGCCTGGCCGACGCCCACGCGCGCGGCCAGCTCCTCCTGAGAGATCCCAAGGGTCTGCCGCAGCTCGGCCAGGCGGACGGCGCGCGGTGGTTCCGTCGGACCGCCCGAGAGGACCAGGCGGACGATGCGGTCGAGCGCGGCCTTGGCGTTGGGGTAGACTTCATCGGGCCCGCAACCGAACTCGTCGGCTCCGGGCGTGGAGATGCCGAATCTTGATGGGATTGCTTGTCTTCGCGGCCATCGAGGGGACCGACCGGCCCCAGACGCCCGGCGAGCAGTATCAGGCCCTGCAACGCGAGCAGGACGCCGCGTTCCAGGCCTTTGTCAAAGCCAATCGCGAGGCCAAGACCGAGGCGGATCAGGCCAAGGTCGATGCCCTTCCCGGCCGTAACCCGCGGCTGTACGGGGTCCGCTTCCTGGCCTTGGCCCAGAAGTATCCCGGCACGGAGGCCGCCGAGGACGCCCTGGTCTGGGTTGGATCGCACGTGATGTTCGGCCCGGAGACGGAGGCGGCCAAGCGGCTGTTGATCCGCGATCACATCCGCGGCGCCAAGCTCGCGCCGGTGTTCGCCTTCCAACGACTCACGTGCGGCTCTGCGGCGACCGAACGCCTGCTCCGCGAGGCGATCGTCAAAAATCCCCACCGGGATGTCCAGGGCCTGGCCTGCTACTGGCTGGCTCGTTACCTCACCGAGCAGGCCCAATGGTCCAGGGAGGCAAGACGGACGGGCCCCGAGGCATCCCGCGCCGAGCTTGGCAACATGATCCGACCGTACCCGATCATCGTGGAAGGCTGGGGCGCCGACTACATCGATCGCCTCCGGCGGCTCGATCCCGAGGCGCTCGATCGGGAGGCCGAGGCACTCCTCAGTCGGGTGGTCGCGAATTACGCCGACATCCCGAACAATGACAAGAACCAGCGCCGCGAGACGAGTACGCTGGGAGATGCTGCAAGAACCCATCTGCACGAGATGCGTCACCTGTCCATCGGCAAGCCGGCCCCCGAGATCCAGGGGAAGGACCTCGATGGCCGGCCCTTCCGGCTGAGCGATTACCGGGGGAAGGTCGTCGTCCTCGACTTCGGCAGCCATTTCTTCTGCGGCTTCTGCCGGTCGCTCTATCCCTTCGAGCGGTCGCTCGTCCAGCGGCTCGAGGGCAGGCCGTTCGCTCTGGTGAGCATCAACGCCGAACCGTCCAAAGACCGCCGGGAGCTCAAGAAGGCCTGGGAGGACGCGGGCAATACCTGGCCCTGCGTCTGGGACGGTGATTATGAGGGGCCAATCAACACCGCCTGGAACATCCAGCGGTATCCGACCATCTACGTGCTGGATCCGAACGGTGTGATCCGATTCAAGGACGCCTATGGAAACGACCTGGTCCAGGCCGTGGACGCGCTCCTGAAGGAGATGGGGACGGCGAAGGACGCGCAGCCGTGAACGCGGGATGAGCGGCCGGCCGCGGCCCTGGGTCATGGGATCAACCCAGCGCGCTCAAGACCTCGTCCTTCGAAAACTCGACCACCGCCGTGCCGCAATCCGCCGCGCCGTAGTAGACCAGGTACGACCTCTCGGTCTCGACGATCCCGGTCGGGAAGACGACATCCGGCACGAAGCCGCGGCGCTCGAAGTCGGCTGTCGGCTCGAAGATCGACGCGGCGGTGCGGCGGAGGATCTTCGACGGGTTGTCGCGGTCGAGCAGGAGCACGCCGGTCGAGTACATGCCCACCTCGCCGGACCGGGTCGGCTGGCGGTTGCCGTGGTAGATCTCCAGCCAACCGTCGTCGACCCGCACCGGCGGAGTGCCCGCGCCGACGCGGCCGGTCTCCCATTCGGCGCCCCCGCCGTGCAGGCACTCGTGCCGGCCCCAGTGAATCAGGTCCGGCGACCGCGCGATCCACATCTCGGGACGGCAGAACGGCGTGGCCGCGTTGGGACGATGGAGCGCGACGTACTCGCCACCGATCGGCTCCGGGAAGAGGACCACGTCCTTGTTCTCCGGACAGAAGATCACGCCGTGGCGTTCGAAGCGGCGGAAGTCGGTCGTCGAGGCCAGCGCCGTCGCCGCGCCGTGGCGCGACACGGCGACATACGTGAAGTAATACCGGTCGCTGAAGACCGTGATCCGCGGGTCCTCGACCCCGAACTCCTCGATCTCGGAAGCGGGCAGGAATCGAACATCGGTCACCTCCTGCACCGAGCGGCCATCGCCGCAGCGCACGACCCGCAGATGAGAGATGAACGTGAGCCGAACCAGGCCGTCAGCCTTGCCCTTCACGACCCGAGGGTCGAGCACCTGGATCGAATCGTCCGGCAGCCAGTCGATCGTCAGGCCCGCGCCCGGGACCCATCGCGGCGAGGGCGTGAAGCCCACGCGCCGCTCGCGCGGCCGCTCCGCCACCCGGACCAGGAGGATGACCTCATCCCCGGCGCGGATGGCCCCCGGGTTGAACACCCCGACGACCTCGAAGTCGTCCCGCGACGGCGCGAGCTCGGCCGGACTCAGCAACAACTGCCCGAAGTGCCTCCGCAACAGCATGGGATTCGTCCTTTGTCGTTGGTCCAGAGTGGGAAGTCGCCGGACGGAGCCGGCTCCTCCAGGAGCCGGAACAGGCCGTCTGCTTGGAGGAGGCGGCTCCGTCCGCCGCTCCTCAGTCAGGACCAAGGGCCAAACGGGACGCGTCAACAGCCATGGCCAGCGAGTCGCGGCCGTTGGCCTCGGTGATCGTCCGCGGGTGGGAACGGTCGCGGATCCAGGCGAGCTGATCGGCCATCATGGCGCGCAGCAGCTCGCCGTAGCGATGCGACTTGTTCGTCCCCTCGCCCCAGGAGAGTTCGATCATCTGGTAAACGTCCAGTGTCTTGTGGCGCCCCTGGCACGCTCGATCCTTGGGTGAATAGACCAGGGAGACGTCGAGCCGGGCGCCTGGGAACAGCTCGCAGAGGGAGCGCGTCTGGGCTTCGTCGGCGATCGCGTGAATGCGGACCCGGGTGGGAACCCAGTCGTAGAGGGTCACGTCGCCCCGCTCGAAGACCAGGCGCAGCTCCTGGCGGTCCATCCGGCCGGCCTGGTGGAAGCCATGATAGAAGTTGACCAGGACGTCCGGGTTGTAGCGCACAGTGCAGTGGACATGCTCCTCGATCGGCGGCGAGGAGCCGGGCCGGAGCCCGCGCTGCGCCGCCTCGACGGTGCCGGGTCCCAGCCAGCCGGCGAACAGGTCGAAGAAGTGCACGCCGTGCTCGATGAAGATCCCGCCGCTCCTGGCGCGGTCCCAGAACCAGTGCTCCGGCGGCAGGTTCTCGTCCGAGGCGTAGTTCTCGAAAGACCCGTGCAGGATCTCGCCCAGGACCTTGGCCTGAATCAGCCGGCCGACCGCGTCGAAGATCGGGTTATACCGCTGCATGAGGTTGGCCACCACCAGGCGGTCGCGCGACCGCGCCGCCGCGATCATGGCATCGGCCTGGTCGAGCGTCATGGCCAGCGGCTTCTCGCAGATGACGTGCTTGCCGGCCTCGAGGGCCGCCATCGCCTGGGGATGGTGCAGGAACGGCGGGGTCGCGATGTAGACCAGGTCGACGTCGTCGCGGGCCAGCAGCCGGGCGACTTCCTCGATGTCGGGGATGCCGAACCGCTGCGCGGCGGCGTAGGCGGCCTGCCGGTGCGTGCCCGCCATGCCGGTCAGCTTCACCCCGGGCACCTGGGCGAACTGCTGGAGCGCATACAGCCCGAAACCACCGCAGCCGATGACACCCACACGGATCTCTGACTGGTTCATGAATCCTCCGTATTCCTGTCGCCTGGCATCGGTCTTGCCGAGGCAGGAGATCGATCAGCCCGCTCCGCCGCCGCCCGCGCTCGCCGGCTTCAGGATCGTCTTGGCCCATTCGGCCTGCTCGCGGCACAGGGGCGGCTTGATCGGATCCTCGCCATAGCGGATCGTCTTCCGGTAGGGTCCAATATCGTAGGCCCGAGTGAACGCCGCCTGCAAGTCCAGGAGCACTTCCGGATCCTCCGGCAGGAGCGGAAGCGTGATGACCGGCAGCCGCTGCTCCAAGTGGATCGGGTAGACCAAATAGTCTTGTGGCCGGTCGAAGCGATGGACTGAGACGTGATAATCGGAGGGTCCGGCCTTCGCGCGAGCGACATCCCGCGGCACGGCCGTAACGTGCGTCCCCTTGCGCAACAGATCGATCTCGATGAGATGGGGCTGGCCCGCCAGGACCTCGCGCTGCTTCTGGCGGTACTGCTCGAAGCCTTGATGGCTGGGGGTCTTGTTGGATGGGCTGACGACTTCGATGACGGCGATCAGTCGATCCTGGCCGCCCCGCCGGCTGTGGATCTCCAGGAACGTCTCGATATGCTCACCCCCCACGACGTCCTCGAGGGTGATGAGGACCGGCTGGCTGGCTTCGAAGTCGGTCCGTACGACCGGCTCGGCAACCGCCACTCCGCCTGGACTGCGACTCCGGTGCGCCGCCTCGCGCTCCCGCATCACTTTGACATCGGGTTCGACAGAACGCCGCGTGAGTTCCAACCAGACGCGCTGTCTACTATCCGCGTAATACGCCTCCGGGAGCAGGGGCTGGAGCTGCTCCTCGATGTATGTGATCAGTTTGTTGTGGAATCCGTGAAAAAAACGCGGGTGCTCCAGGTACGGATCCATCCCGGGAAACGGCGAAGGCATCGCGTGACTCCGAATCCATGAGGTGAGACCCGGTCGTGATCGACGATCCCATTGTCCCGCTTCGCCTCAGGGCGGTCAATTCGGCCTGCTCAAGTCGGGTCGTCCGATTTGCCGGATTGGGGTAGAATCGAGGAGGAAACGCGCTCCGCGCACCAAGTTGCTTGGTCCAGACACGAGGGTTTCGCATGGCCACCGCCGCACCGAGAGTCCGCCGGCTCCGGCTCGGTCCCCGATCGGCCGGGCTGCTGCTCACCCCGGAGGAGTTCGACCGCGCCAGCGGCAAGAAAGGCTGGCGCTATGAGCTGATCAACGGAGTCCTTGTCGTATCACCAACCCCATCGCGCCAGGAGCGCCATCCCAACGACAAGTTGGGGCAATGGCTCGGGCATTACCAGGACAACCATCCCCAGGGCTCGTCGCTGGACTTGACGGTGCCCGAGGAGGAGATCCAGATCAACCAAGACCGTCGGCGGGTGGACCGGGCGATCTGGGCCGGGCTCGGACGCGATCCGGGGGAAACCGAGACGCCGACGATCGCCGTCGAATTCGTCTCCGAAGGGAAGGTCAACCAGGAGCGAGACTATGTCGCCAAGCGAGCCGAGTTTCGGGAGATTGGCGTCCGGGAATACTGGGTCATCGACCGCTTCCGCCGCACTCTGACCGTCTACATCTTCGGCGGCGCGCAGGACGAGGTGCGAGTCATCCCCGAGCCGCAGAAATACGAGACGCCCTTGCTCCCCGGCTTCGAGCTCGACGTGGCCCGGCTGCTGGCCTCTGCCGATCGTGGGGCCTGGAAGAAGCGACAGCGGAAGCCCCCGGGTGCGTCGGATTGATGGAGAGAGGCGGATTCGGTCCGGCGATTCGGGAGTCCAGGCGATGGCGAGCGAGGTCCCGCGAGCCCCGCTGGTCGGCGTGGTAATGGGGAGCAAGTCGGACTGGGAGACCCTGCGCCACGCCTGCGAGGTGCTGAGCGAGCTAGGCATCCCGTACGAGGCGAAAGTGGTCTCGGCGCACCGGACTCCCGAGCGGTTATATCGCTATGGCCGCGAGGCCGAAGCTCGCGGGCTGGAGGTCCTGATCGCCGGCGCGGGCGGGGCGGCGCATCTGCCGGGGATGCTGGCGGCGATCTCGATCCTGCCGGTTCTGGGCGTGCCGGTCGAGAGCAAGGTGCTGCGGGGGGTCGATTCGCTGCTGTCGATCGTCCAGATGCCGCGGGGCGTACCCGTCGGCACGCTGGCCATCGGCAGTTCCGGCGCGGCCAATGCCGGGATCCTCGCCGCGGCGATCCTGGCCCGGAAGTACCCCGCGATCCGAACGGCCCTCGCGGAACTGCGCCAGGCCCAGACCGACGCTGTGGGAGAGTCGCCCGAATGAGCTCTGATGCCAGTCCCCCCGATGTCGCGGCCAGCGACCCTCTGTTCCCTCCCGCTGCGCTGGGCGTCATCGGCAGCGGGCAACTGGGGCGGATGTTCATCCAGGCGGCGCAGCGGATGGGATACCGGGCCGGTGTGCTCAGCGAAGCCGAGGACACGCCGGCCGCGCAGGTGGCCCACTGGACGATCCTTGGCTATGACGACCACCTGCCGACCTTGCGGACCTTCGCCGAGCAGGCCGAAGCGGTCACGGTCGAGTTCGAGAACGTCTCGGCCCCCGCGCTGCGGTGGTTGGCCCGGCGCCGCGTGGTGCGTCCCGGCTGGCGGACCGTGTGGGTCTCCCAGAATCGGCTGCGGGAGAAGTCCTTCCTCGGCCGGCACGCGATCCCGCACGCGCCGTGGCGGCCGGTCCGCACCGGCGCGGAACTGGACTCGGCCATCCGGGCCCTGGGGCTGCCGATGATCCTCAAGACGGCCGCCTCCGGCTACGACGGCAAAGGGCAGATCTTCGTGGACCGAGCCGAAGCGGCGGCCGGCGCCTGGGCCCACCTGGGCCGGCGGCCGTGCGTGGCCGAGGCCTGGGTCGAGTTCGCCGCGGAGGTCTCGATCGTGGTGGCCCGCGGCCAGGACGGCGCCGCCGCCTGCTACCCGGTCGCGCTGAACCGCCACCAGCGGCATATCCTCGACAGTACGCTGATGCCGGCCCCGGTCGGGCCGATCATCACCCAGGAGGCCCGCGCGCTGGCCCTGAGCACGGCCCAGGCCCTGGGGACCGTCGGCGTGCTGACGGTCGAGTTCTTCCTGACCGCCGCCGGCCAGTTGCTGGTCAATGAGCTGGCGCCCCGCCCGCACAACTCGGGCCACCTGACCATCGAGGCGGCCGTCACCAGCCAGTTCGAACAACAGGTCCGGGCCCTCTGCGGGCTCCCGCTGGGTTCGACCGAGCTGGTCACCCCCGCGGCGATGGTCAACCTGCTCGGCGACCTGTGGAGCCAGGCCGGCGGCCAGCCGCGCTGGGAGGCCGCCCTCCGCGCCGATCCCGGCGTCGCGCTGCACCTTTATGGCAAGCGCGCGCCGGCTCCAGGGCGGAAGATGGGCCACCTGACCGTGCTCGATCCCGATCCTCAGAACGCACTGTTCCGGGCCCTGGCCGCCCGACGGGCCCTGGTGAGTTCACCGACATGCACTTTGCCCAGCCTGCCTGGCTCTGGTTGATGGTCTTGATGCCGTTGCCCTGGCTACTGGAGCGGTCGCGGCCGCGGATCGCCTGGCCCGGGTTCGAGGGATTTCCCCCGCGCCGGCGGCTGGGCTGGGTCTGGCTGCGGACCGTGCCGGCGGTGTTCCGCGGGCTGGCGATCGCCGCGCTGGCCGTGGCGCTGGCGCGGCCCCAGACCGTCGGCGGCCAGACCCGGATCGCCGGCCAGGGGGTCGCCATCGTCGTGGCGCTCGATCAGAGCTCGAGCATGAAAACCGTCGACTTCCCGGCCGACCGCGGCACGCGGACCATCTCCCGGCTGGACGCGGCCAAGACGACCTTCATCCGCTTCGTCGAGGGCCGGCCGGACGACCTCATCGGCCTGGTCGCCTTCGCCAACTATCCCGACCTGGTCTGGCCGGCGACTCTGACCCACTCGGTCCTGATCGAGCGGGCCCGCGACCTCCGCCCGGCGCGGCCGCTGGATGACGGGACGAACATCGGCAACGCGATCGTCTGGGGGCTGGAGGCCCTGCTCGAGGTCTCCCCCAGGAAAAAAGTCCTGGTGCTCCTGACCGACGGCAACAACGAGCCGGCCGGCCCGGCGGTCGATCCCGAGTCGGCGGCCACCCTGGTCCGGGACTGGGGCGTCGTTCTGCACACCATCGCGATCGGCCGGCCCGGGGGCGTCGTTCATGGCCTCGAGCGCAAGTCCAACTTGCCGTTCATCGCCGAGGTCTCCGGACCGAATCTCCCCCTGCTGGAGCGCCTGGCTGAGCGGACCGGCGGCATCTGCTTCGCCGCCACCGACACCGAGGGCTTGACCGCGGTTTTCCGCAGGATCGATGAGCTGGAGAAGAGCCCGGTTCGCGGCCGGATCCTCACGCGATATGATGAACATTATGCCGTCTGGGCCGGTCTGGCACTGGCCCTGCTGGTCTTCGACCGGCTCCTCGCCCTGGGACGGCTGCGGCGGTTGCCATGACCTGACCTGGGGCGGCCCGGCCCGGCCCGGTCCGGCGGCTTCGTGCCGAGGGGATTGCTTGACTTTCGCGCAACCGCAACAACTCTGGCTCTTGCTCGCCTTCCCGGTCCTGGTGCTCTGGGCGTTTCGGGGCCGGCTGCGGCGTCGGCGCGGTTGGGAGGCGCTGGCGCAGCGGGGTCGCGCGCCGCGCGAGGGGACCGTGTGGTGGCTGGGCTCGGTCGCCTGCCTCATCGTGGCGCTGGCACAGCCGAAGTGGGGCCGCCTGGGGGGCCCTCCCCCGCCACCGGGCCACGACGTGATTTTGGTCATCGACGTGAGCCGGAGCATGGGCGTCGAAGATGCGGTGCCCAACCGGCTGGCCGTGGCGCGGGAAGCGGCCGCGAGCCTGGTCGATGCCTTGATCGACCAGCCGGCGGACCGAGCCGCGGTGGTCGCCTTCGCCGGACGCGGCGTGCTCCGCTGCCCGCTGACCGAGAACCTGGGCGCCGTGCTCGAGGCTCTGCAACACCTGCAACCGGGCGGGGTCCAGCCCGGTGGGACCGACCTCGGCGCCGGCCTGGACGCGGCTCTCGAGGCCATCGACGCCCAGGAACATGCTCAGGGAGTGGCCGTCGTGGTCTTCTCCGATGGCGAGGACCTGGCCGATCGGTGGCGGCCTCGGCTGGAACGGCTCCTCCAGCAGGGGGTGGTGGTTCATGCCGTCACCGTCGGCGACAACCAGGAGGGCCACCCGGTCCCCTCCGGGGCCGGCAGCACGCCTCTGGTGTATCACGGCGAGCCGGTCCGGTCGCGCCGCGACGATTCCCGGCTCGAGGAGATCGCGCACCAGACCGGGGGAGCGATTATCCGCCTGGGTCTGACCTCGGGCAACCTGGGCACGCTGTACCGGACCCGGATCGAGCCGGCGGTTCGCCAGCGGCGGGCGTTCTCCCGGCCGGCCGACCAGGCCGAGCAGTTCCCGCTCTTCTTGATCGCCGCCGCGGCCTTGCTCCTGGCCGGCTGCTGGCCGCCAGGGCGTGGCTGGTCCTGGCGCGGGAGCTGGACTTGGCCCGGCACCGGGTCGTGGCGCCGGCTCGTCAAGGCCCTGCCGCGAGCCGCGATCGTGCTCGCGGTGGCCGGCGCCACGCCCGGCGCCGGCCAGGCACCGACTCCCGCCGAGGATCCGGGAGGGTCGCGTTCCTCTTCCCCCCTTGATGAGGGGGGGGCAGGGGGGGTGAGAGCGGCAGGGTCCGAGCGCTGGCAATCGGCCGCCGAGGCCGTGGCGCGCGGGCGGGCCGCCTATGCCAGCAACCAATTCGCCCAGGCCCTGGCCGCCTTCGAGGCGGCGATCCTCCGGGCGCCGACGGCCGCGGTGCCGCGCTACAATGCGGCTGCCGTCCTCTTCCAGCTCAAGCGTTACGACGAGGCCCGCGGGCGCTATCTCGAGGCGCGCCAGTACGCCGATCGCGCGTTGACGACCAAGATCGACTATGCCCTGGGCAACACGGCCCTGGCCCAAGGAGACCTTCCCACGGCGATCAGCGCCTACACCGACTGCATCAGCTCGACGGCCCGCGGCGCCGACCTGGATACCGTCCGACACTACGCCCAGGACAACCGCGCCTTTGCCATCGCGCAGGCCCAGTCGCTGGCGGCCCCGCAAGGCCCAGGCGCCGAGGACCCACCCCAGTCCCGGCGGCCCGACCGGCGCCGGGCGCCCCAACGCACGCCCGGTGACGACGAGACTCCACCCGAGGGCCAGCCTGAGGCCGGGACGCAACCCGGTGGGCTCAGCCCGGATGACGTCGCGAAAGCCGCCGGCCCGGACCGGCTGAAACAGCGGCGGCGCCGCATCGGCGCCGCGGGCGGCAGCCGCACGGCGCCGCCCGGTGCGCCCGGCGAATCGCCCGAGGATCGGCTCGAGACGGCGCTGGAGAACATCCGCGCCGCCCAGAAGCGGCGGCTCCCCGACGAGCCGCCTCCAGCGTCCGCTCACGACGATCGGAAGGACTGGTAAGCGACGGCAGCGGGGCGACGTCCCGAGCCGCGCCGCGGGTGGGGAGGGAACGCAACTCCTCGCCTCAGGGCTCTCTCACCACCGAACCGCTGGTCTCGCACAGGGCGCCGATCAGTTTCTGGAGTGCCTGGTTTTCCAGCTGGCGGACCCGCTCGCGCGTCAGGCCCAGGGACTCGCCGACTTCGCGCAACGTCATGGGTTCATACGCCTCCAGACCGAACCGCATGCGAATGACCGCGGCCTCCCGTTGGTCCAGGTCGTCGATGTGCTCGAAGATGCGGTCCAGGTCGTCGGCCTCGATCATCTGGAGCTCCGGGGCCTTGCTCCGATCATCCGTCAGGACGTCATCCAGCGCCGGCCCCTCCTCCTGGAGATTCTCGCTGTGGGGCGTCAAGTTGTTGACCCGGATGGCCTTGGCGACGATGCCAATCTTCCGCTTGGAGAGCCGCAGGGCCTTGCCGACCTCC
The DNA here is from genome assembly GCA_021324445.1 of Isosphaeraceae bacterium. GTDB lineage: Bacteria > Planctomycetota > Planctomycetia > Isosphaerales > Isosphaeraceae > JAJPJC01. The sequence continues at coordinate 58,775 of JAJPJC010000391.1, forward strand.
TCGGGCGTCGGCGGCCGGCCCAGCCGTTCGCCCAGCACGGTCGAGGCCCGCTTCCACTTCGAGAGCAGGCTGACCATGTAGGCCGGCAGCCGGATCGGCTTGCCCGTATTCATCACCGCCCGGCGGATCGATTGCTTGATCCAGTAGCTGGCGTAGGTGGAAAACCGCGTGTCCATCATGCCGTCGAACCCCTCGACCGCACGCATCAACCCAAGGTTTCCCTCCTCGATCAAGTCCTCCAAGCTCAACCCCTTTCCCAGGTATCCCCGCGCGATGTTCACCACCAGCCGAAGATTGGCCTTGACCATGTGCTCACGGGCATAGGGATCGCCCTCGGCCACGCGCTCGGCCAGAACCCGCTCCTGCTCGGCCGAGAGCAACGGTGTGTCATTGATGTCCTGGAGATAAATCTGCAAGGGCGAGGAGGGATGAAGATCCCGGCGCTCGGTCCGGCGAGACGGCATGGCGGATCGCTCCCAGAAGCATTTTTCCTTGGCGTGGTAAGATCATGGATGCACGCGTAGACCTGGCGTTCATCCCGGGGCCGGCGGTCGCACCGACGGGGCTCTGCCAAAAAAACCTAGAACACGGTGCGGTGCTGTCAACTCGGTTTAAAAAAAACTAGGATGGCAAACTTAGCTGAGGCCGGGAGCGTAGAAAGGGGGTAGCCACAAAAGGAGGCCCTCCATGCGTAAACGACGACGACCGCGCCCGCAACCC
>JAJPJC010000462.1 GCA_021324445.1 Isosphaeraceae bacterium
CCGGGATCTGCCACCGGCGCATCAGCGGCAATCTGAGCCTGGGCATCGTGTCCAACCAGCTCAGCCATGACGACCTCCACGACGCGGCCGTGCTGGAGGAGATGTCGCCCGGCAACGCCGGCGTGGTCGTCGTCGATACCGGCGATTTCACCTGGAAAGCCTATGGAGGCTACCTGGCGGGGCGTCCGCCCGGCCAGGCGCCACCACCGCTTGTGCTGGTCAAGCCCTCGAACCCCAACGACTGAACAACCAAGGAGTTTTCTATGAAATATATCATCAATTTAAAAGCTGAAGACCTGGTCGCCACCACACCCGATGCCATCCGCTACACCCAGGGGGCGCCGCTGGTCGGAATCCTCGAGACCGTCCTGAACGACGTGGACTTCCGCCTCGAAGTCGATCTCGCCGAGCTGCTCGCCGAGAACTGTCAGATCGCCCATGTCTGGGGCACCGACGACGTTCGGCAGCTCCGCCCCGACCTCGACGACGATCAGGCGTGGGCCGTGCTCCAGCTCGTCGAAGAAAAGCTCGAACAGGATGTCGGGATCAGCCGCGAAATGGTCGAGCGGATCGCCGAGGTGCTCTACCCCGACAAGCCGGAGCGGCACTGGCAGGGCCGCATCGACGTCTCGGTCGAGAACTACACCCGGGACGCCGCCATCGAGCATTTCGAGGCCATGGCCGAGACGATCGAGCGCCAGTCGGTGAACAGCACGATGAGGGCGGTCTTCGACCCCGCCTCGCTTCGGCTGGCCGGGCGCGATGAAACCACCAACCGGCAGGAGGCTCCCATGAGATATGACGATATACGCGCCACCGCCTTCGCGATCATCCTCCGCGGCCGCGGCGAGGCCGGCCCAGCCGACCGGCTGGTGGGGCTCCTTGCCGACGCCCGGCTCTGGTGCGACGCAAACGGCCAGAGTTTCGGCGAGCTGGACCGGCGGGCCTACCAGCAATACCTGACCCTGATCAACCACGAAACCCCCAACCGATAGGAGATTCCCATGACCTCTCTGCTCGCATCCATCGATCCGTTCTACGCCGCCTGCCTGGCGCTGACCGCTTCGCCCGCGCCGGATCATCCGGTTCCGCCGGACCGGCCGATCTATGCCCGGTTGCCGCGGGTGCCGATCACCGCCAGCCCGGTGCCGCACCTGACCAGTCTCTACCACTTCCACCGGGCGGGCGAGTACGGCGACCGCAAGTGGCCCGGCAACTGCGGCGGCAACCTGATCAAGGACCTGCTCAACTATTTCAAGCCCAGGGGCCTCGTGTTCGATCCCATGTCGGGCAGCGGCACGGCGCGCGACGTGTGCGAGGAGCTCGGCATCCCGTGCCTGACGGGCGACATTCATCAGGGTTTCGACGCCTGCGACCCGGCCGGATTCGGCTCCGGCGAGACGTTTGACTTCATCTGGGCCCATCCGCCGTACTGGCGGCAGAAACTGTACGCGGCCGACGAAAGGGACCTGTCGCGCAGCCCCACCCTGGAGCACTTCCTGCGGCGCTACGGCGTGTTCTTCCGCAACTGCCGGGCGGCGCTGAAGCCCGGCGGAAAGCTGGCGGTGCTGATGGGCGATTATTCCGATCGCGACGCCGGGTTCGTGCCGCTGGTCTATCACACCAAGCGGCTCGCCTTCGCCGCCGGGCTGAAACAGCACTGCACCGACATCATCCGGTTCTCGCACGGGGCCAGCAGCGGCAAGAAGGTCTACCGCAGCAGCTTCATTCCGGGTCTGCACGACGTGTGCTCGATCTTCGAGAAAGCCAACTGACTAAACCCCTAACCAATGGAGAATGCTTATGAATAACAAACCGGTCGACGACCTCCTGACGGCGCTGGCGCACGAACACCTCCACATCGAGACGCTGGAGGTGCGCCGGAGCGATTCCCTCGACTTCCACGTGGTGAGCGTCTGGGGCGTGAAAAACGCCCTCCAAGCCGCCTACCAGGCCGGGGCAAACGATCGCACCGGCAACCGCGCCCCGGACCCCACCGAGCTGCAGGAGGCCCTGGAGGCGCTGGAGCGGGCGGAATTCCTGATGCGCCGTGTTCACGAGGGCGATCAAGAGGCGCTGCGGGGACTGCCGGCCGCATCCCGGCAGGCAAACCGCGCCCGGGGCAGGCTGACGTCGGGGATCGCGCTCGCGCAGTCATCGACCCGCCTGCCAATCGTCGCGGTCACCGTCCGTAGCGGATGCGTGGAGGCGGCCGAGGCGAGCATACCCCTGCGGGTCATCCTGGAGGACTGGGATTGCGAGGATCGCCGCACGGGGAAGAAGCCGTACCGAGCCGAGCTGCCGACCATGGGCCGCTTATCCCGGAAGAAGCTCCGCCGCCTGATCGCTGATGCTTAACCAACCACCTGAGAAAGGGAAGCTTATGTCAAAGAAGCGCAAGAACATTACCTACAAGGTCTGGCTCGAAATCGAGCGGTACAACGAGAGAACCGGCCACGGTGAGGACATGGACGCCCCCGGCGCTTCCCTGGCCGAGTTCGCCACCTACGAGGAGGCGAGGGACTACGCCGAGCGCGTCACGCGGCTCGCCGAAGCCATCAACGATTAACCCAACCGAGCAAGGAGGCTCTATGACGACCTACAACGTACATATCTATCGGGTGATGCGGCTGGTCTATGGCGGCATCGAGGTCGACTCCCACGAGGCGGCCGCGGCCATCGCCCGGGACAAGCCAACCGATCAAGCCGATTCGATCGATGACTGCGACGGCGAGACCATCGCCGCCCTAGTCGATGTGGCCGGCGACGAGGAACACGCGCAATCGCGCGTCATCGACTTCGAGCCGGAGCGACAGCGCCGGGCCGCGCCGAAGCTGCTCACGGCGCTCGACGCGTTCATCGAGGCGGATGCGCTGGCCGAGGAATGCGGCGAGTGGAAGTGGGAGAACCTGGAGCCCGCCTTCGAGCTGGCCCGTGATGCCATCGCCGAGGCGGAAGCCGCCGGTCTGTCATCGTCTTCGCCCGCCGCAGGCGATCCCGCGAAGAAGCCGTACTCCGTCCTGCTGCTCTACCCAGATGACGCCAACGACGGTGGAAACGAGACGTATTACGCCTGGGTCCAGGCTCCCGATTCAATCGCCGCCATCGCCGAAGCTCAGCGGGAGGCGCTGGCCGCCAACGAGTGGACCGACCGCGATCTCGCCGACTTCGTCCCGCTGCTGGTCACCGACGGGCACCACTACGGCCAGCCGACGACCCACGATTGAACCAACCCCCTGAAGAGAAAGGACTCCCACCATGACCACCATAAACACCACCTTCTCCATGACCGTCAATACCTACCGGGTCGACGTCATCGAGCGCATCCTGGCCGAATATCGAGTCGAGGCCGAGAGCCCCCGCGCCGCCGCCGAGGGCTGGGCGGACGGCGACCTCATCCACCGCGACGACGAGGCCCTCGACACCGAGGGGCCCACGGCCGTCTGGGAGCGGCGACCCGACGGCACGTGGCGCAGGGTCCCGCCCTCCGAGTGGCGGGAGGCGGGCCCGGCGATCGGCACCGACACCGCACCGCCCCGAGTAGCCGATCCCGCGAAGAGGCCGTTTTCTGTCGTGCTCATGTGGCCACGATACTTGACCGACGGCTACGACGCCTCGTTCTACGCCTGGGTCGAGGCCCGCGACTCCGTCGAGGCCGTCGCCTTGGCAAAGGGGAAGGCCCTGGCGGCCAACAAGTGGGGAGAGGCCGATCCCGCCGACTTCACCCCACTACTGGTCATCGAGGGCCACCACCACGAGCAGCCAATGACCAACGACTGATTCAACCACCTGAAGAGAAAGGTCTCCCACCATGCGCACCACCGCAGACCGCCTCGACACGGCCGCCTTCCCCGAGGACTACGCCGACATCTTGATCGAGACGCTCGGCATCACCGCCGCCAATTACCTGAACGTCAAGGACGCCCTCGACCGCTACCGCCGCCTGGATGACGACCAGGCCACCGAGGTCATGCGCCGGATCGCCGAGCACGAGGACTTCGCCGGGCACGCGCCCCCGTCCGACGATCCGCCCCCGCCGCTGAAACTCACCCGGGAACTGGCGGAAAGGATGTTCAATCCCTCGCACGACGTGGTCTATGGCCCGCACTCGTTCTACTCCGCGGAGGACGACCGCGAGGTGCAATGGACCCACCCCGATGAGCGCTACGTCATCACGTTCGACCGGGCGGCGGAAACCTTCACCGGCCATTATTACGCGTGGGATGACGAGGAGCAGGACTGGGTGGACACCGTCCCGATGACGGCGGAGCAGATCCGGGAGTGCATCGAGCGCAACCGCCTGCTCTTCGCGCGATAGGCGCAACCGGGGCGGGCGACGGCCCGCCCCATATTCATGGAGGAAGCTATGACGACCGACGGTTATTTCCTGGGTGCCACGGGCACCCGCTACGACTATTCCGACATCGCCGACCGCATCCGCCGGGACGCGCCGCAGACGCTGGGCCAGCACATCTTCGCGCAGCTCGAAGCGATCGGCCTGCTCCGGGAGTTGCAGGACGGCACCACGCCCTGCGGCCTGCCGTTCACGTTCGCGGACAATCCCCGGATCGCGAAGTTCAGCGCCCGGCAGGACGTCCGCCTGCCCGACCACGTGTTCATCGCCCTCGACGATCGCTTCGAGATCGCCCTGATCCGCGGCGCGGACGGCCTCTCGATCGAGGTCTACCCGATCACCGGCGACGTGGTCTGGGACAATCCCTTCGACCGCTTCGAGGTGGACGAGGAAGTCATCCGCAAGCTGGAGCGGGAGATGGGCGATGACTGAGAACCACGCCGCAGGTACAAGAAGGTTCGTGGACACCCTGCGCCGCGCCATGGCCGGCGAGATCACGGTCCGCACATGGTGGGGCTGCCCGGGTCTCACCGGCGAGGCGTTTCACCGCTGGTTTCGGGAAAGGCTCGACGCCAAGATCAACCGCGAGGACCGCCGGCGCTGGCGAAGGCTGTCGCCCGACTACCAGGCCTCGCTGTTCCGCGACGCCCGTCGCGTCCGCGAGATCACCGAGCAGCGCATCATCCATCGGCAGTTCGAGACCGACATCGTCCGGTCCCGCCTCGGCCACCTGTTGACGCGGGAGGACTGACGATGGTCGCCGATTCCGGTTGCCTTTCCCGCAAGAGGCTGAATAATCCTCATATCATGCCACATGGGACCCCGCTTCGACGCTTCACCAAGGCCGAACCTTGCCCCATCTGCGGCGGCCACGACACCCTCGGCCGCGGCCGGGGCGTCCGGTGCTTCGGCTATTACCTGGGCAACTCGGCCCGGTGCACTCGGGAGGAATGGGCTGGTTCGCTTCCGCAGAATCGCGACGGCACGTATTCGCATCGTCTCCATGGGCGATGCCGTTGCGGCCAGAGGCACGGAGAAGGCCCGTCATCGGCGGGCGTCGCCCGTCCCGCTGCCCCAAGCACCCTTCGCCGTAGGGTTGAGCAGCGGTTCCGCTCCTTCTTCACGCTAACGGCCTATCTCAAGCGCCGGTACGGCGAGGGCACTGTCGTCCGCCACTGGGTCTACGCCTACGCCGCCGGCAAGGAGGCGTTCCGCGTCCTGCGCGTCGATTACCGGGCTCCCGACGGCGCGAGGGCCAAGAGCTACCGGCCCTGCCACCGGTGCGCCAGCGGGAAGTGGCTGCTGTCGCGGCCGGAGGGCAAGCTGCCGCTCTACAACCTGCCCGCCATCCTCGCCACGCCGCCGGAGGTCACGGTCGCCATCCTCGAAGGCGAGAAATGCGCCGACATCGCCGCGGCGCTGGGCCTCGTCCCCGCCACCACCAGCGCACACGGGGCGAAGGCGGTCTACCTCACGGACTGGTCGCCGCTGGCCGGGCGATCCGTCGTCATCATGGGCGACGCGGACGCGGACGGCATCGGCTACGTGACGCAGATCGCGGCCGTCCTGGCCGCCCTCGATCCCCCCGCCCGTGTCCAGGTCGTGGCTCTGCCCGGGCTTGCCGAGGGCGAGGATATCGAGCAATTCATCGAGGCCCGGCGCGGCATGGGCCGCACCGAGGCCGACATCCTGGCCGAGCTGCGCGCCCTGATGGCCCCGTCACCCTGATCGGATCGGCAACGTGAGTCGCCTCCTCTCTTTCCGCGGTCGGACGCCCTGGCGTCTTGCCCCTCGAACTCTCGGCCCGATTCGGTTCCAGGTCCGTTCGAGAGTGGACCGAATCGGAGGTCTTCGGCGGGTGACGAATTCGCACGGCATTTCCGAAGGCTATCGGTCATTCCCGGCACCACGGGAACGGGAGATCTCGGGACGAGCGGGTCTAGTTCCATCCTCACCGGACGAGCCGCTTTATCAAGACTGGCCAGCGACTTGATCGAGATTCCAGGCACCACGCGGCGGGACCATTCGAACCCGAGTCCCCGGAGACGAACCCGGTCCTTCGCTCGCTGTCTCGCGTAGTGCCTGCAATTGATGATTAGTTGTTGATTTCGGATGCGATTCCATGGTATCCGAATCGGCCATGGCCTTCATCATCCTCCGCCGATCCCGTAACTCGAAGGGCTATTACCTCGTCGAGAGCTTCCGCGACGAGCAGGGCCGCTCGCGAAGGCGCATCCTCTGCTATCTCGGCCCCGAGGAGGACGGCGCCGACACGCTCGATAAGGCCCTGGCCCACTGGCAGCGCCAGAGCAGGAGGATCTCCCGCGAACTCCGCACCGCCACGGGCGCCCGCAAGGATCTGTTGAGACGACGGCGCAATGCCGCTGGTGCTCGCATCGCCCTGCTGATGCGGCACCTGGAGCTGGCAGCCGCGGCGGAAGCCGAGAAGCGGCGGAAAGACGAGCAGGCCGCTGCCGAGCGGAAGCGACGGGAGCGGCTGGCCGAAGAGGCGATTCACTGGCAGGCGTTCGACCGGCTCCGCCGCATGCCATCCGCCGAGAACGCTCAGGCCGCCAAGCGTGCCTTCCGCTTCCTCGCACTGCGGCTCCATCCCGATCAGGGCGGGACCCATCAGGATTTCCTTCGGCTTAAGGATGCGTATGACCAGGCGCGCGCCGCATGGCGGCGGTCCGCCTGACGGACGGTCGCCGCGCTACGGCCGGACGAGAGTGGTTTGCATGGACAGCGCGCCCGCCTTCGGGCTCCAGCCAACGCTGCCTGGTCAATGCCGACGAAGGTCCAGCCGGAATCGCCTCAACCCTGCTGGTGATGTTGCAGCCTGTCTGCGAGCCAGAGCTTTATCAGCGATTGGCGAGTCACGCCGAGGCGATGCGCTTCCCGGTCGACCGAGCGGACCATCCATGCTGGAAAATCCACATTGACCCGCCGCTGATCCAGCCCGGGACGGCGAGCCTTCTCAAGGTCGAGCATCCCCACGACGCTCTTGCCGTCGTCGAATGCCTTGTCAAACTACGATGCTTTCATAGATATCCAGTTCCTCCTTTCCGGAGCGCCTCACTGAGATGAAGCGAATGTTGTCGCCTCGGTGCGTGATGACGGCCGACCGGTGTTTGCCGCCAATCTTCCCGATGATCATCACGCGGGGCTCATCGGCCGCCTTGGCGGGAATCTCTACAAGCTCAGGGTCGTCCCCCAGGGCTTGCGCCTCGTGGAAACCGATTCCGTGCTTCTGCTTGTTCCTCGCGCTCTTCTCCTGGTCGAACTCGAAGGCCATCTTCACACTATGCCGCACAATGTATAGAAATGCCACAATTTCTATACCAATACTATCTCTCCAGCCTCCTCGGCGACTGGACGATCTCTCCGAAACGGCGAGGCTGATCTGCCTGTAACCGCTGCCATGTCTTCAGCGGTAACGCCTCCATCCATTCTACGCCCCTGGGCTCTCCTGCTGTTGCCGGCCGAGCTCACCCGCGCTCCGCTGCCGCATTAATCACCGTTTGCAACGCATGTTGGTATGTGCTATAATTTCTATAGAATCTGGAGGACACCCCATGACAGGACGCACCGTTTCGGCTTACACCGATGAACTGACCGCCCGGCGCATCGCGCAGCTCGCCAAGGCCGAGGACCGCAGCCCGGCCGAGATCGCCGCCGCCGCGCTCAGGCTCTATATCAGCCTGCCCACCCATGCTCACCGGGCGTTCCGCCAGATCGAGGCGATGGAATCCCCCGCTGTCATCGACAGCGTCCAACGCGCCATGACCCGCGCGCTGATAGGCGAGGCCTACGAGGCGGCTCGTAAGCAAGCCGTGGCGCAGATGCAGACATCCGGTGAAGACGACAGCGAAGAAGCCATCCTGGCCGAGGCCGTCCGTCTCACGTCGCCGCAGTAGCGCCCCGTGCCGGCCGTCCTCCGGCTCTGCCTCGACCTTAACATCTGGTGCGCCGCTTTCATCGCCGACCGCCGAGGGCGGCAGGGCACCTCGGCGCAGATGCTCACCGAGGCTGTGCGCGAGGGGCACTGCCCGCTCGGTCCCGTCCAGCTCATCGTGTCCTGGGGGATGCTCGACCGGCTGCGCAAGGTCTTCGTGCACGACTGGCGCGTCGATCCGGAAACGACCGACCGGCTCATCGAGTCGATCACTCGGTGCGCCGCGCTGGGCCCGGACGGCGTCGGCCCGGCGCTCACGCTCGGAGGCGCCGGCCTGATGCCGCTGGCCGACGCCGAGGATGCCCATGTTCTCGACACGGCGATCGCCGGCGATGCCGACATCGTGGCGACGGCCAACATCCGCGACTTCCTCACGCGCGCCGCCGACGTGCTTGAACCTGGCCTCCTGGCGAGCCTCCAGAATCCGAAGGGCCGGCGGCTGTTGATCGCCCACCCCTTCACGATGCGGCGATGGTTCCTCGCCGGACGCATCGAACTGCCGCCTCCTCATTGACCTATACGATGGCGCCCCGCCGATGGCGGCCGGGCTCTACCGGGCTGCGCTGGCGCTGTGGTCCGCTGCGCGGACGCTGACGCCCCTGCCGATCCCTGGCGCGCCGGAAGGGGGATTCCCCCTCGCTCCGTCGAGGACTGACGCATGTTCCCTCCGCATCTTCCGCGCCTGCGGCTTGTGCAGACGCTGCGGGAATCCTCGACTCCGCTCACCCCCTGTTGGTGGCCTTCGTCCCGGGTGAGCGCGCGACGCACTCACCCGGACATCCCGACCACCCGATCCCAAGGAGGCCCACCATGGCCCGTACCAACGACCGCCGTCCGAATCGCGACCAGGACCATCCCGCACCGAAGCCCGCCGCTCCGGCAGCCGCACCCGCTCCTGAACCGCCGGGTGAGGCCGAGGGGGGAAACCGCCCCGTCCACCGCATCCGCCTGGGCTCCTGCCAGGCCGCCATCTGGGAGAACGAGGGCGAGTACGGGGTCCGCTACTCCGTCTCGCTGGAGCGGCTCTACACCGACGAGGAGGGGAACTGGCAGTACACCCGCACGTTCAACGCGAGCGACCTGCCGAACCTCGCCGCGCTCTTGCACCTGGCCATCGCCGACATCCACCACCGCCGCACCGACCCGTGGAACGGCGAGTGATCCTCCGCACGCCGGCCCGGCAGGGACGCCGGGCCATCGACCGGCCACGGACGCCGTTTCTCCATCTTCCGCAACGGGAGCATTCGCCATGACGACCCTGAGTCTCGATCAGATCCGCGCCGCCGCCCCCTCCGTCTTCGCCGAGCGGCCCTGGGACGGCACCCGCCCCGACACGTATCGCTTCGTCCCCACGCATGAGGTCCTGGAGCTGATGCAGGACCAGGGGTTCCGCGTCACCCGGGCGATCCAGAGCAGGAGCCGCATCGAGGGCAAGGCCGGCTTCACCCGGCACATGCTCCGGCTCCGCCACGCCGACTTCCTCGATCCCGGCAGGGGCGGCGAGGTGCCGGAGATCGTCCTGGTCAACAGCCACGACAGGAGCAGCGCCTATCGCCTGTTCTCCGGCGTGTTCCGCCTGGTGTGCGCCAACGGCCTGATCGTGCAGTCGGCCGACTTCGGCTCCTTCTCCATCCGCCACTGCGGCCGCCGCGACCTGTTCGCCCAGATCAAGGACGCCACCGCCCGGATCATGGACGGCATCCCCGACATCATGCGGCAGATCGACGGCTGGAAGGGGATCGACCTCGACCGCCCGGGCCAGCTCGCCTTCGCCGCCGAGGCGTGGACGCTCCGGCCGACGCCGTCGATCGAGCCGGCCGACCTGCTCGGCGCACGCAGGGCCGAGGATGCCCCGCGGGAGGGTGGCTTCCGCGACCTGTGGACGACCAGCCAGGTCATCCAGGAGCACCTGATCCGGGGCGGGCTCTCCGGCAGCACCGCCCGCGGCCGGCGGGTGACGACCCGGGCGATCCGGGGCGTGACCGCCGACCTGGCGATCAACCGCTCGCTGTGGGAGCTGACGCAGCGGATCAGCCTGAACTGACGGGAACGACCGGCGCGGGGCAGGGACGCCCCGCATCCTGCCGCAGGGATACCCGGGCTTCGGCCAGCCCTCCCTGCGGCCCGACCCGATGCGATTGGCACCGACCGGCCAAATCCAGCCCATCACGAGGACCGAGCCATGAAGACGCCACGCGAATTGACCCGCGCGCAACTGGAAGGGATCGCCGCCGCGATCCGGGACATCCTCTGGCGCGACCCGCGCACCGGCGGGTTCGACCCGGAGAAGGAGTGGAGCAGCGACACCATCGAATGGGTGTCCGGCGTGATGGAAGACGCCGACCTCAAGCCCGGGGCCGTCCCCACCGCCCATCGCGCCGCTGCCGATCCGGCCGCTGCCACACCATCGCCCCAGGAGGCGTGTGGCGCCCTGATCGCGACCATCGAGGCCACCGGCGGCTGCGTCCGCGATGAGGGTGGTTCGCTGGCGCCAGCCGGCGATCCGGACTGGATCGACCTCGCCGACGCCTATCTGGCCGCCTGCGCCGCACTGGGCCGCACGCCGATGGTGGAGGAGCCGGAGGAGGGAGAGGACGGGACCGACGCGATGACCAACCCGACTGACCCGCGACCATGACCACTCGCGAAAGGAGATGACCCGATGGGCCTGCGCATCTACCACGACTTCGCCACGCGGGAGGAAGCGGAAGCGTTCCTCCAAGGCGTCGAGTACGCCAACGACGGCGACCTGGTCGGCTTCGAGCCGTTCCGGGGCCGCGACGGCAGGTGGTCCGTCAAAACCATCGACAACGCCGCGAACGAGGAGGACGGGTACCCGCGGCGCGACGACGATCCCCACGCCGAGCCGGAGGACTGAGCGATGGACGGCCGCGAGCCCTGGCGGATGACGCCGCACGAATTCGCCGCGACGGAGGGCGCCCTGAACGTGCCGCGCGGGTCGATCCTGGCGCTGCGCCCCGAGGCGATCACCCGCGAGGCGCTCTCCCGCTACCCGTCCGCCGAGCTTCAGGCGCTGGCCATGGTCCTGGGCATACCCCACTCGGGCACCCGTGCGGCGCTGGCCGAGCGCATCCTCGCCGCCTGCGAGACCCGGCGCCAGCTCGCCACGGCCACCGTCGGCCAGCTCAAGAAGCTCCCGGCCCGCGCGCTGCGCCGCTGGCTGAAAGCTCTTGGCCGGTACGCGCCCGCGAGCCGCTACGGCCTGGCCGCGGCGCTGGTCGGCTGGCGGGACCGCTGCCGGGCCGAGGGCCGCGCCGCCCTGGCCCGCGCCAACCACTACCGCCACGTCCGCCACGCCGTGCGGGCCGGGCTGCCGGTGCCGGAGGAAGTGCTCGCCTGCTACCCGGATCTCACCGCCGCTGGCGACCCCCGGCCGCTGTTCGACACCGACACCGACCTCGAGATCCCGCAATCGGAGGGACGCCCGTGATCGCCCACATCACCATCCGCGACGGCCGGTTCGCCTGGTCGGGATACGGCGCCTCCGGCGACCCCGCCCATCTCCATGCCCTGGTCGTGGACGTCGGCCGCGATTTCCTGATCACCGGCGAGGGCCGGCTCTACCTCACGGGGCCGGGCCCGATGCAATTCACCGAATGGTCGCCCGAGGCCGTCGTCCTCGCCGCGCGGGGCGGGATGTTCGGCTTTCGGGTCGTGATCGAGGACGAGGCCGGCACACGGCTCTGGGATGCGGAACAGCGGCGGAGGCGGGGGCTCGGGCGGAGGGGGAGGATCGCGGAGGACCTGGAGCGACGGCCATGAACCAGCGCTGGAGGGACCGCCGGCACGCGTTCCGGCCCGACGAGCCGATCGATCCGGCTCGCTACGACGTGGTCGAGATCGAGGGTGATGCGACCGCCCGCGGCTTCGTCGAGCGGCACCACTACTCCGGGAGCTATCCTGCTGCCCGGCGGAGGTACGGCCTCTACCGCATTGGGCCGGCCGGCGACGAGCTACAAGGCGTCGCGGTCTTCAGCCACCCGTGCCGGGAGGAGGTCCTCACCAATGCCTTCGGCTCCCGCGTGGTGGCCGTCGAGCTGGGCCGCTTCGTCCTCCTGGACGAGGTACCGGGCAATGGCGAAACCTGGTTCCTCGCCCGCTGCTTCGACCGCCTGCGCCGGGCCGGCTTCGGTGGCGTGGTGGCCTTCTCCGACCCGGTGCCGCGGGCGGCGGCCGACGGCCGCGTCGTATTCCCGGGCCATTACGGCTGCATCTACCAGGCGCACAACGCGCGCTATGCCGGGCGATCGGCGGCGCGGACGCTGTCGCTCCTGCCTGATGGCCGGGTCCTCTCCGAACGGGCTAAGAGCAAGATCCGCCGCCTGGAGCCCGGCTGGGAATCCGCCGCAGGCCGGCTCCGGGCGTTCGGGGCCGACGCGGTCTGGGCGGAAGACCCCGCGGCGTGGCTGGCCCACTGGCTCGCACGGCTGGCGCGGCCGCTGCGGCATCCGGGCAACCATCGCTACCTCTTCGCACTGGATCGGTGTGTCCGCCGGTCGCTGCCCGGATCGCGTGCGTATCCGAAGCCGGCGGCCCGGAGGCAGGCGATGCTGTGGACCGAGGAGCCGCCCTGATCCGGCAGCGGGCTGCGCGTCGACAGGCCGACGCGTGGACATGTCCGCCGCGCCGCCGGCAGCCGATCCGCTGACGACCTCGCCACGCTTTCGCGCCTCTTTCGCCGATGCTGACGGCCTCTGTGAACCCCACGGATACGTGTGCCGGTGGATCGCCAGGACTCCCTTCACCCTTCACGTCCGCTCCCGCCATCGGGGGCTATGAAGACGGCACAAGGTAAACCGGCCGATGGTCCGGGCCAGCGGAAAATCGGTTCCCCCTGGAGGTCTCCCCCAATTTTCCGCTGGCCCGGTCGCTGCCGCTCGCTTCGCCCCATCTGGGGCCGGTTGGGAAGGGGTGCCGTCAAGCCCCGGTGGTCGGGGCCGGAATCAAGGAGAAGGAGAAACACCATGTCGAACACACCCGCCCAAAAGATCCGCCGCGGCGGCCTGCAGGTCACGATCTGGCGCAACACCAGCGACAACGGCACGTTCTACAGCGTCATCCCCAGCCGCCGCTACAAGAAGGGCGACGACACCTGGAAGGACACCGACAGCCTCAACCAGGACGACCTGCTGCCGATGGCCAAGCTGCTCGACCTCGCGGACACGTGGATAATTCATCAACAATTGGCCGACGCCAAGGCGCGCAAGGAGCAGGCCAAGCAGCCCACCGCGGCATAACCAGCAACCGGGCGGGCAGCGGATGCCCGCCCATCACCTGAAAGGATCGCGCCATGCAGACCATCGACATCCACGCCGCCCGTGCCGAGCACAACCGCCTCTGCAACCTGATCGAAGACCTGGACGCCCGGCTCGGCGGCCAATACGACCCCGTGCTGGACGACCTCCAGCGCGAAGCCGCCGAACTCCGCTGGCAACTCTGGAACGCCTGACGGCCGCCAGGCAGCGCCCGGGCCGCTTGACCGGCGGCCCGGCCCCGGCTTATAAGTCAAACTAATGAGAAAAAATAGGAGAATACAATGGCCGATGAGCAGAAGCATTGTTCGATCGAAGGATGCGATAAGCCCCGCGTGGCGGGGGGGTTTTGCATGACCCACTATCGCCGAGATCGGAAGGCGCGGCGACGCAAGGAGGAGGAGATGACGGCGCGATCGCCGGAGACCGAGCCCGGACCGATCCCGGATCAGGCGGCGCCTTCGCCCTTACCGATCCCCAATCCCGGCTTCGAGTCCTTTCCGGAAGGAGATCGTGATGGGCGGTCATTGGCGAAGATGATGGTCAATACGTGCGTGATGCTCCTCAATGAGTATCCGCAGCATCCCAAGAGAGACACAATCCTGGAAATCATCGAGAGGGATCGGCGGATCGCCGATATGAGCGACGATCAATTCCATGCACATAAACTGTACCAGGCGAATCCGCTGAATAAGCTGACGCGCGACGAGAAATTGCACTGTATCCGCACCCTCCCGCTGCCCATAGTGCAGAAGCTGTTCCCGCATTTGTGAGAACATGCCCGAAAAGGGATTGAATGGATTTGAGGTAGGGGGCTCCGCTGGTGCGCATCGCAGAAGCCAGGTAAATCAATGGCCTACGGGTTTCTTGCCCCATCCGGTATCGGTGAATCCGCCGGACACCGCAGTTCTCCTGGACCTTGAAGTGCGCATCAAGTTCACCAGCTTATCGTAAACCGAGACAGTCATCTCTAGCGGCAGAGTTTCGCGCGCGGTCAACGCCGCATAAACTCTGGGCTCTGGAGCCCTGGACATCGGTTTTTCGGGATTTTTCTGGCGCGCGGTGGAGATTACCAGATGCTCGGTCGCTTCTGGCCGTCCCGCATCCCACGGTCGCTGTCTACCATGATCTAAGACATCTCGCCCGAAAACCTCCGGCGGGGCGAACGTGGCCGGAAAGCGGAGGAAGCTTCCGACAATCTCAAGTCTGCCGCCGGGTCGCTCGAGGCGGCGATGAATTACCTCCATCGCGCAGGAACATGACCGATAACGCTTGGGGAGGGTTGGCCGGTTTCTGGCCGCGGGCCGCGGGGCGACTCCGACTCGCAGCCGCCGATCGGCGGGCGATGACCCGGTTCGGTGCCGGACCCCTGACGCCTGCGCGCGAGGACCGGCGCGTTTCCGCTTGCCGCCCGCCGCCCGCTGCACTACCACTCCCCCCATGATGGACCCATCGCGCCCGTACCGCCCGCCCGATCGCACCGGATCGCCAACGCCCCTGGAGGCGCTCGTGCGCGGCGAGTGGCTCCGCGATCCCGAGGGGCGGTGCGACCCGATCGGCTGGCTGGCCGTCCGCCTCGGCACCCACTTCGAATCCATCGCCCTGACGCTCGAGGCCGAGGCCTGCGGGCTCGACCGTCAGCACGACCGGGCGACGGCCGATGCCGCCGCAGCGATCCTGGCGGCGCACCGGGCCGATGCCCCTGATGGACGCGACGGCGACCGGGCGCGGGCTCTGCTGGACGCGACCATCGCCGCCATGTACGCCGGCTACGCCGACCACCTGGCGCGGGCGTTCGTCCGCCGCCGGCCGACGCGGGCAGGCGAGGACGCGGAGGTCTACCAGGGTGCCGCGCGGGTGGCGCTGATGGAGGCCGTCCGGCTCTACCACCCGGCCGACGGCAGCCTGACGGCCTGCGCCCGCGGCCAGATCGAGCGAGCCCTCCGCGACGGCCATGCGTACCAGCACTCGGCGGCCCGGATCGGCGACATCACCGCGGCGCGGGGGGTCGATCTGTCGGGCTTCGCCGCCCGCCTGGGGGATCGCAGCGATCGCCCCCGCCGCCGAGCCGCCGCCGAGGCCAGGGAGTCGATCGCCGACGTGGTCGCGGACCCCGGTTCGAACCTATCCGACGCCGAGCGGCGGCTGCTCCGGGCGTTCCTGGACGGCGGCGCGGCGAACCTCACCGCGGCCGCGGAGGCGGCCGGCATGCACGTATCGCGGGCCTCGCAGCTCCTGCCCCGGATCGCCCGCCGCCTGATACGCGCCGCGCCGGGGCTGGAGCAGGACCTTGCCGACGCGGGGATCGTCCGGCCCGGGCGGGGGCGCGGCGGGCCCGGGTAGTTGCCTGGGACCGAGCCCCACGCCCGCGCCGTGAGAGGCGCCTGACCGGATCTCGGCCCTCCCGGATCGCGGGATGCCCCCGGCGTGGATCATCGCCGGCCTTCTCCCCCCGCATCGCATCCGCCTGCCCGGGCCTGTCCGACGGCGAGGATATCGAGCCGTGGAGCGCTACCCGCCACGATGACGGCCTCACCGCCATCGAGCTGGCCGCCCCGATCGAACCGTCCCGATGATGGCTTCCTGCCGTTCTCCCCGTACCGGCTGTACCTCCGGCGGATCACGCCGGTTCCCTTCCGCCTCGGCGCCCGCCCCTCGACCATGGCCTGGATTCCGGCGACCCTACGGCCGCCGCCGTGCCGGTCAAGCTGCCAAGGCCGCTTTCCGCAAGCGGAAGCCTTCGGCCTTTCGCTGGACCGTCGCCCGAGGGCTCACGGCTCTTGCGGCCGTGGATGGGTCGCTCCGTAAGGCCCTGGTGGTCAGGGCTCGAAACCAAGGAGAAGGAGAACCGCGCCATGACACGCCACGACAGCCACCGCATCGATACGGCGAAGCAGCCGCCCATCGGCAAGATTGATCTCGATGCGTACGTGATCGACGAGGATTTCGACGAGTTCCTCGATCGCGATGTCGTCGCGTATCGCGACCTCGCTGACCTTCGCAACTTCTAGGGACGGAGGCAGGTCATGACGGACATGATGCGGAACGCGAGCGAGGGCAAGGTGGTCCACTGCAAGCGGAAGCCGTTCGATGTGTACATCGGACGCCCGAGCAAATGGGGAAATCCATTTGTTATCGGCAAGGACGGCGCCCGGGCCGAGGTGATCGCGAAATACGAGACCTGGCTGGGGACACAGCCGGACCTGCTCGCGGCGCTGCCCGAGCTGCGGGGCAAGGTGCTCGGCTGCTGGTGCGCGCCGCAGGCTTGCCACGGCGACGTGCTGGTGCGGCTGGCCGCCCAGGCGGGAGGCCGGCCATGAACGTGCTGGTCTGCGGCGGACGCGATTACGCCGACGCCCGCGCCCTGAAAGAGGCGCTCGATGCCCTTCACCGCGAGCGGGCCGTAACGCGGCTGATCCATGGGGCGGCGCGCGGGGCCGATTCGCTCGCCGCCGCCTGGGCCCGCAGCCGGGGCATCGCGGCCCTGGCCTTCCCGGCCGACTGGAAGAAAGACGGCAAGGCCGCCGGCTTCGTCAGGAACGCCAGGATGCTCCGCGGCGGACGCCCCGAGCTGGTCGTGGCGTTTCCCGGCGGCAGGGGAACAGTTCACATGGTCGGTCTCGCCAAGGCCGCAGGTGTCCCCGTCCGGCAGATCGCCGAACCCGACGATACTCAGGGAGGCCGCCCATGACGCAGGACCGCCTGAGCGCCGAGCACCACGCCGTCGCCCGCCACCTGGCGGGCCGCGGCTACCGCGTGACGATCATTTATGCCAAGGGGGGCTTCCGGGTCCGCAACCCGGACATGACGAAGCCGCCCTTCGTCGATCACAACGGTTTCATTTCCTTCCGGAAGGCACTGGTGCTATTCACAAACAACAGGAGGTTCCAATGACTGAAGCCGATGAGACGCTCGAAGAGACAATCAAGCGGTTGCAGGACCACGCCTGGATCGGTGACCCGGCGCGGCGTATGGGCGAGCTTCATGCCGTCATCGCCGCCTTGCTTGAACGACAAACACAGATCCTCGCGGCCATCGAGGAAACGATGGCCGAGATCGAATACTGGCACGCCGACATGCTGAAAGAGCACGAGCGCAACCACCCGCGCGGCAGCGGCTGGGCGCGGGTCTACGACAGGCTCAGTGCCGCCCGCAATCTCTTGAAAGGCCGTGCCAAATGACCGCCGGCGCCGAGGACGACGACATCTGGGGCAGTTTGTGGCATGGCTGCGCCTGGGCCGCGTTCCTGGACGAAGCCGCCGCGCGCCGGGGACCGCCCGAGCCCGAGGCGACGAAGCGCAGGGCCTACCGTTATTATGAAGAGGCCCTGGCGGAGAAGAACGCCGCGAAGCGGCCGTCCGCTCCCCGGCTAGGGACTCTCGGCGGCGGGCAGCACGGAGATGCGGGTAATGACGGGGACCGAGCCGTCGAGGGGGCCATCCCACCACGCGGGCGCCTCCTTGAGCCAGGCCACCTGCTGCCGCCAGAGGGGGCGGACGACATCGAGCAGGCGCCGGCCCTCGATCCGCACCTCCCTGGTGAACCGCCCGCGAAACCGAAGCCGGACGACGTCGTTCGGCTCGACCCCGGGAGGATTGCCGATGTCCTCCAGGTCGGCGTAGTGGAGGATGAGGTAGTCGCGGTCGCGGAAAACCAGGAATAAACGCGGCTCCTGAACCGCCGAAGGCTGGCAGGGCCGATACTCATGCTCCGGAGCGCCTTGTGCGCCGGACCCGTCGAACAATTCGATTACCTCCGCCATGCTTGCCATTACCCGCCATTTACCGTGTTACTTGGCAATGAAGCATGCTATTAATGTATTGTCAACGAATCTGCTGTTGAAATTAATTCCTTGCCGCGGTGCGACATCGCTGCCCGCCCCGCCTCTGCCCTTTCTCCGCAACCCTGAAAGCAACTGGCGCCGGGCCAGCATCGAGCCCCGATGGAACCGATGAGCAGCTCCAAGGCATGTCGCCTCCGAAACGCGATTGACCATCAGTTCGCGTTAATGTATGTTAATATGGAACAGACTGTGTAAGGGCCGTATGCCACAACTTACGGATTACTTTGATTTCTCGCGCCTCTCGATTGACGAGCGCACGCTCCTGGTGTACCGGCTTCGCAAGAGCGTCGAGCAGGACGTTCAGGCGATGACGCTGACTCCCGCCCAGCGGGCGGAGATCGAACAGCGCATCGCCGACGCGGATGTCGGTCTCATCCCATCGACCACGTGGCCGGATGCCAAGAGACGTCTCAAGAGCGAGCATGGAACCCCGCTATCCGCTGACACTCCTCGCGGAAGCTGAACGCGACATCGAGAAGGCGGTCACGTGGTACGAGGCGCAAGCCCCTGGCCTGGGCGCCGCGTTCGTTGACCATCTTGACGATCTCTTTCGTCAGATCGAACTCCGCCCCATGGCGAATCCGTTGGTTGGCGTCTTGTCTCGCCGGGCGACCCTCCGCGGCTTCCCATACTCTGTAATCTATCGAATCCTTCCGGACCGGATCGATGTCGTCGGCGTCCTCCGCTCGCATCCCGCTCCCGCGCGGTAGGCGCCCGCGCTGCGCCTCCAGTCCAACATCCTCTGAAGGCTGCGCCGCGCCGCCGCGTTCCCCCGACGCCGATGCCATGCCCGCGCGGCCTTCGCTTCCAGCTGCGCATTGCCTCGCCGTCATTCAGGGAGCCTCCTGCCACCGTCGATTCTGCCCCGCCGCGGCCTTGAAGGACGGCACGGTGAATCAGCCGCCGGGCCGGTCAAGCTGCCAAGGCCGCTTTCCGCAAGCGGAAGCCTTCGGCCTTTCGCCTGACCGGTGCGCTGCGCGGGCTCCGCCCCGGGCTGGGGCCGATCCGCCGACGTGCCGCAAGGCCTCGATGGGCGGGGCCAGGACGCCAGAAAGGAGACTTCCATGAACGACTCGATCCGAGACCGCGAAGCCATTGATGACGACGCCCTGCCACCCGGCCTTGACCTCGATTTCGACGCCATCGACGAGGCCGGCGACGAATTGCTGGACCGCCGCCTCTTCGAGATCCGCGAGGCCCTGGCCGATTTCCGCAACCTGTAGGAAGGAGGCCGGCATGGACGCGAATGATACGCAGGACGCGCATACGCCAAACCCGTGGCGCATCACCGGGCCGATCCGCCACGACTACGAAGGGCTTGAGATCGGCAACGACCGGAGGATCATCGCGGTCGTCCTCGCCGCCGGGCCGGTACCCGGGCCCGAGGAGTGGGCCAACGCCCGGTTGATCGCCGCCGCGCCCAGGTTGCTGAAGGCCGCCAGGGCGGCGCTTAAGCGGATGGCCGAGGTCTACCGGGATACGTTCGATTCCCGGATGGACAACGATCCGCTCGTCATCGAACTGCGGGCCGCCATCGCCCAATCCACTGCCGGTGAGGCGGGAGACCGTCCATGAGCGCCGCCAAGGCGGCAGCGGCCGGTCAGCTCGCCCTCTTCGGTGAGGCGATGCCGCCGCGGCCCGGCCCCGTCGCGGTCCCGATGCCGGACGGCCAGCCCTACATCATCCGGAGGCTGCTGTCGGCGGCCAACCACAAGCAGGCGAAGGGTGTCGGCTATCGCTCCGTCGGGTTGATCCTGACGCCGCGGGCCACCGCCCGGGCCGGGATCACCACCTGCCGGTTCGCCACCCCGGGCTGCGCCGCCTCGTGCTTCGCCGACTACGACCGGCTGGCCTGGCCCCAGGTCAAGCGCGCCGCGGTGGCCCGGACCCGGCTCTTGGCCCGCGACCCGGCGGCGTTCCGCGCCCTGCTGCACGCCGACCTCGCCCGCGAGCTGGCACAGGCCGCGGCGACGCCGCTGGTGGCGCGGCTCAACGTGGTGTCGGATGTAGCCTGGGAGCGGGAGTTCCCGGGGCTCTTCGCCGATTTCCCGTCGGTCCGGTTCATGGACTACACCAAGGACATCTCCCGCGTCCTCGGCCCGCAGCGTCCCGCCAACTATCACTTGACATTCAGCAGGAGCGAGTCCAACGAGGCCGATTGCCTGCGGGCGCTTCGGGCCGGGTTCAATGTGACCGTGGTCTTCCGCAGGCCGCCCTTCCCGGCGACATTCTGGGGTTATCCGGTCGTCGACGGCGACCGCGACGACCTGCCGTTCCTCGACCCCGCGCCGTACGTCGTGGGCCTGAAGGCCAAGGGTGTCGGAGGGCGGCGCGAAGCGACCGGATTCGTCCTGATGCCGGACCAGGACCGGGCGGCCCGGCCTCGATGCGATCCATCGACAGCCCGAGCGGTCCGAGCATGACGACGCCCGCCGGATCGAAGGTACTTCGCGGCGACAGACCGTGCCCCCGATCGGAGGATCAGGCCGCTCGGCCGCTCGATGGTCCTTTGGGCGAGGCTGGAGTGACCGGCAGCCGGTTGCCGCCGCCGGATGGATCGGAGGCCTGGCTGACCACCGACTGAATCCCGGACAATCCGTGCCCCCCGAGGAGGGCCATTCCGTCGGCCGGCGGAGCCGGGACGACTGGGTGGTTGTCGTGCGGCCCACGGCCTACCGTCGCCGCACCCGGCGCCTCCGGCGCGGAGGCGCCATCCGGCCTGGTTCGCGATCCCGGGCCGTCCGCCGCGGCCCCGGCCGCATCGGGAAGAAGGCCCAGCCAGTTCCCGATGGCCGCGATCGCCCTGTCGAGCACGCCGAGGCGGTTGAGGATGATCCCCACGAGCGCGCCCGAGGAGACGAAGAGAGCCTCCATCACTCCGCCGGCCTTCTTAGATTCCTCGGTCATGACCTGGTCCGCATCGTTGCTGGATATGCCCTTACTATAGATCCATGAGCGCCGGCTTGTCGAATGATGTTTGTGTGACGATCCGGCCAACGCCGCCGGCTGGAGGACCTCCTTGAAGGTGATCGACCGGATCACCGGGTCATTGTCGCCCAGGAACGGGGCATC
Source organism: Isosphaeraceae bacterium (assembly GCA_021324445.1). Classification (GTDB taxonomy): domain Bacteria; phylum Planctomycetota; class Planctomycetia; order Isosphaerales; family Isosphaeraceae; genus JAJPJC01. The sequence goes on from JAJPJC010000462.1 coordinate 21,498, forward strand.
TGCCGGCAGCTCGTGAATCCACGGCGTCTGGTGCCCCATGATCAGCTCCCAGACCCGCCGCAGGCGCAGGCCCTCGATCAAGACCTGGGACCGATCCCGAAGTCAGAGCCACTTTTGATCGTGAAGGCGGAGCCACCCGAGGCGTTCTCGTAAGGTTCCAGAAGACCAGCGCATGCCGCCACGCCGCTCGGC
>JAJPJC010000479.1 GCA_021324445.1 Isosphaeraceae bacterium
GTTGGATCGGGCCCGAGGGGTTGGCCCGCCGTTTTCGGAAGAAGAACCCCTGATACGATCAGGAGTTACGTCACAATAACCTTTGCATGTTCACAGGGGTCGCTGGACAGCCTGACCTGCGTCTGAAACGCCGTCGGGGAACGGAACGTCCGGCGGTCACGCGATGGGGCGCGGAGCCCCGCTTGAGCCGACCCGGCCGACGGGTTCGGTCGGCGTCCCGCGGCGCCGGCCTGGGGCCGAAACCCCCAGCCTGCGTCGGGTCGGCGTCCTGTTGCCGCCGGCGAAAAGTGGCGGAATCCGCGTGCTTCAGGGCGTCCGTTCGCGCCGCACCCGCCGGGCCGCCGGTCGCGTCGTTGGGGACGCTCCGGTCCGGTCCAGACGGGGCCGACCGATCCGGTCGCCCGGTCCCCTCGGGCCCACTGGTCGAGACCTGTCAGGGTCCCGGAGCAGTCGGTTGACAACCGACTGCGGCGCAGTTGTGGACGGGATTCGAACCCGCGACTCCCAGGTTATCAGCCTGGTGCTCTACCCTCTGAGCTACCACGACCTGGTCCCGCCCCGGTTCCGATTCCCTGCACGGGACACGCCGTGCCAACCGTCCGGAGACGGGGCCGGCGCGCCGCGGGCCCGACGGGACCAGCCGCTTGCCTGCTAAACCGGGCGGCACGCCCCCGATGGGTCGCGCCGCCAGAGACGCCGGTGGGAGTCGAACCCACTTCGACCGGGTTGCAGCCGGTCGCCTGGCCGTCTGGCTCCAGCGTCGTTTGTGCGAATACTCCGCAGGACGAGGAACGGCGTAGCAAGCCACTTCCTTGCTGGCTCGTCCACGCAGTCCCCAGACCCCAGACCCGCGCGGGATGTTCGCGCAGGACACACGTTTTGCGCGGCTCTCCGCAGTCAAAGCCGGTACTATCGGCCCGGCGCGCTGGCCTCAGGACAGGACATGCCGCGGCTTGGGATCCTTGAAGTGCTGGCGCAGCAAGGGGTTCAAGCCGTAGGCCAGGCTCAGGAGCTTCATCGGGTGGAGGGTCCGCTTGGGGGAGCCCTGCTCCATCTGGATGCGGCAGGCGCCGCACTCGGTGGCCCCGACGTCGAGATCGGGATCGCGCAGTCGCTTCACCAAGCCGCGGCCGGCGCGGAGCGAATTGCGGAAGCGATCCCGGGCCAACCCGAAGGTCCCACCCATGCCCGAGCAGCCGCGGTCGATGAATTCCACGTCCAGCTCGGGGACCCTGCGGAGCAAGTCGAGTCCGGGCGTCCCGACCTGGAGCGCCCGGAGATGACACGGCTGATGGTAGCCGACCCGGGCATGGAGCGGCTCGTGCGGCAGGGGCAACTGGCCGCGCGCCTCCAGGCCGAGCAGGTATTGGCCCAGGTCCATCGTGTGGGCGGCGACCAGCTCGGCGTCGAGGTCCTCGGTCAGCTTGATATATTCCTCGCGGAGCATCAGGGCCGCCGTGGGCTCCGAGCAGACCACGGTGTAGCCGTCCCGCACCGCATTGGCCAGCACGCGGAGATTGGCCAGCGCCTGGTCGCGCGCGTAGTCGAGGTCGCCGACGACCAGGGCCGCCATGCCCGAGCTCCGTTGCTGCGCGGGGACGAAGACATTCACGCCGGCATGGCGGAGCACGGCGACGACCGCCTCGGCCAGCTCCGGGTCGTAGTAATTGGCGAAGAGATCGACAAAGTAGACGACCCGGGGACCGGGCTGCTGGGGCCGCGGCCGGCTCAGGCCCAGGCCGCCGGCCCGCCGCGTGAACGGCGTGCGCCGCAGCCGCGGCAGGATGCGATACCGCGACAGACCCAGCAGTCGGTCCAGCAGCGCGCGGCTGGAGCGGCGCGCCAGCAGGAAATTGGTCAGGATCGGGAACCGACTCCCCAGCCGCGCCCACAGCTCGATTCGAGAGAAGATCCAGTCCCTTGGGGGCAATCCGTGCTGCTCGACCGCGGCCGCCTTCGCCTCCAGCATCAAGCTGGAGACATCCACGGCCGAGGGACACTCCCAGCGGCAGAGCTTGCAATGGATACACAGCTCGGCGTGCGCCTTCAGCTCATCGGAGCCCCAGAGGCGCGGGTCGACCTGGCCGGTGGCGACCTGGCGGATCAGGTTGGCCTGCGACCGCGGGGATGCCGCCTCCTGACGCAGGGCGCGGAAGCTCGGGCACATCCGCAGCGCCGGGTCGAGGGTGCGGCAGGCCCCGCAGCCGTGACAGGCGGAGGCCATGTCCAGGACATCCAGCTCGGGCCAGAACAACAGGGGCGGGATCACCGGGCTGCCGGCGGAGCCGGCGCCGGCCGGCTGGCCACCCGGGCCGTTCTCACCGGCTGAACCGGCGCCGAGCCGGTCCGGCCGCGCACCCGCCGGCTCCGGTCCGTTGGCGGCTCCCGCCGGGGTCGCCGCCGCCGGCTGCCGGCCCGCCGGGTCCGGCCACGCGGGGAGTGACCGCAGGTCCCGGATCATCTGATGCGGACCGTCCCCGATCACCTTGCCCGGGTTGAGCTGGTTCGCGGGGTCGAAGGCATCCTTGATCTCCCGGAAGACCTGCACCAGCTCGCCGTATTGCTTGCGGATGAACTGGGTGCGGACCAACCCGCAGGCCTGGGAGCTGGAAATCGTCCCGCCGGCCTCGAGCACGATGTCGTAGACCCGCGCCGCCAGGCATTCCAGCCGGTGGCGATCCGACGGATCGGCCAGGTCGAGAAATGGTCGCAGCCGGAGTCGCCCCTCACCGGCGTAGGCGTCGAGGGTCCAGGTGACATTCTCGCGCTGGAACAGGCTCTGGAGCCGGGGCAGCGCCGCGGCCAGGCGGTCCGGCGGGACAGCCAGGTCGTCGAAGACCGAGACGGGTCGGGCCCGGCTGCGCCCGCCCATCAGGAGCGGTTCCACGAAGCGGCGCCAGCCGAGGATCCGCTCGCAGTCGCCGCGTTTGGAGTGCATGACCGGCTCGCCGAGCAAGTGCCCCGTGCGGGCCGCGCACCCGGCCGCGCGGCCGAACCGCTGGGCCACGTCCTCGGGATCGTCCCCTTCGAATTCCACGACCAGGACCGATTCGGCCGCCTCGCCGATCGAGCCGCGAAAGAGCCACTCAGCATCGCGCGCCAGGCGGAGCGACCGCCGATCGAGCAGGTCGCAGGACGACAGGGCCAGGCGCTGCTCGAGCAGCTCCGCCACGAATTCCGCGGCGTGCGAGAGCCGGCGGAACGGCAGCAGGCCGACGCCCTGGGCCGGCGGCAGGGGGACCGTCCGCAGCGTCGCCCGGGTGATCAGGCCCAGCGTCCCCTCCGAGCCGGCGACCAGGCGGCCCAGGTGGATGCCCGAATCGTCCGCCGCTTTGGCCAGGGCGTACCCCGCGCGGTTGCGCAGGGGGCCGCCCATCGCGGACTGGAGCCGGCCCGCCGCCCGGCGGTAGAGCACCTGGAGCTTGTGGAGGATCCGCCCCTTGGTCTCGCCCAGCTCAGCCTGATCGTCGGGCCAGGACTCCGGGCCCAGCTCCAGGACCTCGCCGTGCGCCACCACGACCCGGAGCCGATCCACCTGGTCGCCGATCGAGCCATGACGCAACGACCGGCCGCCGGCGGCATCGACGGCGATCAGGCCCCCAAGGGTGTTGACATCGCCATTGGGCGGGATCGGCTCCAGCCGGCGGCCCAGCGGCGCCAGCTGCGCGTTGAGCTGGTCGGGCACCACACCCGGCTCCACCACCACGTGCTGGTCCCCGAGGGCGATGACCCGGCGGAGATGCCGGCTCAGATCCACCACCAACCCCGGCCCCAGGCACCCACCCCCGGTGTCGGTGCCGGCGCCGCGGGCATGCAGCGGGAGCTGGTTCTCCGCGGCGTAGCGGGCCACCGTCACCACCTCGTCCTCGCTCCGCGGGACGATGACCCCCAGGGGATCGATCTCGTACAGACTGGCATCGTGCGCATACGGGGCACGCTCCAGGGGCTCGAAATAGAGCTCCCCGGCGACCATGCCCCGCAGGTCGTCATAGATTCGCGCCCGGCGCTCGTCCACGGCAGTTTTCGTAGTGGTCAGTGGTCAGTGGTCAGTGGTCAGTCGCTGACGCGGGTTGAAGGGGCCGGTGGGGATCCGCCAGGGCACTCGCCGGACCGGACCGGGTCGGGTCCGTCGTGGTCTGAGTCTTCCCTGACCACTGACCACTGACCACTGGAGAGCCCGCGCCAGCGGGCGCCCACGGCGGTCAGGCCCCGCGCTCGCGCAGGTGCTGGGCCCGGATCCGCTCCTGCCGGTAGCGCTCGCCGATGGCCAGATCGAAGGGCTGGAATCGCCCAGGGGCTTCGCCGGTGTTTCCCCGCACCTGGCTCGAGCACCGATAGCAGATCGTGACGTCGGGCACCGTGTGGTACAGCACGCCGTCGAGGAGGGCCGAGACCAGGAGCACAGCAAACGTCGCGATCGGCATCTCATAATACCAGAAGACGGTACTGATCGCGAATCCGACCAGCACGATGAACAAGCCCAGCGCCTGGGGAAAGTCCTTCTGGATGTAGAGATCCGCCGTCAGGCACCAGGGGCAGGCCTCCAACCCGGCCGCGGAGATCGCCTCGGGGTGGAGTGGCCGGGTGAAGCCGCACCGCCTACAGACGGCCAACTCAGCGCTTTCCAGGGGTGCGACCTGGCCGACGGTGCCGCAGCTCGGACAGGAGAATGTCAGCTCCATGGGGCAGACCCGCCGCGCTAGACCGACCCGGTCGAACCGGCCCGGCAGAACAACAGACCAGGGCCGCCCTCGATTCTAATCGAATCCCCGGAGGCCGGACAGCAACCGCTCCGCCGAAATTGGCAGGCTCCGAGGACCAAGCGACTGTCACCCCGCGCGCTCAACCGATCAGGCCCGCGCCGGCCGCGATCATCGAGGTCAGCTCGCCGAAGAGAACGAAGATCGTCGTGATGTAGAGGATCCCCGTCGCCGATTGAGTCGACCGGATCCGGACCGTCCGGCGGGTCAGCTCGACGGACAACGCCGCGCCGGCCAGGCCGATCCCCCACCGCGCCGCCAGCAACATCCCCTCGGCCGGCAGGTGCCCGCCGGCCGCACCGGACTCGAACCACCCGGCACGAGACACCCCCAGGACGATGCCTGCCAGCAGGCCGCGCGCCGCCAGGCCCACCGCGATCCAGGCCACCGCGCGCTTCAGCGGCTCGATCGTCATCGCCGGGGCGATCAAATAATAGTGACCCAGCAGCATCGCGGTGAGGGTCGCCCCGACCAGGAACCCGGAGACCCCTCGGCTTGAGGCGTTGAGCGCCCACACGCCCCAGTCCGGATCACGCGAGACACCAATCATCCACGCGGCCGTGGTCACGACTCCCAGGATCTCCGTACCCAGGCCGATCCGGGGCAATCCCAATCCCCAGGCCACTGTGCCCAGGTAGGCCAGGACGGCACTGGCGGCGATGAGCCCAACGCCGGTGTTCAGACCGGAGGTCCGGGCCTGGGCCAACCCGGCGAGGACCAGGACGCCGAGGATCACCTGGGATTGAATCCGGAAGAACCGGAGTGGCACCGCGCGCCAGGAGATCAGCAGCAGCGCCAGGATCAGGCCGCACGCCAGTCGGACCGCGAAATCGGCCAGCAGCGCGACTCCCATGATCGCGACACCTCAAGTCGTAGGTCAGCCCCGCGCGCCGAAGATCAGAGACATGACCTCGGTCCGGGTCGCCAGCCGCTCCTTGAACACGCCGCGCATGGCGCTGGTGACGAACGAACTGTCGGGTTTGTTCACGCCGCGGATGGTCATGCAACTGTGCGTGCCCTCGATGACAACCGCCACGCCCTTGGGGGCCAGCTCCTTCATGAGCAGGTCGGCGAGCTCCTCAGTCAGGCGTTCCTGCATCTGAGGGCGCTTGGCCAGCACGTCCAGAACCCGCGGGATCTTCGACAGCCCGATCACTTTGCCGTTGGGGATGTAGGCGACGTGCGCCTGACCGACCACCGGCAGCAGATGGTGCTCGCAGAAGCTCACCAGCCGGATGTCCTTGATCAGGACGATCTCATCGTACTTCTGCGTGAACAACTTTTTCAGATGGAAGCGCGGGTCCTGATGCAGGCCCTGGAAGACCTCGGCGTACATCCGGGCCACCCGGTCGGGGGTCTCCCGCAGCCCCTCCCGGTCGGGATCCTCACCCACGGCCAGGAGAATCTCCCGGACCGCGCGGCGGATCCGCTCCAGATCGATCCGCGGCCGCGACTCGGGCGGGCTGCCGCCCGGAGCCTCATCGTCGTCAAAACCAGAATTCACAGGCATGCGTCCGTCACCTGGGCACCACTTCCAGGCCGGCGCGCCCGCGGCTCGATCCGACAGCGGCGCGCTGCTTGCAGGGGCCACGAGTCTTGGTGTAAACCCGTTTGGGTCTTGAACTTCCGGACAGTCATGCCGTCATTGTATGATAGTCCGGTCCAGAAATCAAGCCGCTGAGTGGTGCGGTCGCTGACGGAGACGAGGCGACGAGTCGCGACCCCGGGGAGGCGGGTACAGAGGAGGCTGGAGTAGGGCGGCTTGCGAGCTTCGAGTCAAGGCGGACCCGTCAACCCACCTTGCGGGGAATGGCTCGGCTACTTGAAACTCCCAGGAAGGGATGTCGCCACGGAGGATACTTGGAGGTGCGATTCTCCTTGTGTCCGAGTCCACCGCCGGAAAGCGAAGGCAATCCCGCAGCCCGTCGAGATGCCGACCGCAGCGATGCAGAGGTAATTCGACCTGTGAGGAATCAGGGCGAGCCCGGTCCAGGACGGCGAGCCGAAGAGCCGATCCGCATCGATAACGATCGGAGGACGCTCGCCGTCGAGCACCTGGATGAGGTGGCCTGTGTGGCCGACTGGGCGAAGGACGATGAAATGACCTTCGCCCCTGCTCTTGACGAGGACCAGGGTCGGGCCCTTGATCGCCGAGCCGGTTTTCGACAGGGCGACTGCATCGAGTGACAGCCCGAATCGGCTTGCCGTCGCGCGGAGTTCACGGAAGGAACGACCTCCAGGCGTGGGCGCGCCCGACACCGGCCTGAGTCGGACGAGGTCAGTCGGCCTCCCTTCCAGGCGAAGTAAGTGATACAGTGCGAACACGCCGCAGTCCCAGGGATCAGCGTTTGGCGACTCCTCATCGGCGCGGCTCATCACCGGAAGGAAGAGCGTACTCGTCATCAGGTAGAGGCCGACTCGGCCTAGCATCATCGACCCCTCCAGTACCAGAACGAGGCGCCGCCGATTGCGAGCACGCCGAGCATTCCCAGGCCACCGTAGAGAGCCTCGAACCAGCCGACGCCGGCACGGGCCGCGGAGGAGGCCTCAAGGCGCTGCGCCTGCCGATCGGCCTCAGCCAGGGCCTCGTCGAGCCGCTTCTGGCGGCTCTCGGGATCCGCCGGCAGCCTCTTCATCTGTGGCTTGGGTGTCTTCTCGAGCTCGCGCTGGAGCTTCCGCAGACCCTCGTCGTTGGCGACGAGGGCGTGCTTCTTCGCGGAGAAGAAGCCGTCGCTCAGCCCCTGATCGAACTTGACTGTCTCCACGAGAACCCCATAGTCCTCCACACTGACGGGCTCTTTTGTATGAACGATTCGGCCCGGTCCCTCCTGCCCCAAGAAAGTCATCGTTTTTCCGGTGACGGGGAGCCAGAGGTGGCGGCCGTCCGGAAGGGTCAGGCGCTCCAGGCGCGTGACCTCGGTACGGACTTCAAGGTCGTTGCCGCGATAGAGTTCGTAACGGAGCGGGCAACCGTCCCGCTCCAGGTCGACCCAGAGCTTCACAAACGGGAGGCCGCCGACCCACCCCTTCAGCAACGGTCGTGGCTGCTTGAGCATCCGCACCTTCAGGCAGCGATGGCCACTGATGTTCTCCCACCCTTGGAATTCGATCTCATGTTCGGACGGATCAACCAGCGTCGGGAAGTAGTAGGCGAGAAAGATTCGCTCCGGACTGTCGGGCCCGGCAAGGACTCCCGGCCCCCCCGGAGCGACCTCGGGGACGCGGTCGCGTACGGCTGGCCCCGAGTCAGGCGACGCATTCAGCCTTTCCAGGCGATTGTGCAATATGGCGGAGATCATCCGGCCCACGGGTTTGTTTCCACGTCCCTGACCGAAAACATCCCAGACGGTCGCCCCGTCGCTTCGGTAGGCGTATAGGCCCTGAGAACGGCGCACGTTCGCCGGGTCGGGTTCTTTCCCTGCTGTTGCCTCCAGACGAGCGTGTGTGACCTCATACAAGAAGCTGATATCACGAAAGGACGAGTGATACCGCTCGAACACGGCGAAGAGGGTCTTCCCCTCGATCGCAGGATCGTGTTGCGCGGCAACCATGAAGGCCAGCACCACTGGGATCGAAGTCATGGCCAAAGCCTCCAGTTGGACCAGCGGCGGCGGGGAACTTGGAACCGAAAGAGTACCAACAAGAAGGGGGGCCAGCCGCAGCGAATCGTCGCTCCACCAGTGCCCGTTGACGTACGTCTCAGCCCGGTGGTTGCGGTTGAGTCGGGTAGTTGCTCGCAGTGGTCGAACAGTCATAATCACCCGTTGCATTGCACATGAGATTGCCACCGAAAAGAGTACAAGACCCGAGAGTGCCTTCCCCGGTGGTGGGGTTGCAGTCGATGGCCTGGCCGTGGAAAACATCGAGCGTTCCATTCCCGGGCGCGGGAAGGAAGCTCTTTGCAAATGCACCGGTGTTGCAAACGATGCACGGCTGGCCCGCGATGGCGCAGCCGCCGGCGCCGCCCACACTGCCATCCACGTAGGGAGGTGTCGGGCCGGGAGGCGGTGAGTTTGCAGTCTGGACATTGATGGCCGTGCAGGTTCCTTGCGGTTGTTTCACGGTGTTCGGGTCAGCCCCGCGCACGCGATCCAGCAGGCAATCGGGGATTGCGGCGGCGACCGGTCGGACGCTGAGCATGATGGCCACCGACAGCGAAGCGAAGGCGGCGGCCAAGAGAAGGAGCGACGCGGAATCGATCTGCCGGACATCTTGGAATCGCATCATCGCACACCTCCAATCGCTCGAGGTACAAGTCAAGGTCAGGCTCCCACTCAATCAACAAGCTCACCGCCGTTGCGGGTTCCCAGGCCACGCCAGATGGATCGGTCGATGGTCTCCATTGCGAACCGCGTCGAGCCGTCAGCCATCAGGGCGTTGACGCCGCCAAGGTGCCAGCTCCGCGCCGTCGCCATGCCGATAGCCGAGACCATGTGTGGGAAGAGACAATCGGGCACCCGGCCATTGGGTTGCTGGGTGTGGGTGTACTCTGTCCATTCCCGCCCCTGCCAGAACCACCACCGGCCGCCCGAGGTGAAGGTCGGCGTCGCCCCCGGGCGAGCGGCCACCTGGCAGCCCAGCAGGAGCTGGTCGGCCGACACAATGTGACGCGACATCGGCCAGAAATCGCGCTCGGGGGTAGGAGAGCCAGTCTGTCCCGAGCCGCGGAGTCGCTCGGAGAACGCCGCCGTGTGGCTCAATCCGTCGGTCACGGACGCGGGTCGCAACAGCCCGTTCCACACGCACTGGATGAATAATCCATTGTCGCTGTCCCGATACTCAGCCGTGGTCCCCCAGGCTGGGCCCAAACCGACGTTGCCCCTGTAGTTCGTGCCCGTCTCCGCGAACGGGCCAGGGTCGGAAGGGCAAAGAAATGTTCCCACTCGAACCGACAGGGCCGTTGCGTTGATCGAGACGAGAGAACGCCATTCCGGGGTGATGGCGTAAGCGAAGCCATCCAGAGGCGTCGTTCCGGCCGCGAAGTTGATGGCATGATAAACCGGGCGCAGCTCGAGATAAGGCAGCAAACGAGTGTGGATCGCGAATTCGCCCGTATACACGGGTATCATCACGCCGGGAATATTGGTGGGAACATCGAAGTTCGTACAGCAGACGGGAAAACACTGGTAGTCGGTCTCGTATCCCTGGAGGGCTATCCCGATCTGGTGCAGATTGTTCTGGCATTGGGCGCGCCGCGCCGCCTCGCGCGCGGACTGGACGGCTGGCAGCAGGAGCGCCATCAGCAGCGATACGACGCCAACGACAACCAGCAGTTCGATGAGCGTGAATCCACGACGGTTGAACCGCGCTTTCATGGGATTAAACTCCCGTGGGGAGCACGTAGACCCCCAAGGAAAGTGTCGATTGATCGGGATGGTCGGTGTGGATTGTGATCCGGGGCTCCGTCTCGCCAGAGACGCGGTCCGGATGGAGCCGAAGCTCGATGATGTGAAGGTTGCTTGCTTCCCGGCTGAATTGGGAGGTGGCGACCAGGTGCGAGGGGCCGATCCCGGTCACCCGAAAAGGACGGTCGCTGGCTCGGATGGAGATCTTGAGCGGGACATCGATCTCGGATGGCTTGACGACGAGCCTCGAGGGGCTCGCGCGAAGCCAGGGCACGACTTCCCAGTAGATCCCCCAGCCCTGCGTCCGGCCGTCGGACCACCGGAATCGGATGTCGCCGTGATGCGAGCCCGGCTGGCTCATCGGCGGTAAACTGACCTCGACGTCGCGGGAGCTGGAGGTGATGCCCTCGGAATCCTTCCGTTCCCGTGGCTCGCCGAGGAACCTCACGGTCACGGGGGATTCGGCCTCGACGCGCGCGGGTAAAATTCGGCCCTCTCCAGCAACCCGGCGGCAGATGATCTGCATCACCTGGTGACCGGCTTGGCCGACGGGGACCGTCCGGGAGGATCCCTCCGAACCCCGGATTTCCCACTCGGGGTAGATCGTCGCGCGTAACGCATATATCAATTTCGGACAGTCCTTGCTGTCCGTCTGAACCACGAAGCCGACGCGCTTTCTTTCAACCTGAGTTGTGGCAATCTTCAAAACGGTAGGGATCCGACACTGACCACCTGGGGGAATCGTCTCTTCCGAGACCGGCCCGACCTCGGAACAGCAGGGAGTCAGCGCTGTTGCCTGCCTAAGTTGGATCGGCTGCTTCGCCGAATTCGTGAAGATGAATTCGTGGCGCAGGATCTGACCGCGGGCCAGTACCGTCCCGAAGTCAAATTCCTCAATACCCCTACCAGCTCCCCCCCCCCCCCCCCCCCCCCCGCGGGGGCATCGGGGGGGGCCCGGCGGTCCCCCTCCCCAAGGGCGGCGGAGGACCCGGGGGCCCCAAGGACCAAA
>JAJPJC010000227.1 GCA_021324445.1 Isosphaeraceae bacterium
ATCCGAATGGCAGATTCCAGATTCCGATGCATCTCCATTGGGAATCTGGAATCTGGAATCTGGGATTGGGAATCCCCAGCCGCGCGCACGCCGCGGAGATCCGCCGCGGGCCGACTCTAAAGATAGCCCCTCATCCAATACCAGGCGGAGCCGAGCCATTCGTGGAACGTGCGCTCGTGGTTCTGGACCGCGCCGGCGCTGGGCAGGAAATCCCCGAGGCTCCATTCGAACGCGGTGGCCCTGTGGTGGCAGGCCGAGGGTACGGCCGCGATCCCCTGCTTGCGGAAGCAGCGCAGGGCCCGGAACATGTGCGTCGCCTCGGTGACCAGGACGACCTTGGTGATCCGCCGCTCCTGGAGCAGCTTGCGGCATGCGCGCGCGTTCTCATGGGTCGTCCGCGACTGGTCTTCGACGAGGAGGTCCTCACCGCGGACCGCCTGGTCGCGGAGGAACTCGCGCATGAGCTGGGCCAGCGGAGGAGTCGACGGTCCGGGGGCAATCCGTCCGCCGCAGACGACGACCGGGCAGGGTTTCCCCCGGTGGTAGACCGCCGCGGCATGCAGGCAGCGGAACAGCGAATCCGCGTTCAGCTCGGCATGGAGCCGCGTCCCGTCCGGCGGGACCATGCCGGCGCCCAGGACCACGATCGCCTGGGCGTCGTCCGGGCGGGACTCGGTCGGAGGGTAACGCCACTCGAGCGTCCCCAGGGAGAGATACGCCAGGGCCGGCGTGCTCAGCACGGCCAGGCCGGCGAAGGCGAGCGTGGCCGGGAGCAAGCGGCCGGCCGGCACCCGCCGCCGCCGCCACAGGATGGCGATGCCGGCTCCCAGGAGCAGGAACAGCAACCGGTAGGGATCCAGCCAGAGGCCGCTCATCGCGCGTGATCCTGGCCCAGGTTTTCCGCAACCGCGCAAGCCTCGCCCGCTGGTGCGGCATGAGCTTGCAAATAGTCGAGAATCTCCCCGAAGGAGGTGAGTCGGGCGATCTCCGCGACGGGGATTCGCACGTGGAACTCCTCCTCGATGAGCGCGACCAGGGTCATGGAGGCGAGCGAGTCCCATTCCGGCAGCGAGGCGACGGTCGCCCGCGGGATCTCCTCGCGGCTCAGGCCGCCGAACGCGGCGGCGAAGCACGGGATCAGCCGGGCCGCGAGCTCGGCCCGAGCCGCATCGCTGGCGGTGGGCGCGGAGCGCGGCACGCCCGGCATCGGCACCGGCGGCGACGACTCCCGCGGCGCCGGCGCGACTGGGCCCTGGCCGGTGGCCCGACCATTCGACGGAGTGGGCGCGGGCGCGGGCGCGTCCCCGTCCCTGTCCCACCAGATCGGTTGGGCTGGAACGCCCAGGACCGTCGTTCCGGGCGGCACGTTGCGGAAGACGGCCGAGTTGACGGCAACCGTGGCCCCGTCCCCGATCCGGACCGGCCCGACCACCTTGGCCCCGGCGGCGAGCAGGACGTTATCCCCCAGGACCGGGACCCGGTCCTCCTCGCCCCCCAGGGTGACCTGCTGATGGATCGTCACGTTGCACCCGCCCCGGACGCGACCGTTGATCACGATCCCGGTCCCATAGAGCAGGACCAGGCCCGGGCCGAACTCCGCACCCCGGCCGATGATGCAGTTGCAGCAGACCGCGTTCAGCTTGTTGAAGATCATCTCCAGGGGAACCAGGCGATGGCGGCGCGACCACTGCATCAGCCGGTAGATGACCATGGCCATCGTCCCGCTGGCGAAGCACACCTTGACGACCGACTGCCAGCGGTCGGAGCCATACATCCACTGGGCCTTGCGGCGCAGGTCCTGGCGAATCATTGCGAACATCTCAGCAGCCTTTTCTTTTCTTTTCTTTTCTCAAACGGAAACCGCGCGGCCGTTGAGCCGGTGCAGCGTGTCCCGGCAGATCGACTCGAACTGGCGGGCCACCGTCTCGGCCGAGAAGCACTCGTTGACCAGCCGGCGGGCGGCCGCGCCCAGATGCCTCCGGAACGGCGGGGCCTTGAGCAGGCTGACCACGGCCTCCGCGAAGGCGGCCGGCTCGTCGGCCACCAGCAGGTGCTGGCCCGGCGTGTACACCAGCCCTTCGGCCCCGATCGTGGTACTCACGACGGCCTTGCCCATGGCCATCGCCTCGTAGATCTTCAGCCGGGTTCCGCCTCCGACCAGGATCGGCACGACCACGACCGCGGCCTCCTCCAGGTAGGGCCGGACATCGGGCACGCTGCCGGCGATCTCGATCCCGTCACTGCCGGAGAACCGGCACAGCTTGGCGGGCGGATCCCGGCCGACGACCTGGAACGTCGCGGTGGGCCGGCGGGCGCGGATGCGGGGCCAGACCTCCTCGAGGAAGAACCGCACGCCATCCTGGTTGGGCAGCCAGTCCATCGAGCCCACGAAGACCACCCGGTCGGCCTGCTCGGGCCGGCCGGCCGGCTGGAAGTAGTCCAGGTCCACCGCCGTGTCGATCGCCCGGACCTGCCGCCAGGAGTAGTCGCGCTCGAAGGCTTGCCGATCCAGCTCGCTGACGGCGATCACCGCGTCGAACCGCGCACCATAATCGGCCTCGAACCGGCACATCTTGGAATGCTGAGCGGCCATGTACCGCCGGCGCAGCCAGGTGGGATCGTGCTGGGCGTGCCGCTCGAGCAGCCGGGCCTCGGCGTTGTGCTGGAACAGGATCTTGGGCACCGGCAGGTCCACGAAATGCGGCGTCATCTGGACCCCATCGCAGATCATCAAGTTGAAGGCCCCGGTGCCGACCAGGGCCGCGGCCCGCGCCTTCAACGCCGGATCGAAGTTCCGGGCGACCGTGAACGGCTGCGGCGAGAACAGGTTGACGACCGCCTCCCCATAGTAGCGCGCGCTGCGGCGGCGGGAGTCCTGCTTGGGCACGCCCTCGACCCGCAGGCCCAGCGCCGCCATCTGGGGCAGGTACGCCTCGTCCCCCGGCCGGAGATTGCACAGGTACACAATCTCATGCCAGCGGGCCAGATGGCGCAGCAGGTTGAGCACCCGGATCTTTCCGCCGGTATCGTGCGGGAAGAGGATCTGTTTGTGCGTGAAAAGGATCTTCATCATTGCGAGTTGCGAGTTGTGAGTGATCGGTGAAGACCGGTCGGCTCGAGCCAGGCGTCGCTCGCTCCCTGCGATTCCGAAGCCGCCGGCCGCCCCGCGGTGAGGTCGCGGCGCAGGTCGATGACGGCGCCGGTATACCCGCTGCGCCAGTCGAGGCTGTCGGCCACGTCGGAGCCCAGCACCAGGAGCGAGGCATGCTGAGCGAGCTCCGCGACATCCTCAACCAGCAAGGCGGCGAGGTGGGGCAGGTGGCGATCGATATACGCCAGGTTCCGGCCGCGGAGCCGGCTGACCGAGATGCCGGGATCGAGGATCTTGATGTCGAATCCCCGGCCCAGCAGGGTCTCGACCAGGATGACCAGGGGGCTCTCCCGCAGGTCGTCGGTGCCCGGTTTGAAGCTCAAGCCGATGATGCCGATCTTGCGGTGTCCGGCCCCCTGGATGAGCCGGACGGCCCGCCGCAGGTGGTCCTCATTCGAGGGGAGGATCGACGCGAGCAGATCCAGTCGCAGCGCCTCGCGCTCGGCGTAGCGGGTCAGGGCGCGGAGGTCCTTGGGCAGGCACGACCCGCCGAAGGCGAACCCGGGGCGGAGGTACGCCGTCGAGATGTTGAGCCGGCGATCGCGGCAGAGCAGGCCCAGGATCTCGGCCCCGTCGACCCCGAACGAACGGGCCAGGCTCCCCAGCTCGTTGGCGAAGGCCACCTTGAGGGCGTGGAACGCATTGCAGCCATACTTGACCAGGGCCGCCGTGCGGGGATCGGTCACGACCCGCTCCGCCGCGATCTGCTCGTACAGGGCCAGCACCGCCTGGGCCGTCCGGGGATGGTCGGCGCCCACCAGCACGAACGGCGGATCGTCGTAGTCCCGGATCGCCGAGCTTTCGCGGAGGAACTCGGGGTTGTTGGCCAGGTCCAGCCCCCGGCCCAGCGGCCGGCCGGCGGCCTCCTGGAGCAAGGGGGCCAGCCGCTCTTCCAGGATCCCGGGCAGGAGCGTGGACCGGACCACGACCGTGAAGTCCCGGGCCGACTGGCGGAGCGTCCGGCCGATCGCCGCGACCACCTGTTCCACCGCGCGGGTGGACACGTCGCCATTGTCATTCGAGGGGGTGCCCACGGTGATCAGGCCGATCTCCGAAGTCAGCACCGCCTCCTCGACGTCCCGGGTGCCGCGGAGGTTGCCGGCCTGGACTTGCGCGCGGACCAGCTCCGGCAGCCCCGGCTCGGCGATCGGGGCATACCCCGCGTTCAATTCCCCGACCTTGTCGGCATCGACGTCGACGCCGATGACCTGATGGCCGTCGCGGGCCAGGCACGCGGCCGAGACGCAGCCGACGTAGCCAATCCCAAAAACGGAAACCCTGCTCACTGTCTTGGTCCTTGGTTATTTGTTATTGGTGATTTGTTACTGGTTATTGGTGGGCTCCAGTCGCCGCCGGGGATGCCCCTCATACCCCCGGCCCTCGAGCTCCTGCCTCCGGACCTGCCGGATGCCGAGACAGACCCACGGATGACAAATGACTAGTGATTAATGACCAATGACGAATGACAAATAACAAATGACGAGAAGAAATCGATCAGCTCGGCGACGGCCTCGGCGTGGCTGCGCACCGGACTGTGGGGCAGCCGCTCTCGGCGGCCATCGGCCAGTCCGGCCCGGATGGCCTCTGCCAGCGCCTCGGCGTCGCCGGCGGGGACCAGCCGGCTGGTCCCGAGGTGGGCGATCTCGGGGATGCCGCCGACCCGGCTGGCCACGAACGGCGTGCCGCAGGCGGCGGCCTCCAGCAGCACGATCGGCACCCCCTCCGAGTAGCTCGGCAGCACGAACAGGTCGGCCGCGCGGTACCAGTCCGGCAACTGGTCGTGCGGCCGGGACCCGAGCAGCTTGACCCGGCCGTCCAGCCCGAGCCGCCGGACCCGGGCCTCCAGCCGCGACCGCAGCGGGCCCCGGCCAATCAGCAGGCCGTGGAAGTCGACCCCCTGCCCCGCCAGCCGGGCGAAGGCGTCGATCAAGACCTCCAGGCCCTTGACGGGCAGGAGGTTGCCGATGAAGAGCACCACCGGGCCGTGCAGCGGGAGCTCCCGCGCCATCCGGGCACGGGCCGCGTCCCGGGACCCGGGGTGAAACAGCTCGGAGTCGATGCCGTCATAGACGACCCGGACCCGGCTCGGATCGGCGCCCAGCGCCACCACGCGCTCCTCCAGGTCGTGACTGACGGCGACGATCCCGTCCGCCTGGCGCAGGGCCTCGACCGTGCCTGGCGATCGCCGGGGACAGCGGGAGAGGGCCAGGATATCCGAGCCGTGGACCTGAATCACGACGGGGAGCCCCGCGCGATGGCCGAGCTGGACGGCCGCCCAGCCGTCGGGGTAGGCCCAGGGGGCGAAGACGACGTCGGGTCGGAACTCGGCCAGCACCCGCTGGAACGTCCGGCGGACCGACTCCCGGAAGCAATAACCATACCAGCCCCGCAAGACCTTGGGCGGATAGATATACCGGGGATGGTCCACCGTGATCCCATCGCAGGTGACCCGCCGGTCCCGCGGCAGGGGCGCGGCCCCCCGCCAGCGGGCCGCCAGCTCCTCGGGCCAGAGGATCGGCGCGATGACGGCCAGGGGATGCCGCCGCGCCAGCAGCCGGATCTTCTGCCGGTTGAACGTGGCGCGCGTCGGGTGAAACGGAGTCGGATACAGGTTCGTCAGGGTCAAGATGCGCATCAGGTTCGCACCCCGCGGCCGAGCAACTCATTGTAGTGGCGCTGATACTCATCGGCCATCCGCCGGAGACTGTACCGGGCCTCGACCCGATCACGCCCGGCCGCGCCCAGGCGGCGGGCGGTTGCCGGATCGGCGAGCAGATCACCGAGGGCCCGCGCCAGCGCGGCGTCATCACCGAAGGCGACCAGGATGCCGGTCCGGCCGTCGTCGACCAGCTCGGGGAGTCCGCCCACCCGGGTGGCGACCACGGGCAGGCCCGCGGCCCAGGCCTCCAGGACCGCCAGCGGCATTCCCTCGGACTGGCTGGTCAGGGCGAAGAGGTCCATGGCCTGGAGATAGGGGGCCGGCTGGGCTTGATAGCCGGCGAAGTGCACGGAATCGGCCAGGCCGAGGCCCGCGACCAGCTCGCGGAGCCGGCCCAGCCAGGGACCGTCCCCCACCAGGAGAAGGTGCGCGTCGGCCAGCCGGGCCCGGACCTGCTGGAACGCGCGGATGAGCAGGTCCTGCCGCTTGACCTCGCTCAGGCGGCCCACCGTGCCGATCACGGGCGCATTCGCGGGGATCCCCAGGGACTGCCGCACGGCTCCGGCCTCATTCTCCTCTTGAAAGCGGGTCGTATCGATCCCGTTGGGGACGACCCGGATCTTCCCCGGCGGGGCGATGCGATGGGCTCCGACGGCGGCGGCGATGTCCGCCGAGACGCAGAAGAACCGGGCCGCGCCCCGCGCGGCCAGCCGGCCCAGCCATCGCGTCCGCCGCCGATGATCATAATGCTTGCCGTGCTCGGTGTGCACCACCACGGGAACCCCGGCACGTCGGGCCGCCGGACCGGCATAGAACAGCGCCCCGATCTGGTGGGTGTGCACCACGTCGGGCCGCAGCTCGCGGAACAACCTTCCCAGCCGGCCGAACACCTCCAGCCGGATCCCGGGCGGCTTGTGGATGCAGGCCAGCCGTCCCCCCTGGGCCTCGACCTGCTCCGCCAGCACGCCGGGGCGCTCCAGGCAGACCACGGCCACGCTCTGGCCGGCCCGCCGGCCCTCGCGCAACAGGTCCAGCACGATCGACTCCAACCCCCCGAGCTCCATCGACAGGACCACGTGGGTGACCCGCAGCGCGCAGGCCATCGGTTCCGGTCGCGAGTCACTCGCACTCGCTGCCGATGCCGAAGCCATCCGAGGTAAAGCCGCTCGCATTCCGACGGTCCTCATGCCGCGGCCGAGGACGAGACCGCCGGGGCAGGCCGGCGGTTCCCCACCCACTGAACCAATCCGACCACGGCCGCCCCGGCCAGGATCAGGCACAAGCCCTCGATCGGGTAACGGAACCGCGACGATCCCCAGAAGACCAGCGCGTTGAGCACGACCGAGAGGATGACCAGGTGGATCAACCAGCCGGGATGCCCGCGACGGAGCCAGGCGATCCCGGTTGGGACGAACGCCAGGGCGAACAGCACGAGCACCGGCCCCCACGCGACCAGGGTGCCGATCCGGTGCAGCCGGGGGCTGCGCGGCTGGAGGAACGGCGTCCAGAGCCTGCGGAACTTGGAGTGGAGCAGGTACCACCACTGGTCCTGGTTGTTCTGGACCCACTCGACAGCCAGCTTGCTCTCCAGCCGGTCCCGGACCAGCTCATCGTTGGGTGCCTTGAGCGGCTCGCGATACTCGGGCAGCTCGTCGGGGAACACCCAGTAGCCGTAATAATCCGGATCGGTGACGACCAGGCGGTTATTGCTCCCGAGCAGGACGTCCCCCGCGCCGGTGCTCAGGGGCACGAACGCCCCGAAGACGCGGTAGTTGCGGATGGTCCAGGGCGCCACCGTCGCCAGGGCGACCATCGGGATGGCCAGGGCCCAGGCCAGGGCCCGGGGCCGCCGCCGGAACTGCACCACGGCCCAGACCAGGGTCAGGGGCATCAGCAGCACCACGTTGCCCCGCGTCAGCAAGGCCAGGCCCAGGAGCAAGCCGGCGACCACCGCGCGGACCGCCCCGGGGCGGGCGGCGAACTCCAGGGCCGCCGCCACGTAGGCCAGCAGCCAGAACGTGCCCAGCGGCTCGGAGAGCAGCTCGGCCGAGTAGAACAGGGAGAACGGCCAGACCGCGAAGCCGGCGGCCGCCAGCAGCCCGACCGGCCGGCCGAACGTTTGACAGCCGATGAGATAAACCAGCGCGATCGTCGCGGCCCCGACCAGGCCGTGCAAGACCCGCACCGCATCGTGGCGGTGCCCCACCACGCCGTAGAGTCCCGCCCAGACCAGCGAGGTCCCGGGCGGATGGTAGGCCGTCAGATGGTCCCGGTCGGTCACGTCGGGGCTCATGCCGCGGAAGCCGCGACCCTGCGCCACGTTCCAGGCGTAGGTGTCGTATTCCTGGGAGTCCGACCCCGGCCCCGGAGGTTCGTGGATCCCCAGCTTGAGCGCCAGGCCCAGCCGCAGGATGAACCCCAGAACGACCAGGGCCAGAACCAGCCATCGGGTGCGGGATGCGTTCATGATTAGTCCGTGGTCCGTGGTCCGTGGTCCGTTGTAGGAGCTGCCGCTCCGCTGCGCCGTCGTCGCCCTGCTTCGAGTGCCTCAGCGTTCCCAGACCAGGCGAGTCAGCCCGCGTCAGCGAACAACGGACCACGGACCACGGACAAAAAGATCAATGCCGCGTGATCGACGTGGCCCGGCGGATCTTGGACAGCAGTCGCCGGCTGGCCGAGTGCCACGGGCTGTCGTCGCCGGTTTTCCCCTCGGCGTCGTAACGCTGATCGAAATAGGAGACCCCTTCCTCCTCGACGCCGAACATCTGCCGCCGGAGCCGATTCGTCGCGTACTTCTCCAGGTCGCGCGGCACTCCGTTGGCGTAGTTCTTGACCCAGAAATGCGAGTAGGCGTAGATCAGCGACTTGCGCGTCTTGGGGCTGGTGTTATCCAGCGCCATGTGGAGGCAGTGCGTGTTGAACAGGACGCAATCGCCGGCCTTGGGGACGATCTTCACGACTGCCGGCGAATGCTCGATGTCCTCGATCCGGGGCCGGGGATAGTCGCGGGGGAGGCGATGGGTGCCGGGGAGGAAGGCCAGGCAACCCTGGTTGGGCAGCAGGTCCTCGAAATAGAAATGGACCTTGACGAAGAAGTTCAGGCTGTGCGCCAGGTCGATGCCGATGACCTCGGCCAGGTCGCTATGCCACGGTGCCGTGAAGGTCTTCCCGGGCGGGAAGACGCGCGCATGGGTGTGATTGAGCTGGATGTCCGCCCCGACCGCACCGAGCAGGACCGGCAGCAAGCCGGGCAGGTCCACCAGCTCGACGAACGCATCGTCCTGATCCAGGATGTCGGGGATGTCGAAGAAGGACGGGTTGGCCTTCCCCTGCGCGACCAGCGTCTTCCACTCGTCGTAGTAATGGGCCGCCGCCGCGTCGAACGCGCGCCGCACCCGCTCCACCAGGGCCGGCGGGATCAGGCCGGGCAGGTGGAGGAACCCCTGGTTCTCGTACTGCAACCTCTGGTCAATAGTCATGACGCCTTTCCCTTGTGATTGGTTATGAGTGATTCCGCTTCGCTACGCCTGCCGCTCCTGGGTCAGCCGAAGGATAGCCCTCGCCGGCCATGTGAGGCGGACTGGCCAAGGTCGATGGCGACCAATAACCAATAACCAATAACTAATAACTAATAACTAACCCAGGTGAGATCGGCCAGGACCGGGCGGTGGTCCGATCCGACGTCCGGGCCGACCCAGGCGCGCCGGCAGCGCCATCCCGGCCCTGCCAGGACATGGTCGATCCGGATGCCGTGCCACCGCGTGAACTTGGTGTAACCAAACCCCAGCCCGGCCGAGGAGAACGCATTCGTGTAAGGCGACCAGCATTGCTGGTAGATGGCGCTGTCGGTGGGCATATTGAAATCGCCGGCGATGAGCACCGGGCCGGAGACCTGGCGCACCCAAGCGCTGGCCGCCGCCGACTCGCGCGCCCGGACGGCAAGATTGGCGGTGAGCTCCGGAGCCGCCGTCCACGGCCGGCGCTTGTGGAAGAGCATCGGCTCCAGACCGTGCCGGACGGTCTCGAGGTGGAGGTTGAAGAAGTGGACGAGCCCGCCGGGGGTCTCCAGGTCGAACCGTGTGATGAAGCCGTACCCACCGAAGGTGTTCGGGCCGAGCTTCTCGACCTTGCGGATCGGGTACCGGCTGGCCACGGTCGTCTGGAGCTGCCAGCCATCCGGCCAGGTCGTGGCCGGCAGCGATCGCACGGAGCCCTCCTGCACGGCGACGAGATCCGGCCGGGTGGCGGCGATCAACTCGGCCAGCGCGCCGGCCCGGAGCGACTTCCCCCCGGTATTGCAGGTCAAGACGCGGAGCGAGAACGCGCCCGCGGCCGCCGATGCCTCCGCCGGCGCGGGCCAGGGCACGCGGAAGCCCATCACCGGGCCGACGACCACGATCGCGGCGATCAGCACCAGCCCCAGCAGCCGCGGCCGGCACGACCACGCTGCCGGAATGAGCACGACCAGCGGCACCGCGTAGATCCATCGCGGCCCGAAGAGCACGACGGTCGCCAGCCACCACCGATCCCCCGCCATCGTGAGGAACACCCAGAGGCCCAGGACCACCACGAGATACACCCAGGAGGCCCCGGATACGATCATCCCCGCGCGGCGCCGCCAGCGGCGGTGCTCCTCCGGAGCGGCGCCCGGGCGGCCGAGGACGAGCAGCTTCCCCTCGGCGAGCGACCGCGCATCCTGATTCGAACGCGTGGGCCAGCCGCCCTCGGCTGGCCCGGGGCAGCCGAGGGCGGCCGCCCCGCCGTCCCCATTGCGAGATTCCATTGAGCCTCCCACCTCATCGATAGGGCGGGGACCGCCGCGACCGGGGGGCTTCGACGACTTCAAAGGCCGAGCCCTTGATCTGCCTCAGCTCCTCGTTCAGGATCGGGATCCGCTGGTCGGGGGTCACCGAGATGGCCCAGTCGATCCCGTTGTCGGCCACGAGCATCCCATGCCGTTTCAGGCCCTCCAGGATCATCCGCACCACCGGCGAAAACCCGGAGGTCTCGTAATCCCGGCGGAGTCGGAACCGCTCCCCCATCCGGGGCAGGTTGGGATCGTTGTTCTGGCTGGCGAAATGGCGGGCCGGGCTGACGTACGCGCGCCGCGTCCGGCTGATCGTCACCCGCAGGGCATGGCGAATCTGGCCCCGCTGGAGCTCATGGTAGCGGACCAGCGCCGGGAAGATCGGCAGGCCCGCCGCATCGGCCGAGGTCCAGGTCTCAGGCCGCAGCCGGTTCGACTTCAGGTCGAAGGCCGCGGCGAATCGGACCTCCCAGCCGGAGTCGGTCTTGCGGGCGTTGTAGAACTCATAGAGCATCCCGTTGCCCGGATCCACCACGACGGCATGCCGGTCGCCCCCGAACTTCACCGCGTCCCGCTGCATCTCGTCCAGGGTCGGCGTGGCCCTGTTGGGAAAGAACTCGGGGTGGCCCGGCCAACCCTCGATCGGCATGTTCTCGGGGATGGGGAAGGGACCCGGGTCGGACTCGGCCGCGTAGCCGATCTGGACCGGCACCCGCGGCTGGTTGGGCGGGACCAGGACAAAGCCCACGTCCGGGTTGTACCGCATGGGCTTGTCGGCCCCGATCGCGTCGATGATGTTGCGGGAATTGGGGTGGAGCGGCCAGCCCGAGATATCCATGTTCCAGGGGTTATTGGGCGGGAAGACCTGGAGGGCCTCCAGGATGCGGTCGGCCTCGGGCGTGTTGAACAGGATTGGCCGCGTCAGCCCGGGAAACGACGCCGGCCGAGCGGCGGCCCGGGCCGGGGCCGGGGACGACCCGCGCCGCTGGGCGCCCAGCAGGCCGGCCAGGAGGGCGCCGCCACCCATTCGGAGCATCGCGTCACGTCGATGGAGCATCGCTGCAACTCCTGGAGAGAGAGATCGAGCCGAGGTCGGTGTCACGTTCAGTCGATCAACCGGGTCGGGGCGACGGCTCGACCCATCCCGCCCCGGGTCGCCAGGGGGGTGCCCGCACGGAATTCGGGATGCCCGAGGCCGTCCCCCCGGTCCGACCGGATCACCTGATCGATGATGAACAACGGGCGGCCCTTGATCTGCTCGTACATCCGGCCCAGGTATTCCCCGATGACGCCCAGGACCAGGAGCTGGACGCTGCTGAGGAACGTCACGACCGCCATCAGGCTGGTCCAGCCGACCACGGTGCTGCCGCGGATGTACGCGGCGATCGAGTAGGCCCCCAGCGCCAGGGCCAGCAGGGCCGTGGCGACACCCCCCAGGCTGGCCAGCACCAGCGGCTTGATGGAGAAGGCCGTGATCGCGTCCAGCGCGAAGCGAACCATCTTGCGCAACGGGTACTTGGTCGTACCGAGCAGCCGCGGCTGGCGATCGTAGAGGATTGGCACCTGGCGGAAGCCGATCCAACTGACCATGCCGCGTGTGAATCGGTGCCGCTCGGGCATCGCCAGCAGCACATTCAGCGCCCGCCGGGTCATCAGGCGGAAATCGCCCGTGTCGCGGGGGATGGACACATCGGCCAGGCGCTCGATCAGCCGGTAGAACAGCGACGCCGTGGCCAGCTTGAGCGCGGTCTCGCCGGCGCGGCTGCGCCGCTGCCCGTAGACGACATCGGCCCGCTCCTGGTCCATCACGCGGAACATCTCGACCAGCAGCTCGGGCGGGTCCTGGAGGTCGGCATCGAGGATCAGGATCCGCTCGCCGCGGCAGAGGCTCAGCCCGGCCGTCAAGGCGAGCTGGTGGCCATGGTTCCGCGAGAGGTTCACGGCGACGATGTGGGGGTCATCGGCCGCCAGGCCGGCCAGCACCGGCCAGGTCCGGTCGCGCGAGCCGTCGTTGACCAGGACCAGCTCGTACGAACGGGTCAGGTCCCCGCAGGCCGCCGTGACCCGGCGGTGCAGCTCCGGCAGGACCTCCTCCTCGTTGTAGCAGGGGATGACGACCGAGAGCTCCGGGTCGTCTGCCATCGAGCCGGCCTCGGCAACGGCCGGCGAACCGATCCGGAAGGGATCCCTGGAAAAGTCATTCATCTTGAGTGAACTCTTTGGAAGATGTAGTGAATGTACTTGATGAACTGGAAGCCGGGATGGGTCCATTCCTTGCGATGGCCCTCCCAGGCCGATCGCCGCGCCAGCTCATCATAGCCCGCCTCGTCGCGGACGTGCACGCCGCGATCCATCCGGCACCAGAGGTTGTTCAGCGGGTGCCCCGCGATCAGGACGATGTCCTGGGTCACGAGGGTCTGCACGCCGGATGCCCGATGGATCAGGTCGAGCGTCGCCGCGGCGGCCTCGTCCGGGATGTGGTGCAGGACCCCCAGGAGCAGGACCCGGCTGATCCGTTCCTCCTCCAGGAGATCGATCAAGCGGCGCTGGATCATCGGATCGCTCGGGATCCGCGTGAGGTCCATGGCCAGGAGCCGGGCATCGACCCCGGCCGCGGCCGCGCGGCGCCGCGCGGCCGCGAGGTAGCTCTCGGACAGATCGATCCCCAGGTAGTATTGCGGTCGACGGTCGCGGTTCAGGTAGCGGAGGATGTCCGCCGGGCCGCACCCCAGATCGGCGACGCGCTCCCCGGGATCCCCGAGACCATACAGGGTGACGAACCGTCGGAACGGCATCCCACCCGTGATGCCCTGCCGCAGGTAATGGTACAGGGCCGGCTGGGCCAGCAGGCCATGGAGGCCCAGGGCGCCCAGGCCCGCCCGGATCCAGGACGGCCCGGCCGGACCGGCCCCACCCCGCGCCTCGTCCGGCGGCGCGGGGCTCCCTGGCGGCGCCTGCCAATCGCCCAGGGGTCCGGACGGGCTGGGGGCCCTCTCGACCGATCGTCCCGCCGACATCGCGATCCTCCCCTCCCCTCCCCTCTCTCCTCTCCGCCCCGACCTCAACGGCGGACTGGACCAACCCGGCCGAGATCGCGCCGCGCCGAGGCCGGGGTGCGGTCCGGGCGAGCCCAAGGCGTCTCACGCCGATAAAGGACAAGTTCCGGGCCGCTGCGATACTGGCGGCTCAACTGCCCGTAGGGCAGGTACACGCTGTCCTGGGGATCGCAGTAGGGAAGGGGCTCCCCGGGGTCGGTCACGGTCCACCGATGCAGCTCCTTGTAGCCGCCCCGGTCGAGCCACTCCTGGGCCCGGGCGGTCTGGCCCTGCGTCCAGAACATCCGATACCTCTCGATGAAGAGGTACTCGGGCAGTTCTTCCCGCCATTGGGCCGGATCCCGGCTGAGCTCCAGGACGAGGAATTGCGGTCGCGGTCCCCGTCGCGCCAGTTCGATCTTCTTCCGAACCAGGCGTCCCGTATTCCCCGTCTGCATCGGCATGGCCAGGTGCCGCTCGAGCGATTCCGGGCTCTGGGGCAACGGCGGACGCCCGTAATGGGTGCCCAGCCAGCCGATCGTGGCGCCATCGGGGAGGTTCTCCTGGGCCCAGGTCGCGGCGGCGCGCCGCGAGTCGACGCCGCGGAGCAGGCGCAACAGGTAGGCGTCTTCCACCAGGGAATAAGCGCCGGCGAGGACGACCAGGAGCAGCGTGACCCAGCCCCGGGCACGCGGACCAATGCCCAGCAGCCGTGTCGATTCGGACACCTGGACCACCAGCCAGCCGGCCGCCAGTGCCAGGAAGGGCAGGGTCGCCGTCGCGTACCGCGCGAAGCCGGCCCAGGACCAGCCGATGAGGGCGTAGAAGGCCATCGGGAAGGAATAGACCACCAGGGACCGGCGCCCATCCGCCAGGAACGCCCCGACCAGCCCCCCCAGGCCGGCCACGAAGATCGGCACGGTCATCCCCCTGGGCAGGGTGTAGAGGAAATGGAACTTCCAGGCCCGCATGAATTGAACCTCGATGCTGCCGGCCTGCACCATCACCACGTTGTGATAAAAATCGCGCCAGAACTCGCCGAAGCTCAGGACGATGAAGGGGGAGGTTGCCAGGAACGCCCCCATCGAGGCCAGGCCGGCCAGGATGAGATCCCCGTGCCGGGCTGGCTCGCCGGGCCGGCGGGGACGCAGCAGGTGCGCCACCACGATCGCGACGGCCGCGGCCGCTCCGTAATACTTCATCGAGGCCGCGAGCCCGACCAGCACCCCCGCCAGCACGTAGTCGCGCCGCCGCCCCCGCTCGAAGACCTTCCAGGCCGGGAGCATCGACAGCGTCGCCAGGAAGACCATGGGCGGGTCGACGCAGCCGAAATGGGATTCGCGCACCGGCAGGAAGGCCACGGCGAGGAGGAACGCGGCCGCCAGTCCGACCCGGGTGCCGTAGACCCGCCGCCCCAGCTCGTAGACGACCCCCACGGTGGCGGTGCCGGCCAGGGCCGCGATCAGCCGCGCCGTCAAGAAGAAGGCCGAGGGGTCCTCCGCGAACCGGGTCAAGATATCGCCCGGGCTGGCGATGAAGCCCGTGAGCTTCCAGTAGGCGGCGAGCACCAGGTAGCAGCCGAACAGGACATAGCCGAGCAGACTCGGATAAAAAAACACATGGGGATTGAGGTCCCCCGTCCCGCACTGGAGGGCGATCCGGATCATGGTGATCTCGTCGGGCCGGGTGTCGACGTCCGGCAGTCCCCAGCTCAACCCGGTGAACCGCAGCCCGGCGGCCAGCAGCAAGAGAGCCGCCAACCAACCCCAGGGATGCTTCGTGCGCGCCTCGGTGGCCTCCGGCGCAACGACCGCGGGATTCCTCCGGGTTTGCTCGAGGACCTGCGGCTGGTCTGGCGTCATCGTCATGCGCTCACCTTACAGTTCAAGCGGCAGTTTCCTGGATCCCGACGTGATTTCAACAGCCCCGGCGCGCCAGTGCAAAGAGCGAGGTCCCCGTGCTCAGCTTCCGGTCCAGGGTCCGCTGGTGCTCCAGGGCGAAGGCCAGGCGGAGCCCCCAGGGGATCGGCCAGGGAGGCAGCCGGAGGTAACGCCGGTAAGTCGCCGATGCCGGCTCCCCGGGCTGCGACCGAACGCGGCGGCGCTGGCGTTGCAGCACAGGTCCAAGCCACTGCCCCCACCAGAAGATCGACTCGACCTGGAGGCCGCTGCCGGCAAAGACGGCGCTCAAGGTCTCCGGCAGATAACGGCGGCGATGGCCCTGGATCGCGTCGAACTCGGTATAGATCTCCGGTCGCGCCGGGACGCTCAGCACGAGCAGTCCGCCCGGTCGGACCAGTCTCCCGAGCCGTTCGACCGCGGCCCGGTCATCGTCGAGGTGCTCGATGACGTCCAGCGCCAGCACGGCGTCGCACGGCTCGAACGCGGCCGGGACCGGCTGAGCGAGGTCGGCCTCGATCAGGGCGCGACCCGGCCGGTCGAGTCGCTCGAGCATCGAGCGGGAGACATCCAGGCCGATCGCCTGGTAGCCCGCGCGTTCCAGTGACTCCAGCGTGACGCCCCAGCCACAGCCGGCGTCGAGCACCCGGGCCGGCGGGCGGATCCCCAGGCGATCGAGCAAGGCCAGCGTCAACCGCGTCCGTGCCCACCACCAGGGATGACGGCGGATCAGCACCCCGAGCTGGACGAGGATTCCTTCGTCCATGTGGGCGTCGGCCAGGCCTGAGGACCAGGTCGTGATCATCGCGCGACGTGCCACCGCGGTCCAGAAACGCCAAGGATCCAGGTCGAATCGGCGGGCTGGTCATCGGGCCCCCGGCGATCCGGGAGCTTGCCGCCTGGAGGACTTGCCGGCCTTCCGGGCCAGCAGCGAGGTCTGCGTCGCGAAACCCCAGAACCGGGGACACCGCAGCGACTCGTCGATCTGGGTGATTTCGCACCCGCACGCCCGCAGCGTCTTCCTCAGCCTGGGCAGGGCCACGAAGGCACGCCCCCAGCGGACGCGGCTCCCCGCCCCGAGCTGCCAGCCGGCGGCGGCGTGGATCAGGCCCAACCCGAGGTCCCTCAGCCTCGAGGCGAGCGACCGGATGGTCTTCGCATGCGCAATCTGCCGCAGGTCGTACCAGACGTTCTCGAAGCGGAGGAAGACGAGCCCTCCCGGCTTCAGGACCCGGGTCATCTCCCGCACGGCGGACCGTTGGTGCAGGTAAGTCAAGGTATTTCGGCAAATGAGGAAATCGATCGACTCATCGTCACAGGGCAAGGCGTAGGCCGAACAGCACGCGAAGCCGCAGTCTTGATTCTCCAGCCTGCTGAAGCGATAGCCCAGGGCCAGGGCCCGGGCGTCGATGTCGACACCCATCCGCCGGGCACCCGGCGCCGGCCCCAACGATCGGAGCGTCCATCCGGAGCTGCAGCCGATCTCCAGGACCGAGCCGACATCGTCCTCGATCCCCAGCTCGCGGAAGGTCCGGCGCTCCCCGCCTTCCTGCCAGCTCTCGCGGATGATCAACTCGGTCAGGGCCTCACCCAGGGCCGTCGGCTGGCCCGAGGATTCCTCGAGCAGCCCATGGGCTGTCAGCTCGTCGCGATCCTCGGCCGGGAGCTCGGAGCCGGCGCGCAGGGCCAGCAGCCGGTCCTTGAGCGCGCCGATGAACTCATCGGACCAGTCCAGGATCGATTCCGCATCGCGGTCCCGGCTGTCCATCAGGTCGATCGAGGCCCCCCCTGCCCCCGATCGGATCCCGGTCCCGCTCCCGGCTGGTCTCATCGCGTTGAGGTCCTGCATCAGTCGCTTGGGATTCGCTCGTGACCAGCGGCTCGATCGGCTTAAAGCCGGATCCGCTTGAGCACGGCTCCCACCTCGTCGATCTGGGCCTGGGACAGCTCGGGGAACATCGGCAGCGACAGGACCTCGGCGGCCGCCCGCTCCGCGTGGGGGAAGTCGCCGGCCTGGTAGCCCAGGTCGGCATAAGCCGGCTGGAGGTGGACCGGGATCGGGTAGTGGATGCCCGTCTGGACCCCGTGATCTCCCATCGCCGTCTGCAGCTCGTCGCGCCGCGGGTGCCGCACGGCATAGACGTGGAAGACCGGACGCCCCTCGGGCATCGGGGCCGGCGTCTGGACCCCGGTCTCCGGGAGGAGCTGATCGTACCGGGCTGCGTGGGCGCGCCGGGCTTCGGTCCAGGTCTCCAGGTGGCGGAGCTTCACGCGCAAGATGGCGCCCTGGAGGCCCTCCATGCGGTAGTTGAAGCCCTTCCGTTCATGATGGTACTTCCGCGAGGCGCCCCAGTCCCGGAGCATGCGGATCGTCCGATCGAAGTCCGGGTGATTGGTGGTGACCAGGCCCCCTTCGCCGTAGGCGCCCAGGTTCTTGCCGGGATAGAAGCTGAAGCAGGCCAGATCGCCGAGGCTCCCCACGCGACGACCCCGGTACTCCGCGCCATGGGCCTGGGCGGCGTCCTCGATGACGATCAGGTGATGACGGCGGGCGATCGCCAGGATGGGGTCCATCTCGGCCGGGCGGCCGTGCAGGTGCACCGGCAGGATGGCCCTGGTCCGCGGCGTGATGGCCGGCTCGATCGCCGCGGCGGCCATGGTGAGCGTCCGGGGGTCGATGTCCACCAGGACCGGCCGGGCGCCGGCGTACTGGATGGCGGCCACGGTGGCCACGAAGGTGAACGGGACCGTGATCACCTCGTCACCGGGTCCGATCCCCGCGGCCAGGAGCGCCAGGTGCAGCGCGCTGGTGCCCGAGTTGACCGCGATGCCGTGGCGGGCGCCGCTGTAGGCGGCGAACTCCCGCTCGAACGCGGCCACCTCGTCCCCCAGGACATACTGGCCGCTCTCCAGGACCCGGTGGATCGCCGCGGCGATCTCCTCGCGGATCCCCTGGTACTGCGCCTTCAAGTCGAGGAACGGAATCATGCCGTGGCTCCGCATTTCTCCAGCTCGATGGGCCGGCCCCGCTCCGCCATCGACCGCGAGGCGGCCTCCAGGATCTCGACGATCCGCAGCCCGACCTCGCCGCCGGTCAGCGGGGCCTGGCCATGCTCGATGCAGCGGACGAAGTGCCGCAGCTCGGTCCGCAACGCCTCGGTCGAGTCCAGTTGCGGGGCCCACATATCACCCGTCCGGTAGCTGATCAGCATCTGGTAGACGCTCTCGGCTCCACTGGTGCGCGAGATCCCCTTGTCGTAGACCTTGATCTTCTCGCTCGGCTCGAGGTCGTCGTAGACGATCATCTTCTGGCTGCCGCCGATCAGCGTGCGCCGCACCTTCACCGGCGCCAGCCAGTTGACGTGCATGTGCGCGATCAGGGCCTCGTCGAAGAAGAGCGTCAGGTAGGCGATATTCTCGGGCTGGCCCGGGAAGTGGCTCATCCCCGTCGCCGAGACGGCGCACGGCCGGTAGGGGAGCACGTAGTCCATGATCGAGAGGTCGTGCACGGCCAGGTCCCAGATCACGTCGACATCGTGCTGGAACAGGCCCAGGTTGACCCGGACCGAGTCGTAGTAATAGATGTCGCCCAAGGCGTCGCTGCTGACCAGCTCCTTGATCTTGCGGACTGCGCCGGTGTAGACGAAGGTGTGGTCCACCATCAGCACCCGGCGGCGGCGCTCGGCTTCCTCGATGAGCCGGATGGCGTGCTCGGATCGGGCCGCCAGGGGCTTCTCGACCAGGACGTGCTTGTCGGCCTGGAGGGCCTGCAGGGCCAGGTCGGAGTGGGTGGAGATCGGGGTGGCGATGGCGACGGCATCGATGCCGGAGTCGGCCAGCATCTCGCGATGGTCGGCCATCGTGTGGACCGACGGGTATCGGCTTTTCACCAGGGCGAGCCGCTCCGGGCGGAGGTCGCTGACGGCGGCGACCTGGACGCCGGGGAGCTCGGCGAAGTTGCGGACGAGGTTGGGACCCCAGTAGCCATAACCGATCACGCCGACGCGGATCATCTCTTGCTCCTCATGCGGTAAGTAGGAGCCGGCTCCGTCCGGCGATCCCGGTCTGGATCCTCCGGGTCAGGTTCACTCGACGACGCTGAATCCTGATGCGACCGGGCGGAGGGACGCCCCCAGCGCCTGGGGGAGGGCCCGGATGTCATCCAGGAGGACATCGGGCCGGGCGGCGGCCAGGTGCTGCCGATCGCGGATGCCGCAGAGGACCCCGGCCGTGTGCAGGCCCACCAGCCGGCCGGCGTCGATGTCGGCCTCGGTGTCCCCCACCATCCAGCTCCCCTGCGGGGACCGGCGATGCCTCCCCAGGAAATCGCGGATCAGGCCGGCCTTTTGCCGATCGACGTGGTGGTCCGACGGCACCGAGAGGATCTCGCGGAAGAATCGCGCCAGGTCCAACCGCTCGAGTTCCTCCAGCAGCGCCGGGCGTTGGGACCGGACCGTGACCAGGACCAGGTCGTACTGATCCGCCAGGCCGCTCAGGATCCCCTCGACCCAGGGCCAGCAACGGTCGTAGGCCAGGTAATCCGGCGTCTCGATGAGCTCCAGCCGGCGGCGGAGGTAGTCCACGGCGTGCGCCGAGGCCCCCAGCTCCTCCAGGATCCGCTCCTCCGGGACGCGCGCCCGCTTGCGGCCCCAGTACGGCCCGCCGGGCATGCCCCCGACCCCAACTTCCCGGAGCAGGTGATGGTGCAGGGCGACGTAACGCGGGGAGACGTCGAGCAGGGGGCCATCGAGATCAAAGAAAATGGTCATGTCGGATTTTCGTGTTTCTCCCGGCGTCTCCCGACGATGATCTCAGATTGCCCGGTCAGGGGGAGCATTCGCAGCACATCGGCGGTCTTCCCTTGCCGGTCCGCGCCCTGGTTGAAGATCGCGCGGCCCTCTACAGCCTGGGAGATGTCCTGGAGGGAGGCCATGATGCCCTGGTTCCGCTCGTGGCGCAAGCGGTGGAACCGACCCAGCCGCGCCTTTGCGGAAATAGGCGATGCCGGGCGCATTCCCGGACAGCCCGCTCCCCGCGCCCATGATCACGGGCGGGCATTCGCCCAGCACTTCCCTCCAGAACCCGGGGGCGAGAATCCCCAGGATGTAATCGGGGTAGGCCGCCTCGTGCGTGAACCAATAGCCGCCCGGCGCCAGGCGCGGCCAGAGATGCCGCAAGCAATCCCGCGCCGAGCTGACATAGTCCACGTCGATGAAGACGAAGGCCGGCTCGATGTCCAGGCCGGGCAAGGAGTCGCTGAAGAATCCCGGGATGAACTCGCTGACATCGAGACAACCGAAGCGGTCCACATTCCGGCGCACCTCGTCGATCCGCCCGGCGTACTCGCCGGGGCGGAAGGCCAGGTCGGGCGTATCGCCATGCCCGTGCCCCTTGAGGAGCCGCTCGCGGTCGGACTCCGGCTCGGGGAGCCCCTGGAAGGAGTCACAGACATAGAGCCGCCGACCGGTCCGCTCGGCCAGGAGGGAGAGCTTGGCCGTGCTCCCCCCCTTGAAGCAGCCGCACTCGACGATCGGGCCCGGGATTGCCAGGTCGAGGAGGTATTGGGCCATCAAGACGAACTGGTAGGGCGGGTGCGCGCAGGCGACGCGCCCCTGGATCACGGCGAACTTCCGGAGCAGGTCCTTGCGGAAGGCACGCTCCGCCGGCGACTTCCCCCTCCGGACGAATCCGCGCAAGTCCTCCTTCAGGAGCAGGTAGCGAGCCACGGTGCTGACGAACCCGTAGCGATGCAGGGCGTAGCGGGCCGTCTCCAGGAGCCCGCGCGGGACCAGGGCGTCGGTCGACTCGACATACCCCGAGACCGAAACCGGCATGACGAGAATCCCTCTGAAGACGGATAGCCCGGCCGCAACCCCCACCAAGCGGACCACGAGGAGACGTCGGGCCAGGGGCCGTGGCGATCGAGGACGCGGGTCCTGCTACTTGTGCCGGAGGACGATGATATCCCACCAGCAGCGCACCAGGTCGAGGATCGAGAGCCCGACCAGGCCCAGCTTCGCGCCCCGCGCGACGCCGGCCCGCCGGGGGAAGAACTCCACGGTGGTCACCCCGATGGTATAACCCCGCGCGGCGGCCCGGATCAGCCGTTCGGCCTCACGGAACGGACCCCGGCTGATCAGCCGGTCGAGTTCCCGGATGATCTTCCGCGGATAAACCTTGCACCCGCCCGCGTCGTACGTCCGGGTGCCGAACAGGATCGCGGGGAGGATGTTGAACATCCCCGAGATCACCGTCCGCTGCCAGTTGTAATACTTCTTCCGGCGCCTGCCCACGACGATGTCGTGGCGCTCGGTCAGGGGCAGCATCCGCAAGACGTCGGCGGTCCTCCACTGGCCGTCGCCGCTGTTGTTGTAGATCCATTGGCCCTCGGCGGCGGCGTAGAGATCGCCCAGGGTGGCCATGATGCCCTGATTGTGCTCGTGGCGGAGCAGGCGCAGCTCGGGCAGGCGGCCCGCCAGCTCGTTGAGGATCTCCCAGGTCCGGTCGGTGGACCCATCATCGCAGACCAGGAGCTCGTAGCGCAGCCCGGAGTCGCGCAGGTCGGCATCCGACTGCTGGATCACCTCGGCGATGACCGCCTCTTCGTTGTAGGCCGGGAACAGGATCGAGACATCGATCGTGGCCCGGCCGCGCGGCGGCTCGGAGGGGCTGGCGGCTTGAAGCTCGTCGGGTCGAGGGAGGTTGGCGGCCATGATCGCTCGGCTCATCGAGACCTTCCAGGGAGGCTTAATAGTGCAGCTTGGTCCAGCGATCCCGATTTGCCAGATACCACTCCCACTCGCGGGCCAGCCCGGTGCGGAGCTCGACCTGGGGCGTCCAGCCCAGCCGTTGCCGCCCCTTGGCCGGGTCGAGGACCATGGCCTCGAGCTCGCTGGGCAAGCGCATCCGCTCCTCCTCGACGATCCGGCTCCGCTGGCCGGGCGCGACATCCTCGTGGATCGGGTCCACGTTGACGCCGGTCACCTCGGTGGCGATCCGGGCGAGCTGGCTGACGGTCGTGCCCACGCCGGTCGAGACATTGAAGACGTCATGGCCGGGGGGTTCCTGGGCGAGGACGGCCTGGTTGATCGCGACCACGTCGCTGACATAGGTGAAGTCGCGCTGCTGCCGGCCGTCGCCGAAGATGACCGGCGGCCGGCCCTCGGCCAGCCGCTTCAGGAAGATCGTCAGGACCCGCCCATACCACTCGCGCGGCCCGTAGACGATCGCATAGCGGAACCCGGTCATGGGGATGCCGCTGGTCTGGCTGAAGATGGCGGCGTACTTCTCGCACGCCAGCTTGCTGACGCCGTAGGCCCAGTTGGGATTGGTGGGGTGCCGGCTCTCGTCGCTGGGCAGGAACGCCGGCTGGCCGTAGACGCAGGCGCTGCTGGCATAGAGGACGCGGGCCACGCCGGCCCGGACCGCCGCCTCCAGCACGTTCAGCGTCGCGACCGTGTTGGCCCGCAGGTCCTCGAGGGGATCCTCGATGCAGCGGGTGATCTCCAGTTGGGCCGCCTGGTGGCTGACCACGTCGCAGCCCCGCAGGGCCGCCCGGACCGCGGCGGCGTCCCGGACATCCCCCTCGATGACCTCGACGTCGTCCCGGACCGCCGCCAGGTTCGCGCGGCAACCGCTGCTGAAGTCATCGAGGACGCGGACCCGGGCCCCCTGCCCCACCAGGCTCTCGACCAGGTGGGAGCCGATGAACCCCGCTCCGCCGGTGACCAGCACGCGCCGACCGTCCATCTTCATCGGAGAACCTCCTCCGGGGAGTCACTCAGCTTTCGGGACGAAGACTTCCTGCCAGTAGCGCAGCATCATCACCCCGGGCCGGGGCGTCAAGTCGGGCAACGCCTGGCCCCGGGCCAGGGCGACCAGGGCCATCGGCCCATTCATCCCGGCGCGGATCGAGAGGATCGAGCCCGCGCCGAACCGGGCGTTGATCTCGAAGAACCGCGGCCCGGAATCGGTCAGGAAGCACTGGATGTTGCTGGGGCCGTGGATCGGCAGTCCCTCCACGATGCGGCGGGCCAGGGCGACCAGGTTCGGGTCGTCGATGGTCCGGCTCCGGTAGGCTTGCCCGCTCTTGACCTCCAGGCGGATCCGCGGCGAGGCGGCCAGGAACCGCCCGCGCAGGTCGCTCATCGTGTCGATCGTGACCTCGGTCCCGGCGACGAAGGGCTGGACGATCGCATCCGGCACCTGCTTGACGTAAAACCGGTATTCTTCCGGGTCCTGGGCCCGGTAATTGTCCAGGCTGGCGCGGCCGCAGCGGGGCTTGAGATACACCGGGAAGGGGAGGGCCGTCGGGTCGTGGATCGCCTCGGCTCGCCACGTGGCGACGGCCGGGATCCCCAGGGAGCGGAAGTAACGCTCGGTCTGGTCCTTTTCCTCGCAGGTCCGCAGCGCGGCCACGGGGCTGATCGCCACCTGGGTGCCGGCCTCCGCCAGCCGCCCGGCCGCCCGGGCCCAGCCGATGAACTCGTAGTCGATGATCGGGATCACCAGGTCGATCCGGCGATCCCGGCAGATCCCCAGGACGCGCTCGATGAAGTCGGGCGCCTGGGCCGGCGGCATCAGGACGAATTCGTCGCCCAGGTGGGCCCCGGCGCAATCGGCCTTCATGTCGCCCATGACGACCTGGATGGCGGCGTCACCGGCGGCCCGCAGCCCCTTGAGGGCCGTGATCGCGGTCGTCGTGCCGGCACCGGTGATCAGGACGCGATAGCTCATCCGGCTGTCCCTCATCACGACCCGGACCAGGCCTTCTCTCCAGCCACCGCCCCGGGAGGGGCCGCCGCCGCGGCGCGCGGGGACAGGTGAGGCAGCAGCGCGGCGACACCCAGCCCGCCGAAAATGTAGAGGAACGTCGCCGAACTCGCCTGGTAGCGCGGCGCCGTGCAGAAGAGCAGAAGCAGCCCCGTGTTGGCCGCCGTGACGACCAGCCAGCTCATCGGGATCGCCCCCAGGCTCCCACCCCTCCAGGCGAAGACGACCCCCGCCACGATCAGCACCAGGAATCCCACGTACGAGCCAAACCAGGCCAGCACGATCGGCCTTCCCCAGTCATGCCCCCAGGCCGCGGGCCGACCCCACAAATCATAAAAGTGAATGAGTATATTATAGACCTGGATCGCCTTGTAGTTCCGGACGTTCGCCCATCCCGCCGCGGCGAGCCTGCGGTCCACCTCGAGCACGTCGCGCTCGTTCCGCACGACGACATCGGGGTCGGAGAGCTTCGCGGCCTGCTCGACGAAGGCCGGATCCCAGAACGGCCGGGTAATTTCGCGATACTCCGGGGTCTGGGTGAAGTGGATCGCGTTGGGGACGGTCCCGTACCAGCCCCGGCCATAGAGAGGCGGATGGGGATAGGTGCCGGCGAACAGGCCGTTCCCCCCGAGGGGCGCGCTCAGCACGAACGTCCCGTAGACCTGGTAGTTCCGCGCGACCCAGGGCGCCAGGATCGCCACCGTCCCCAGGGCGGCGCACGCGCCCGCCTGGATCTTCGCAGTCAGGGCCAGATCCCGCGCCAGCAGGACCGGCAGCAGGAGCAGCGGGACCAGGACGATCGCCTCGGGCCTGGTCAGGGCGGCGGCGCCCCAGACCAGCCCGAAGCCGAGCGCCGTCCGGACGTCGGCCGTCCGGGAGAGTCTGATGGCCATGAGGGCGGCCAGTGCCACCAGGACGATCAGCAAGGTTTCCGAGAGGACCTCCATACTATAGGCGGTATACGACGGCGAGAGCGCGAAGAGGACCGCGCCGGCGAAGGCCGCGCGCCGGCCGAAGACCGCGTTCGCGATCAGGTACACCAGGCCGCAGGTCGCCAGCGACAGGGCCCCCTGGGCCACCTCCAGGGCGATGTAACGCCCGGACGGCGGCACGACGCTCCAGACCGCCGCGATGAACAAGGGGTATCCCGGGGTCCGGAAGAACCAGTGGCGCATCGGCGTCGGGGCGAACCCCTTGCCGGCGAGGATGTTCTGCGCAATCTCGACGTAGCCGTCGGTCGGGACATTGCCCGGATGTCGCTCCAGCGACAGGGCATACCCCAGGCGCACGACCAGGCAGAGGAACAGGGCCAGGGCCATCGACGGCGCGAGCTTCTTCATGGTGGCCATGATCGAAGCGACAAGGGTCCCGATGGACTGCGGGTTTTCTCTGGAAGATTGAACCACGAAAAACCCGAAAGACACGAAACGAAGAAATGGTCTTGGACAGCGGAAAAAACAAGATTCAGGGGGCAGTGAAACGAAACCCCGGACCGACTCTTGACTGCCTCCTGCCGAGAATCATTATCCCTTTTCGTGCGTTTCGTGTATTTAGTAGTTAAACCTGTTGATTCCGCGTCAATCACAGATGGCTGGGGACGACGAACCGGGCGAGCTCGCCGGCGATGACCTTCTGGGCTGCCTCGTTGGGATGATAGTCCACATACACAGGGGGGTCCCCCCTCCAGTGACCATACATCCTGCGATAAGCCTCGGGCGTCCGCTCGGGCAACCGCTTCAGCATCGCCGCGTGGGCATCGACGATCGTGACACCGGCAATCCGGTCTACCCCCTGGGTGTCGACGGCTTGCGAATCGGACCCCAGGACCAGGATCAGCATCTTTGATTCATTCAATTTACAGATATCATTGATTTCACGATAAACGGAATCGACGATTTTCCGCGGGTCGGCTGCCGGCGGCGGCGTGAGCCCGGTGATCCGTTTGAGGCGGTGCACGGTGATGTGGAAGTCGTCGTGGAGCAGCAAGGGGCCGCCGGCCTTGAAGAAGAAGGGGAGGAAGTCGCCGAGGCTGGCGGGCCCGTCCCGGTAGGCATCGAGGGAGACCGTCTGGGTCTTGGAGCCGAACACGGGGGGATGGACTTCCACGACCCCGGCGGGCGTCTCGGAGAGATAAGGGACCGGGGTCGTGATGAAACCGGGACCATGGGCATAGAAGCTCTGGGCTCGCTCCACCAGCCACGGCGAGAACTGGACGACCACGTAATCCGGTCGATACCTGGGGATCAGGCTGCGGGCCAGGAGCAGCATCTGCGCCAGGCCGTAGCACGACATCCCGGCATTCTTGACCCGGCAGCCGGTGAGCTGCGACAGCACCTGGGGATAGGCATCCTCGGCCCGGCAGAGGTACCCGTAGGTGTAGGAGCACCCCAGGGTCAGGACCAGGGGGGAGCCGTCCTGGGGATCGGCCGGCGGGTCGACCGGGACCCGGAAGCCGTCGGCATCGAACCGCACCGGGATCCCCGGGCCGCGCGGCACCAGCTCGAGGCCCGTGGAGCCCGGGATCGGGGCGAATCCCAGCATCGGATCGGGAGCCAGGACCCGGCCGCGCAATCCGCTCTGGCTATCCTTGACAAGCCGGTAGATCCGCAAGCTCCGCACGCCCAGGGAGCCCGCGTACAGGACCAACGCGAACGCCGAGGTGACGACGACCGAGAAGGCCAGCTTCTTGCGGAAGCTCAGCGCCTGTCCTCGCGGCGGCTGCGGCCGAGCCGGCGTCATCCCGCGTGACTCCGATCGCGGCCCCGCGTGGGGCCGGCCCGCGGTCAGGACCTTGTCCAGGTCGTCAAGCATCCCGGGTTGCTCCAATCGTGATCGTTTCACCCGGACGAACCGCGGCGGCGCCACGTCTTGGCGATCCGGACCAGCGACCGGAATGCCGTGTAGGAACGGACCTTCCCCAGGCTGGTCCAGCGGCGATTGACGAGCAGGACGGGCGCCTCCTCGAACTGGACGGTGCCGAAGGTCCGCTTGTACTCGCTGTCGCCGTACCCGAAGGAGACGCGCCGCGGGAACCTGTGGCGGATCAGGTCCTCGAAGAGCAGGTAATGGAGCACCGCCCCCGGGGAGTACTCGGCGAAGGCGGGATCATAGCCGGTCTGAACGTGGTGGAACGTCTCGCGGCCCTGGTACCCGAACACGAATGCGCAGGGGTCGCTCCCGGCCGTCAAGACATACGCCCGCAGCAATCCCCGCTCCGCCAGGTCGGTGAGCTTCCGGTGCCAGAAGGGAGTTGTGTCCACCCGGTCGTCCGAGCATCGGGCCTGCCACGACCGCCGCGCCACCGGGGCCGCCGACTCCAGGAAGGCCGGGACCTCCTCCGGCGCCTCGAAGCGGCGGAGGCTCAGCTCTCCGCCACCGTGCTCCCGCAGTTGCTTGACCCGTTGCCGCAGGTTGTAGCGCGTCCGGGACTTGAAGTGCGCCAGGTACTCCTCGAAGGTCGGCGGCAGCTCGATGCCGTGATTGCAGATGAGCCCCTCCGGCAGGACGAGCGAGAAGCCGGCGCGGACCAGGGGCGACTCGTGCAGGTATCGCCAGCAGAAGCTCGATGTCGGCAGGAAACGCAAGTACAGGCCGTCGTGCCCGCGGGCGGCCTGGTGGAGGCGCTCGAAGAGCCGGTCATAGACGGTCGCGTCCTCGGGCAGCGGCGGCGCACCGCCGGGGATTTCCAGCACCGACAGCGAGCTCTTCCCCAGCCGGACCCCCTTGACGAAATAATCGAGGTCGAGCCGGGTCCGGACCAGGGGGACGACGCCGACCAGGCGGCTCCTCTCGTCCCGGACGCAGGCCAGCGCCGGCTGGGCGGCCGGCTCGGTGGCGACCAGGTGGTCAAACCACTCCGGCGACTGGAGCAGGGCCAGCCGACCGGCGCCGGTCCCCAGGACGTCGTCCCACTCCGCCCGCAGCCGGGCGGTGCCCCACTCCGCGGCGGAGGCCAGCAGCGCGACGTGCGGGCCCGCGTCCCGACGGCCGTCGCGCGTTCGATCCTCCTGGGTGCGCGGCCCCGTCGTGCTGATCGCGCAGTCCATCAGACGACCTCCAGGTTCGTGCCCATGAGGGCCGCGGGGAGCGAGTCGGCAATCGGGTCGAAGACGTATCCCTGGAACGCCGAGGGGGTGGCCCGCAACCCGGCGGCACGGAGCACCGCCGGATCGATCCCGATCAGGTTCGGGGCCGTCACCACCGGCGCGGTCGCCTGGCCGTCCCAGCGCCGCCGCGCGAACTGGATCAGGGCCTGAAGCGCCTCGGCCGTCGGCCGGGGCAGGTGGACGCTGTTGATCATCGGGATCAACTCGTCCCCCTGGGGTAAGACGACCCGGGCCAGGACCACGGTCGCGGCCCCGATCAGACCTCCCGACGCGTCGCGGATCACGGCCAGCACACAGCCGCGCGGATCCGCGCCATAGTGCCGCAACTGGTCCCGATCCGGGTCCCGCCAGAGCATCCGTTCGTCGCGGCAGCTCCGGACCACCTCCAGGAAGGCATCCTCATCCCCCTCCTCGACCCGCGCCGGGGGGTCGGCCGGCCCGGCCGCATTCAGCGCCCCGTAGGTCCGATAGCTCCCCAGGGGGCGCGCCTGGAGACCGGCCCGCGCGAAATTCCACAAGAGCAATCGCTCGGCGACCGTACCCGGCCGGACATAGCTCACCACCGGACGCCCGAGCTCCCGGAGCAGCTCCAGCAGCCGCGAATACAGGGCCAGGGCCAGTGGTCCGCCCCGCCCCGGCCGGACCGCCAGGGACGACATCAAGGACACGGCGAGCCGCCGGTCCCCCGACCGCATCCACCGGGGCATCACCGCGAAGAATCCCACCGGCTCGGCACCGTCAAAGGCCGCCACGCCGATCGACTCCAGGCCGTTGGGAAAACGGAACAGCCAGCGCAGATAGTCCGGCGTGTACCGCAGGCAGGGCGGCTGGAAGGCGTCTTGCAGGATCCGGCTGGCCGGCTCCGCGAAGGCCGCCGGTTCGACGATCTCGACGCGATACGAGGAGCCGGCTGTCGCCGCCGCAGGCCCTCCACCCCAGCCCGTGGCCCCCTCCTGAGCCAAGGAGTCATCCCTTGATCGGGCTGGCGACATAATTATCTCCTCGTACAACGATATTATCAATATAATTAAGTATAACAGAGAACGAAGTCAGTCGCGGGATGTCCGCGGCCGGCACTCGGAGCTGGAACTCCTCCTCGATGAGGCCGAGCAGGGTCATGGAGGCCAGCGAGTCCCATTCCGGCAGGGTAGCCGCGGCCGCCCGCGGGATCGCCTCGGCTTCGAGGTTGGGGAAGGCGGCCGCGAAGCACTGGACCAGGCGGGACCGGGGGTCAGCCTGGCACGGCTGGTTCGAGGCGGTGGTGCAGCACGGGGCACCTGGCATCAAAGACCTCCTTCGTGAGAGAGACTCCGCACCCGGGTGGCTGGCCCAGCAACTGGGTGAAGAACTCCTGGATCGGCCCGTTCCGCGGCGTGGGCTGGAAATCGAACGTGATCTCACGGACAGCGAACGCCTCGAACAGCACGGCGAGGCAGGAGTACTCGATCCGACGAGAAAAGGCCCGGCAGCTCATCACCCAGGCATCGACCGCCAGTGTTTTGCCTCCTGGCCGGCCGGCCAGCACGGCGATCGTCCCGAGCGGACCAAACTTATCCGAATACTCGACCGAAAGCAAGAAGGTCTCGGGATCCTTGAGATAGGTGTGCCAGGCCCCTTCGGTCGGCCGCCGGCCGTTGAGGTTGAACTGGTTGGTCTTGCTCACCAGCTCGAAGGCCCGCGGCGGGGGCGGGAGCTTGGTGAAGTCCACACCCAGTACGGCCTCCGCCTGTTCCAGGAACTCGTCCGGCCTGGCGACCGCCGCGTCGCCGCCGCTGCCGCTGCCGGTGCCGGTCCGCGACCGGTCGGCGCGCCGCAGGCTCTCCAGGCGGAGGCCATCCTCCCGCGTGATCGTCTCCTTGCCGAACGGCTCGCGGAGCCGCTCGATCAACTCGTAGATCGCCTGATCGTCCCGCGTGGGGAAGAGGTGGCACTCGACCTCGGGATGGACCGACTGGATCTCGGCCAGCTCCATCGGGCTGTCATCGACGACGATCACGCTGTCGGCCCCGATGTTCCAGGCGCGGAGGATCCGCTGCACCGAGCCCGATTTGGGCCCCCAGTGGACCTCCAGCGGGAAGATCCGATCCCGCTGCACGATCAGGTCGGACCGTCGCAGCGCCTCTTCCACCAGGGCCGGGTCGTTCTTGCTGGCGAAAGCGACCAGGATTCCCGCCCCGGCCAGGGAGTTGAGGAACTGCTGATAGAGGCCATGGCCATGGCTGCCATGATCCAGGTCCCAGGAGATGCCTGCGGGGCCGTCCTCGCCCAGGATGCCGCGCCAGAGGGTATTGTCCAGGTCGGTGATCAGTCCCTTCTTGGGCACCGGGGAGCGGATGATCCACGCCAGCCGCTCGGCGACGACCGAGGCGTGGGGCAGGCGATAGGGGAATCCGCTGACCAGTTCGGAGGTGACGTCCAGGCGATCGGCCGGGGGCGAACGCCGATCGAGGACCTGGGGATTGACCAGCTTGACCCGCGGCACCTGGCTCAGGGCCAGAGCGAACTGGCTGAGCCGGTCCCGGAGCTGAAGTTCGAAGCCGCCCAGGTACCGGCCGGGGTGGTAGGAGACCGGCGGCAGCGGCAGGGTGGGCAGGCAGACCGCCAGGGGGACCTCGTCCGCGACGTGGGCGATGGCCTCCTGCAACCGGGCCGCCCGGCCGCCGGCCGTCGCGAGGATGTCGGGCAGGTTGTCGGGGTCCCAGCCCCCCAGGCTGCGGATCCCCAGCCTGGGGTCGAAATCCGGCCACTCCAGCACGACCGCCCCCGCGTCCCACGGCCGCGGCCGCGGCCGCAGCCGCAGCCGCTCCAGGTTCCCCAGGCAATCCCCATACAGACCCACCTCCACGGTCACGCGATGTTCTGGGAAGAGCTGGCGGAGATGAGCCGCCAGGAACGTCTGGAACCGGTCGGGCATGAACCCGCACGCCAGGAAGACGCCCAGGGGCTGGGCGTCGACCGCCGGGGCGTGCCGCAGGATCTCGAGGGCTTCGATCAGCTTCACGGTCGCTGCGCTCCAGCGTTCAGTAGGAGGCGGCTCCGTCCGCCGATCGCCAGGCGCCGGACGGAGCCGGCTCCGACAAAGACTGACCCTTCAGCTAAGCCCGCGCGGCGGGCGCCCGAAGCGTGATCAGGGCCGCCGGCAGGGGACCGACCGCGCCCAACAACTGGACGTGCCAGGCGGGATCGTGCTCGAACACGCCCTGATGATGGCAGTTATAGTACAGCAGGACGACCTGCCGCTTGCCGAGGAACAAGGCTTCCATCCTGGCCTTGAGCCGGGTCATCACGGCCGCATCGAACGGGTTGAAGGCGTAGAAGATCGTCCCATCCCCCGGGAGATTGTCGACGGCGTCGCCAGTGAGAATCGCGACATTCGGCCACGACCGGACCCGCCGCCGCACCGCGGCGGCCACATCCGGGT
The DNA here is from genome assembly GCA_021324445.1 of Isosphaeraceae bacterium. Classification (GTDB taxonomy): domain Bacteria; phylum Planctomycetota; class Planctomycetia; order Isosphaerales; family Isosphaeraceae; genus JAJPJC01. The sequence goes on from JAJPJC010000227.1 coordinate 31,850, forward strand.
CCAGCTCCAGCCCGACGATCCGGTTGCGGTAGCCGCGGGCCAGCCAGTAGTTGATGACTCGCCCCTTGCCGCAGCCGATGTCGACCAGCACGTCGGCCGGGCCGACCGGGATCCCCGCCCGTTGAAAGAGTTCGTCGAGCTGGTGGTACTCGGTACTCATCGTCACGGTGGCGCCCAGGTGGGCAAACCGGCTGGGCCGGGTCCCGCCGCACGAGCCGCCGTAACGCAGGTCGAGGACGAAGCTGCGGATCGTCAACCATTCCAGCCGGGTCCGCCTCAACCTGCGGGCGATCCGCCGGAGGGGGAGCCAGGATTCCACCGGCGCCACGCGCGGCATGGGGCTGGGCTCCCGCTCCAGGTTTCAGGCGCGGAACTCGGGGGCGTCGCGCACGGGCTCCGGCCATCGGGCCGGGTCGTCGCCATGCTGGGCCAGGAACGCATGGACCCACCGCTCCAGTCCGAAGGCGACGCAGACGCTGTGCATGAAACCCGCGCCGGTGATGGTGGTGTCGAAGGCGCGGCCGAAGAAGTCGGAGTGATAGTTGTGCGAGCCGACGGCCAGCCGGGCCGCGCCGGGGAGCATCAAGGAGATCTCGTACTTGGTCTCGGAGCTGAGCTGGAAGTAGGTCTTGCCCAGGGCGTCGGGGGCGATGAAGAACGGGTCGCTGGCCGTGCGGATCTCGCCGGCCAGCCGATGCTCGTCCAGGAACCGGCCCATCCGGGCGATCGATTGCTCGCGGCGCTGGAGGACCTCGTCGCGGGGGCCGAGGAACACGACCTCGCGCATCGTGAAGTCCCAGAGCCGCCGCAGGTCGCTCAGGTTGCTCGACTCGTAGCGGAAGCACTTGCCGCAGACGCCGTAGGTGAGCCCATTCGCGGGGATCGCGCGGCCCTGATTGAGGTGATACACGTGATAGCAGACCGCCGGCGACAGGCAGGCCTCGGGCGTCTGCATGTCGCTCAGGGCGTGCTCGTCCAGCTCCTCGCGATCCTGGTGCCGGGCCCGGAACGATTCGACCGTCGGGGCATCCTCGGGCAGATGGCAGGCGAAGGTGACGTTGTGGGGGAACGACCGGAAGTAGTCGCACTTGGCCAGCACGCGGGTGGGGATCAACGTGGGGGTCAGCACAGGCTGAGGGTCCCAGGGCCGGCCGAAGGCTTCGAAGACCCGATCGAAGTAGCGGAACAGCCGCAGCGGCACTCCCGCCAGCGCCACCTGGCCCGGGCCCAGCGGGTGGATCCCCGCGGTCGAGCCCGCGCCCGGGAAGCGCGGGTCATCCGCGGCGGCACTGCGGAAGACCACCTTGCGGCGGAGGTCCCGCAGCCCGCGCTGGATCCGCCGCGCCAGCGCCTCGACCTCCGTGGCCAGCGCACGGGCCGAGCCCTCCGGCGCGTCGAATTCCAGGACCGCGCCGTCCTGGGCGAACCGGGCGTTGGCGATCGCGCGCGAAAGATAGGCGACCTGCTTCTGGATCTCCTCGCGCGCCATCTCATGCGCCGGGCTGGCCAGTCGGATCGATATCGTGCGCATCGTCATGCGACTAGCTGCTCCTGCTTCAAGCGCGCGATCATCGCGTGCAGCGCACGGGGACTGCGCGCGGTGATGAACTCGTCATCCGGGATGCTCACCTCGAGGGCCGACTCCAGCTCCATCAGGAGCTGGAGGGCATTGATCGAGGAGAAGCCGGCATCGTAAATATCATCGTCGGGATTGATCCCGGAGATCTTTCCGACCTCACACACGATGGCTGTGATCCGTTCCAGGTCTTGGGACATCGCATTCCTCCCAGTGGTCAGAAGGGCGGAGGATCGAGGATGGAGGACGGAGGATCCTCATGCCTCCGCCCTTCGATTCAAACCGGCTGTCCATTGGCGGCCGCCCGTGCCGCCAGGGAGCGGACCTTGCGGGCGGGGTTGCCCGCCACCAGGGTATTGGGGGGCACATCCCCCGTGACGACCGAGGCCGCCGCGACGATGCTTCCCTGGCCGATGGTGATGCCGGGGAAGACGACGCTCCGCGAGCCGATCCAGACGTTGTCCTCGATGACGATCGGCCGGACTTCGTCGGGGGAGGGCGGCAGCCCGGCCAGCCGCGCCTCGGGATCGGCCGGGTGGCCGCTGGAATCGAGCAGCCAGACGTCGGAGGCGATATGGCAGTGCTTGCCGATGGTGATCTGCTTCCCCACGCTGAACCGGCAGTTGTGCCCGATCGCCGAGTGGTCGCCGACGATCAGGGTCGGACGGGCGGTGAACCGGGCGGCGAAGTTGAAGGTGCATTTGCCGTCGACCAGGACATCATCGCCCAGGATGATGTCCCCCTTCCCCTGGATCCAGTGGATATACACCCCGGTCCGGACCCCCCGCCCATAGCGCCGGCAGTAGGCCTTGAACAGGGGCTCGCAGACCAGGAGCCGCTTGCCGAAGAAGTAGACCGAGCGCAGCCCCAGGAACGTCCAGAGCATGGGCTGGACCACCAGCCGGGGGGCGGGGAGCGTCAGGCCCAGGATCCTCCGCCGGAGTCCCCGGACCGCGCGGGCCGCGGGATGATCCGACGTCGCCAGGAACTGGTACAGGGAGGTCATGGGAGTCACGCGTGAGGGTCAGCCACTCGGGAAGCGCTCAACGGACCTGGACCGGCTCGGATTGAGGGGACGGCCCCAGGGTCGGACAGGCGCGATCCCCGGCAGCCGGGGCCGCCGCGGTTTCCGCCGGCGCGGCCAGGGATTCCAGGATCGAGACCAGGCGCCGCGCGATGGCCTCGCGCGTGAAGACCGGGTGTCGCCGGGCCTCGGCCGCGACGGCCCGGCCGCTCCGGAGCTCGCCGATCAGCTCGATGAGGGCCTGCCGGATCGCGGCCGCATCCTTCAGCGGTGCGATCCGGTGCGGCACGCCGCTTTCCCGGAGCACCCAGGCCAGGTCGCCGTCCGCCTCGCCCAGGGCCAGGATCGACCGCCCGGCGCCGAGGTACTCGTAGATCTTCGCCGGCACGCCCACCCGGCGCCCGGGGCTATCGAGCAACAGCAGGATATCCGATCGGGACATCTCCCGCAGCGCCTGGGTGTAGGGGACCTGGCCGGGGGTCTCGACGATCGTCTCCAGGCCCCGGTGCCGGATCTCGGCCGGGAAGTCGAAACCACCCGGATTCTGGCCGAAGAACCGCACCTGGACCGATCCGCGCCCGGGCCCGGGCCCGTCGCCGGAGACCACGTCCCGGATCGCATCCAGGAACGGCCCGGGATCGCGGCCCGCGTAGAGCTCACCCGCGTGGACGATCCGCACCGGACCTCCGGCGGCCGCCGGGCTGTCCCCCGGCTCGAACCGCTCGGGATCGTAGCCGTTGGTCAAGGTGACCATCTTCGACCGCTGCTGGGGAAAGCTCTCGCAGAGCTTCCGCGTCGCCAGGGGTCCCGTCGAGGCGATGACGTCGGCCTGCTCGATCACCGCCCGCTCCAGGCGGGTCAGCCATCGCCTCCGGAGTGAGCGACGGCTTCCCAGGTTGCCGCACGTCGGCGTCCCCTCATCCTTGGTGATCCAGGGGTCGCGAAAATCGGCAACCCAGGGGAGGCCGTACCGCCGCTTGAGGACCAGGCCCAGCAGGTGGACCAGATGGGGAGGGCCCGTGGTCAGCACGGCATCGGGGCGATGGTCGCGCACGGCCCGCGTGCAGGCGCCCAGCGCCCGGGTCAACCAGACGGAATAGGGCCCCAGCGCCTTGCGGACCACCTTCCAGGCGAGACCTTCGGGATTGAGGACCGGATAGACGACCGTCTCCGGCGGGATCTGCTCCCCGAGCTCCCGATCGACCGGCTCGAACGGCAGCCGGGGCGGAGCGACGACGACGGTCCGCCAGCCGAGCTGCGGCAGGTGGCGGGCGAACCCGAGCATCCGGAAGCTGCCGGCCGCCGCCGTCGGGGGGAAGAAATACGACACGATCAGGAGCTTGTGTGGGGCCATAGGGAGTTTTCTCTGGAAGATTTAACCACGAAAGACACGAAAGACACGAAACGAAGTAATGGTCTGGGACAGTCCCCCGATCCGATCTCCAGCCAGGGATCGCCGGACGGAGCCGGCTCCTACAATGCCGGGAATCCTGATCCCTTTTCGTGTCTTTCGTGCCTTTCGTGGTTAAATCTGTAGTTCAATTCGTGGTTAAATCTGTAGTTCAATTCGTGGTTCAGTCCGCAGTCGAACCGGGTGTCGAGATCCCGGCGGTCAGGACGTCGATGATGCGGGCGGCGGCCCGGCCGTCCCAGAGGTCGGGGACCCGGCCGGCGCCCGGCGGTTCCAGCAGCACCCGGGTCGCCGCCGCCACGATCCGCTGGGGGTCCAGGCCGACCAGGCGATTGGTCCCCTGATCGATGGTGACCGGCCGCTCGGTGTTGTTCCGCAGGGTCAGGCAGGGCACGCCCAGCACGGTCGTCTCTTCCTGGATCCCTCCGGAATCGGTCAGCACCAGCCGCGCCTCGGCCAGCAGCTTCATGAAGTCGAGGTAGCCCAGGGGTTCGGTCACGATCAGCCCCGGCAGGGCCGCCAGGTTCTGGCTCTCGAGCGCCTTGCGAGTGCGGGGGTGGACCGGGAAGACGATCGGCAGCTCGCGCTGGATCCGGCCGATCGCCGCGAGGATTCCCCCGAGAACTCCCGGCTCGTCCACGTTGGCCGGCCGGTGCAAGGTCAGGACGCCGAACTCGCGGCCGGCCAGGTGCAGGTCCTCCCGGATCGTCGAGCGCCGGCTCAGCTCCCGGCAGGCCAGCAGGGTGTCGATCATGACGTTGCCGGTCAGGAAGATGCGGTCGGCCGGGATTCCCTCCCGCCGCAGGTTTTCCACCCCGCTCCGCTCGGTCACGAACAGCCATTGGCTGATCGCGTCGGTGAGGATGCGGTTGATCTCCTCGGGCATCGTCCGGTCGAAGCTCCGCAGGCCGGCCTCCACGTGGGCCACCGGCACACCCAGCTTGACCGCCACCAGCGCGCAGGCGATCGTCGAGTTGACGTCGCCGACCACCAGCACCGCGTCGGGCCGCTGCTCGAGCACCACCGGCTCGAACCGCTTCATGACCTCGGCCGTCTGCACCGCGTGGCTGGCCGATCCCACTCCCAGGTCGACGTCCGGCCGGGGGATCGCCAGCTCCTCGAAGAACAGCCGCGACATCCGCTCGTCGTAGTGCTGCCCGGTGTGGACCAGGTACGCCGCCACGCCGTCGCGGCGCTGGATCTCCCACATCAGCGGGGCGATCTTCATGAAATTCGGCCGGGCCCCGGCGACAACAACCAGCTTCATGGATCGATCCTCAGAGGCTGCGGTGTCCATGCCCCTCAGCACTTCGGCTTTCCAGGTAGTTGAGGATGGCCTGGAAGGAGACAAACCGGGTGATGTCCTCGGGGGAGACCCGGAGCCCGAACTCCTCCTCGACCACGGCCAGGAGGGTGATGGTGGCCACCGAATCCCAGCCCGAGACGGTCACCTTCGTGGCCCGAGGGATCTCGTCGGCGTCGAGGCTCGCGAAGACGGCGGCGAAGCATTTCTCCAGGCGTGTTCGCCGATCGGTCATGGTCGTGCCACCCCATCCCCGGCGCCGTCGTAACAGAACAGGCCCTGCCGGGCCAGCGCCTGGGCGGATTCGAGGACCTCCCGGGCCTCCAGCAGGATGGCGTCCAGCCGCCCGACCCTCCCCTCGCGCCACGATCCCCGCTCCTTGAGGGTCGCGGCCAGCCGGCCCAGGTTGCGGCGCGCCGAGGTCTCGCGATCAAACAACCGCGTCTCGGTCTCCAGGAGCGTGCCATCCTCATCCCGGCTGCGGAGGCGAAACGTCTCGTTCGTGAACGGAGAGAAGGACATCGCCGGTTCCAGGATCTCCTCGATCGCGTGGAAAAACGTCATCGCCGCGATACCCGTCCCCAGCAACAAGATCTTCCCGTGATGGTCCGGCAGCCGCCCCCAAGGTGTCCCTCGCCCGCAGGGAGTCCGCGCCCGATGATGATCGGCGATCAATTCGGCCGCCATCGGTCCCCGCGCGGCCACCGAGTGCGTCGGATGCAAGCTCCGCACGACGCCGGGGGACCGTCGGAACAGCTCGGTGAGCAGACCCATCCGCGAGGGAGTGCGGACCACGTCGAAAACGCGCCCTTCCCGGGCGTAGTCCAGGGCCGACCCGTCGAACGGCAAGGTCGGCATCAACAGGGTCCCCTCCGGCCCCACCGCGTCCTGGAGGACCGTGATCACGTCCACCAGCGACCCCCGGAAACCCTCGAACCGATCGGCCGAGCTGTGCACGACCACGACATCCCCGGGTTGCACACCCAACCGGACCAGCAGCTTGCGGAAATCCTCGCGGCCGAAGCCGCGCCAGCGCGTCACGTAGCCATGCCGCAGGACCTTGAGGCGACCCTTGATCGCTCGCTTGAGCTTCTCGGCGACGAACGGCCCCATCACGCGGTCTCCAGGCGATCCTGTTCCATCAGGGCATCCAGGAAGTACTTGGTCGCCCAGTTCGGGTAGCCGCCGATCTGATAGCTCCCCAGCATCGGGAACGATCCGGCCACGGCTCCCTTGATGCCGGGGATGGGCGAATCCAGGACCTGCAGCGCCTTGACGAAGTTGGTCAGGCGATCCGCCGCGTCCCGGTAACGCGGGTCACCCGTCACGCCGAACAACCGGTAGCAGACGACGGCGATCTGGGCGCTGCCGGTCAGACACGACGAGAAGGAGGCCGGCTGCCAATCCGCATCGAAACGGCCGGGGAGGAACCCGGACGGCTTCAGGCGAGCGACCAGAGGATCCGTCCCCCGCCGCGCCGACGCGATCCAGTCCTCTCGTCCCGCCAGGATGCCGACCTCCAGGATCCCTTGCAGGGCGTAGCCGATGGTATGGGTCAACGGGGCCTCGGGCCGCTCCAGGCAGTTGCTGGCGAACCAGCCGTTGGGTTGCTGCTGCGCCACCGCGGCCTCGACCGAACGGAGGGCCGCGTCCTGGTAGCGCTCGTCCTGGGCGTCCTCCCCGAACCGGTAGAGGGCCCAGGAGCAGAGGCAGTTGTAGGTCTTGATCCGGTCCTGGGTGACGAACTGCCCGTGAGTTCGAAAGTGGCCGTCGGGACCGAGGTCGGCGACCAGGAAATCGGCGGCGCGCCGGCCGGCGTCGCGGAACGACTCGTCACCGCTGGCCCGGTAGGCGGCGGTGAAGCCCTGGAGGACCATGCCCGTGTTGAAGACAGCCGGGGTCTGCTGGCTGGCCGGGCAAACCATGCCCCCCTGAACGGCTCCGCTGGGCATCTGGAGGTCGATTTCCCATCGGGCCATCCGCAGGGCGCGCTCGTGGGCCTCCGGGTCGCCGTAGCGCCGCGCGTAGTCCAGCAGGGTGGGGATGATGTAACCGGTCGTCTCCGGATACGAGGGCTTCCAATCTCCATCGAGCGACCCGTTCGGGAAGTAGCCGTAGGACACGCCCCCATCGGGGGTCGCATCCTGGGCGCGCATGAGCCAGGCTGCCGCGGCCTGGGCCCGTTCCCGGGTCGCGCCACGGGCCGACGCCGTCCTCCCCAGGAGGAACCGCGCCAGGTCCTTGGTGACGTACCGGGCGAACGGCCGGTGCGGCCCGGCCGTGAGACCGACCAGGTTGCCCAGCGCCCGCCGGGCAGCCCGGTACGCTGGCCGGAAGTTCTGGTCGGACAGGATCCGGTAGGCGTGGGAGATCGTCATCGCGCCGGGACCTCCTGGGACCGAACCAGCAGGAAGGTCGGGTCGTTGCGGACCGCCTCGGTCAGGGCATCCCGGAACGGGGTGCCCGCGATCAGGAGCGACCGGGCCGGGCCGACCTGGCCGGCACGGAGGATCCCCCGCTCGGTCATCCAGCCCTCGAGCTCTTCGAACCGGCGCGGGATGCCGGCTCGGTGCCGGTCGATGAGCAGCTCACGGCGGGTCCCACCCTCGGCGATCACCGTGAATCGGTCCGGAGTCCCGGACATCAAGTGCGGGGCCCCCCCGAGCGCCTCGACCGTGTAATACGCCGTATTGGATCGCAGCGTCGCCCCCAGGAACAGGATCTGCCCATCCCGGTCCAGCAGCTTGGCGTAGGGGGAGCCCGCCCCGCACGGGGTCGCGCTCGACTCGTGATCGGCGGTCAGCCATTGGGCCAGGGGGCCCAGCGCGGCCACGGAATGGGTCGGGTGCAGGCTGCGGATGACCCCCGGGTAGGAGCGGAAGTAGTCGGGGATGGTCCCGACGCAGACCCCGGTCCGCCGGACGTCGAACGTCCGGCAGCCGGCCGCCATCTCTTCCCAGGAATGGGTGGGGATCACCAGCGTCCCCTCCGGCCCCAACGCCTCGAGCAGGGCGCGGATGACCGTCCGCGGCCCCCCGGGGACAAAACCCAGCGCCGAGAGCGAGGAATGGACCAGCAGCAGGGCCCCGGGACGCACGCCCAGGTGTCGCAGGTCGCGGACCAGCTTTGCCCGCGTCGTGGGCCGGGACGAGAGCGGCCGCAGCGCGGCCTTGGCCGAACGCTTCGCGACCCGGAGCAGACCCCGCAACGTCAGCCCGGCCGATCGAGACTCCATCGGACCACCTCGAGGGCGTCACGCCCCCCGCTTCTCCACCACGGACTCGTAGATTGCGATCATCTTCTGGAGCGTGGTCCGCCAGTTGAACTTCGCTGCGACATGCCCGCGCCCATTCCGGGCGAGCCGGTGTCTCAGCGCCGAGTCCGTCAGCACCGTCCGCAGCGCTCCGGCCAGGGCCTGGGGGTCATCCGGGGGAACGAGCAACCCCGTGGTGCCATCGAGGACGCACTCGGGAATTCCTCCCACGCGGCTGGCGACCACCGGCACGCCCATGGCCTGCGATTCGATCGCCGCCATCCCAAAGGCCTCGCGCCGGGAGGGCATTGCGGTCACGGCCATCCGGCCGAGGTAGTCCGGGACCGCGGAATAATCCACATAGCCGATCCAATCGATCGCGTGCTGGACCCCCAGGTGCTCGGCCCGTTGCTTCAGGCATTCTTCCAGCCGTCCCCCGCCGATCATCAGCACGCGGGCCTCGGGCAGGGCCGAGAGCAGCTCGGGGAGGCAATCGATGAGCACGTCGGGGCCGTAGACCTCCTGGAGGTTCTTGATGAAGCCGATGACCGGCCGATCGCACGGGCCATTCGCCGGGTGGAACTGGTCGAGGTCCACCCCCCAGTGGAGCACCTGGACCCGGTCCGGCGCCAGGCCCGCATACCGGGCGGTCTCGACTCCCAGGTGGGCCGAGGAGGCGACCACGGCCGCGGCCTGGTGCAGGATCGCGACCTTGCAGTCCCGCTCCGCCGGCGGCTCGGCGGCCGGCGGGCTGATGTCCGAGCCCCAGGTCGAGACCACCAGCGGCCGGCCGCCGAGCTCGTCCAGGAGGGGGACATCCGGGGTCAGCATGTGCAGGTGCACGACGTCCGGGTTGACTTCCCGCAGCGTGCGCCGCAGCAGGGCCCGATAGCGGGAGATCCACCGCATCGGCCACGACCAGCGGAAGGGGGGGACGAACGACGGATAGACCCGCACGCCGGGGAGCGGCTCCGTCCGCGGCGCGTAGACGGAAACCTCCGCGCCGGCCTCGGCCAGGCCGCGGGCCCACCGATCCACGTGGACCGACCACAGGGCGCACGCCATCATCACGCGCATGGCGCCGGCTTCCCGAGACCGCGGACAGGCGTGTTCGGACTCTCCTCTCAACCAACTTTCTCACAGATCATCATTTCTGTCCCGGGACCTTCGCGGGCGAACCGCGTCAGGGCCAGCTCCAGGGGGTACAGCAGCCCGCCGATGGCAGTACCCGCGAGCTCGCCCCGCTCGACGAGGCCCGTCAGACGAGCCCAGAACGTCTTGAGGAATCGGCTCTCGGTGTCGACGGGCGCATTCATCAGGTAGAACATCGGCCGCCGTTCGACGACCCGGAGGCGGCTCGCGCTCAGGATCGACTCGATCTCCGCCAGCGACCGGCTGACGTGATGGACGCCCCGCTGGGTCGGGCCGTGCAAGTAATTATCGGACCAGACGAACAGCCCGCCCGGTTTCAGCAGCGCGGCCACCTGACCGATCGCCCGCTCGTACGCGGCGTCCTCGACGACGTGGAAGAGGACGTCGAACGCCGAGACGAAGTCAAACGGCTCGCGGCCGAGGGCTTGAAGATCGCCCGTGATGTCCAGCCGGTGGAACCGCAGGTCCGGGTACCGGCCCCGCAGGTTGCCGACGGCCACCTCGGTCAGGTCGATGCCGACGATCTTCCGGGCACCGAGCTCCAACCACCGCTCGATATAGAAACCTGTCCCGGACCCGATGTCGAGGATCGCGGCCTCGCGGAAGTCCCGGCCGAGCGCGCGCATCCGGCGCAGGAACACTACCCTGCGGACCTTGTACAGCCAGTCGTTGTAGTGCCGGCCTAATCCCAGGTAGCCGACGCCGTGCGGGCCATACGCCTTCTCCAGCCGGTTTTCCCAGTAGGCCCTGGGATCGAATACGCTCATCCCCGCGCTTCTCCGATGGGGTCTGGCTGGCCAGGGCACTCAGCTCACTGCGGTGGTGCGCTCGCGCTGGCCCCTCGGTTCCGGGGATCTCCCGGGCTGGGCCGGTCGCCCGTTCCTGGCCGCATGGCGCGCCTCCGCGATCATCCCGAAGCAGAACGCCGCCCGCGTGTAGGCCGGCACCCACTGGGAGCGGGACCACAGGCGTTTCCAGCCGGCGGCCAGCCACGCCTCGACCGCTCCCCGCAGCAGCCAGCGGGGCACCCCGCCCCACCGCTTGCCGACTTCCAGCGTTGGATACAACCGGGCCTCGGTCCGGCCGGCTCCCCGGTAGAATTCCCAGAGATACGCGCGGGTGAGTCGCCGTTTGACGACGAAGTGCTGGAGGCGAGCCCCGGGCACCCACACCCCGCGGATCCCCCGGGACCGGAGCGTGCCGATCAGCGCGGATTCTTCGCCGCGAATGTTGTTGTTCTCCCTCGGCCCCAGGTTCGGATCGAAGCTGTTTTCCTTCAGGAGCTCGGTCCGGATCGCCATGTTCGCCCCGAAGGGATTCTCCGTCTCGGAGAGATAGCGTTCCTCCGGCCCGAGATCCCGCGCCGCCACCATGGCTTCGAGGTACTTGTTGTCGAGGAACCACTGGGGCGGTGCACACTCGAACCAGAGCTGGATCGTCCCCCCGAAATAGCCGGCGTCGGGCCACCGGGCCGCGGCCTCGCTGTACGTCGCGATCCAGTCGGGATCGACCAGCACATCATCGTCGGTCCAGATCATCAGCTCGCCCCGCGCGGCGGCCACCGCCAGGTTGCAGGCGTGACTCTTGCCCTGCCGGGGCTCGAACAACCGCC
>JAJPJC010000537.1 GCA_021324445.1 Isosphaeraceae bacterium
CGAGGGCTCCTTTGGTCGAAGGGGCAGGGTTCCCATCTGCCAGCCTAAGACCAAGGAGCTCTCTTCGCTATATCCCCTAGAACCCGCAGAAAGCGGGACGATCTCTTTGCTGGGGGGGTTCGGGGGGGTGGGCACCCGGGACAACCGGCGGCCACAGGGGAAAAAGCCCTGGTCCTTCACCCCCCCCTGCCCCCCCTTCGCAAGGGGGGGAAAGGAGCGCGGCGCGGCTCATGGTCCGGGGCTGATGCCCAGGCTGATACACTGCCGCCCGCTCCGCGGGCGGTCCCGATCGTGAGTGCGCGATCATCAGCGCGTTGACCCCGGGCGTCCCGACTCGGATAATTCCGACACCTCTCCACACCAGCGCGTGGGGCGTATGTCACCGGCACGGTCTGCCGGCGTGCCGGACTTGGGGGTTGGAGCCGACCACCCGGCGTGAGGTGACCCGTTGAAGTTCCTGGGCCGGGCGAAGAAGTTCTTGCAGGACTTGGCGACCGAGCCACCGTCGAAGGTCCAGTACTTCAACGTGCGGTGCGCCTCGGGCCACCGGGTCCGTGGCGAGCGGACCGAGGGCTATCAGGCGCTGCGGTGTCCGGCCTGCGGCGAGGGGGTCTTTGTCCTGCCGAGCAGCCCGCTGCCGGAACCAGTGGCCCCGCCCCGAGCCGCGGAGCCGAGGCCGGCGGCTCGGTTCGACGCCGTGATGGTCGAGGAAGGACCGGTCGAGTTGACCGATCCGGCGCGGCTTGCGGTCGAGCTGGTGGATCGCGACCCGGACCGGGCCGACGCCGAGATCATCTGGGACGACACGATGGCCGAGGTCGCCCCGCGACCGGCCGCCGCGGCGTCCAGCCCCCGGGGCCAGCTCCCGGCCAGCGAGGAGGTCCCGGCCCCGGGGCGGCCGCCGGCGGCTGGGCCCGACGCGCGCCAGCCCGCCGTCACTCGGCCGGTGGACTCCGCGCCGGCGCGGCGGCGACCGCGGGCGGCAGGGGCCGGCGCGACCCGGGCCGACCGTTCGCTGTCCGACCCGGCCGCGGCCCCCCAAGTTGCCGGCCCAACCCGGCGCGAACCCAGCCGGCGGCCGGCCGCGGATCGGCCGGACCGGGATCGCCACCGGGCCGTTCCGGTGGTCCTGGAAGCGCGGCGCAGCACCCCGAAGTGGACGCGCCTCAGCCTGATCCTCCTGATGGCCCCCATACTGATCCTCGCCACGATCGGGTGGCGCTCCTGGCGATCCCAACGTCAGGAGTATCCCCTGATCGCCGAACGGGGGCGCCTCGAGGGAATCCCGGCGCTCGACCAGGGCAACTTCGACCGAGCCTACCAGCTCCTCTCCGCCGCCAGCAGGGCCGTCGACGCCCTGGGCGGTGCCGTCGAGGACGCCGATGAGATCCGGCATGCCGCCGAGGAGGCCGCCCTCTTCGTCAACCTCTGCTCGCGTCCTCTCGAGGAACTGCTCGATGAGGCCGGCCGCACCGATCCGGAGACCTGGGCCTCGCGGTTCGACACACTCTATAAAGGCCAAGCGATCCTGATCGATACCCACATCGAGGCCGCACCGGAACCGGGAGGGTCCTCCGGCTTCGTCCTGTCGTACCGCGTCTTTCCGCCGGGCGAGGCGACCAACTTCCTCAATAACGCCGCGCCGCCGGCGCGCTACGCCGAGTTCGATCTGACGGGGTTCGAACTCTTCGAGCTCGCTCCCCCCGCGGTCGGCGCCCGGGTCATTTTCGGCGCGAAGCTGGCCTCCTTGCGCTACGAGAGCCAGAGCGATCGGTGGGTGGTGCGACTGGAGCCTAAGAGCGGGGTCTTCATCAAGCATTCCGGGGCACTCCAGGCGATCGGCTGGCCGGTCCCGAAGGAGATCGACGAGCCGGAGGAGGGTCCCGGATGAGCCCGCGCACCCTGATCCTGTGGCTCGTCGGCGTCGTGGGGCTGGCTGGGACGGCAAGGGGCTGGCCCCAGTCCCAGGCCGTTCCGGTCGAACCCGCGCAACTGGGGCAGCGCGCGGACCTGGTCGGCCGCGAGGTGGAAGTCGACGACCGGGTCCGATACTACGTGCCCCGCGCCGGCTCGGACCGCGACGAACTCCAGTTGAAGCGGACGCCGGTGCTCTTCCTGGTCCCCCGCCGGTTTCGCCCACCGACGACGTCGCGGCTGCCGGCGGTCGTGGTCCGCGGCGTGCTGGAGCGCGACGGCAGCCGGCTGGTCTGCCAGGTAACGGACCTGCGGCCGGTTCCCAATGACCTGGATCGGCTGGAGCGCGGCCTGTCGGCGCTGGGTCCCCGGGATTACCAGACACGCAAGGCCTGGGCCCAGTGGGCCCGACAGCGCGCGGCCGATTTCCAGGATGAGGTTCTGCAGAAGCGTGCGGGTGATCTGGAGGCCGAAGCCTTGCGGCTGGAAGGCGCGTTCCGGCGCCTCGGCGTCGATGCGTCCCAGGAGTGGCTGGCGCGGGCCCAGGAGGCGCGCCGCCGCCACGTTCCCGAGCCCGAGCCCTCGGCCATGGCCCATCGCGCGCTGCGCGCCCGCCTGGAGGCGGCCCGCGATGCCGCCGGGTTGCAGGCGGTGCTCCGCGAGATCGCATCGTTCTTCCCGGACGCCGCGGCCGACCGGGGCTCCGCCGGCGCCAATCTGGCCCCCTGGCTGACCCCCTATGCCAACGATCCGGCCGCCGCCTATCGCACGGCTCCGCAGGCAACCCGCAAGGCGCTGGACCGCCGCCTCTGGGCCGACGCTCGCGAGCGCTTGCTCGAGCTGGAGGCCAGCCAGGACCTCTCCTCGGCCATCGCCCGCTCGGAGCGAGCGGCCGCCGAGCTCCCCGAGAAGCCGGAGCTCGCGGCGCGATTGCTCGATCGGGCTCTGGCCGGATCCCGCCAGAACCTGGGCGGGCTGCGGCTGGCCGAGGTCAAGCTCCTGGCGGCAACGTATCGCGACAAACTCCAGCAGCCCGCCGAAGCCCTGAAGGTCCTGCGCCAGTGGCTCGAAATCCGGCGCGGCCGCCTCAGCGACACCGACGCCGAGGGGCCCGTCGCGCTGGCCAACCTCTATGACGAGTTGCTCCAGGACCGCGTCACGGCCATCGCCCTGTTGCGCAAAGCCTGGAAGATCGACCCGGGCTCTCAGGAAATCGCCGAGGCCTTCCGCACCCGCGGCTACCGCAAGTCCCAGGACGACTGGGTCGAGGCCACTCCCGAGGCCCGAGCCCACGCCGCCGCGGATCGGCCGCCCCCCCCGCCGCTGACCACCCAGAGCCTCCGGGGGCTGGCCCCGGAGGAGATTCGCCGCAAGATGGGTCAGCCCACACGGATCAGCTACTCCGGCTCCAAGGGTCAAGTGCTCCAGCAGTGGATCTATCTTGACAATCCCCAGCTCGTTCGTTATGTAAATTTTCTCCGCACCCCTGGAGACCTGACGCCCCGGCTAATCTCCTACTACACCTTGCCCCGAGCCAGTGTGAAGGAAGGCCACGGCCCGGCCCGATGATCCGACGAACCGGCTCCCCTGCCCTCTCGGACCCGTCCTGACGGATCACCGCGTGCAACCCACCTGATCCCCGCCGGCTCCTCAGCAACACGCTCCGGACCCGCCCCGATCGATCGGCGCTTTGTCCCGCTCGATCTCCCCGAATTCCGTCGTTGTCCCGAAATCCAAGGTGGCCCAACGCCAAGAAGATTTTTTGGGTTTCTTGGCAACCCCTTGGTCCATCGCGACGTATTGTTTGCTAGTGGTGGAGTTATGGGTCAGGCTGTCGACCCTTCCACGCCACCAAGCAATGAGAGAGAGTCGGCGGAAACCGCCGAGATCCCTTGTCATGGCGCATAATATGCTAGTGTCACGAGCCGGGCTGTCGCTCGGCTTTCATCCCGACCAGGATTGGAGCGGCCATCCGGTGGCACTCGCCGAGGTCTCGTCTCAGCCCAGTCGAGCTATTATTTGATTTGAGAAATCGAACGTTTTTCCGAGCGCGTGCGTCGACTGGGATATGCAGATGCCGGGCTGTCCGTTCGATTCTGACCCCGTGATCCGCGATTGATGGACACCAGGAGGTGTTAAATGGCCCGCAAAGATGCCTTACTTAGACTAACTTCCCGGCTGATCGCTCGGCGAGACGCACTGCGGAAGGCCCTCAACGGCGACCTGGACAGCTTCCGGAAGTTCTCGGAATTGGCCGTGGTCGGCGATAACGTCGATGCGGCGGTCGATTCGGCCAATGATGAGATCTGCTCGCAGCTCGTGGAGATCGAGAGCCGGGAGCTCGGCCAGATCGAGCATGCCCTGCAACGGATCGCCGCGGGAGTCTACGGCCGCTGCGAGTTCTGCGGCGGCAAGATCTCCGAGGCGCGGCTCAACGCGCTGCCGTACACCAATAGCTGCATCGACTGCCAGCGCGAGAACGAACGGGCGGGCCAGTCCAGCGCCCTGGAGCCCGACTCGAAACGGTGGGCGAAGGTCTATGAGAAGCCGGCCGAGGAAGGCGAGAGCGATTCTCAGATCAACCTCAGCGACTTCGAGATGGATTTCAGCGAGTCCCGCTGACCTGATGGCCGCGCCCGTTCCAACCCGTCTTCGTGGCACCGCCGGGCACCGCCCGGCGGTTTTTGTTGAGAGTTCGCGCCGATCTCCCCCGCGAGGCGGGACCGCCTGTGGCGACCCTGCACGTCAGTGCCTGGTTCGGACGGGACCACCGTCCCCCAACCTCGGGCGTCAGCCCGACGCCACCAGCCAGCGGATCGCACGGCCGTGCGAAGTTGGAGGGCCGCGAGCCCCGTCCGAACCACGTTCTGGCGAAGGTGGTCACTAGGAGTTTGTCTGAGAATTTGCCTGGGATTCGGCATAGCCCCTGGGTTTCTGTGGGGCTTTGGCCTGTCGGCCTCGGCCCCGCCCTCGGCGCGCA